>JAJFHC010000110.1 GCA_021775835.1 Hyphomicrobiales bacterium | reverse complement strand
GTTGGGGCCGGTGATGACGGAGATGAACTGGCTTCTGATCTGTATCGATGCGACCAGGTATAGCGAAACCAGCCGGTTTCAGAGGATCGCCGAAGAAATTCTCGAGGAACTGCGCACCTGCCCTCCGGCACCCGGTTTTGAGAAAGTTGAAGTCCCCGGTGAGCGTGAGCGCGAAAGCCACGTCCGAAATGCGGCTGTCGGCGTGTCCCTGCCCAAGCCTACTTGGGAGCAGATTCAGGCACTCGCCAAGAATCTGGGAGTGGTACCGGCGTAAGGAGAAAGGTGGAGCCTCCGCGGTGGTGCCTGGATTCAAGAACGGTGGATTAGCATCAACCGGCATCACCGTATCCGAACTCTTAGCTGGAAAACCCGGGCCCATGCCGTTATCCTCCGAATTCGAGGCGTGCCGGGGGGACGGCGGAGACCTCGCAACGATAGAGCTGAAGAACAATAGGCCATTCAGACAGGGGTCCATGAGTGCTCGAGATTGAAGGCTTGAACAAGAATTTCGGCGGCGTGCAGGCTGTCAGGGATTGCAGTTTTTCAATTGAAGAGGGGACCATTACTGGCCTCATTGGCCCAAATGGCGCGGGCAAGACAACAACCTTCAACATGATCGCGGGCGAAGAGCGCCCGTCGTCGGGACGTATCGTCTTCCAAGGCAGCGAGATCACGGGACTGCCGACTTACAAGATGTTCCACCGCGGTATTGTCCGCACATTTCAGATCCCGCACGAATTCGCAAAAATGACGGTTCTGGAGAACTTGATGGTGGTGCCGCCGGATCAGCCCGGTGAGCATATCTTCAACAACTGGCTGGCGCGCGGCAGTGTGGCGCGCCGTGAAAGCGAGGTGATGAAGAAGGCGGAAGACGCGCTTGAATTCCTGTCGATTTCCCATCTTCGCGACGAGCAGGCGGGTAATCTGTCGGGAGGACAGAAGAAGCTTCTGGAACTCGGACGTACAATGATGACCGACGCCAAGCTGGTGTTGCTCGACGAGCCGGGTGCGGGCGTCAATCCGACTCTGCTGCTCAAGATCCGTGAGATGATTTCCCGGCTCAGGCAGGAGAGGGGATATACGTTCTGCGTGATCGAACACGACATGGATCTGATTGCCAGCCTCTGCGACCCGGTGATCGTGCTGGCTGAAGGCACGGTCTTGATGCAGGGGACCATGGAAGAGGTGAGGCGCGACCCGCGGGTTCTGGATGCCTATCTGGGCGGCGGCGAGGACGAGTGATGGCGGTTCTTGAACTTAGCGCAGTGATTGGCGGCTACGGCGACACGCACATACTGCATGGCGTGTCGATGCATGTGGATGCCGGTGAGATCGTGGTCATCATCGGACCCAATGGTGCCGGCAAGTCAACGGCCATGAAAGCCGTGTTCGGGTTACTCAACCTGACCGATGGCGCGGTTTTGCTCGATGGCAACGAGATCACCAATATGCCGCCGGAACAGGTGGTGCGCCACGGCGTGTGTTATGTGCCGCAGACCTCGAACATCTTTCCCAGCCTCACGGTCGAGGAGAACCTAGAGATGGGAGCCTTTGTTCGTGAGGATGACTTTCGACCGCGGCTGGCGGAAGTCTATAAAATGTTCCCGCCCCTGGCGGAGAAACGTAGGCAGACGGCCGGTACGCTGTCGGGCGGCCAGCGGCAGATGGTAGCCATGGGCAAGGCCCTCATGCTGGAGCCGAAGATCCTGCTGCTGGATGAGCCGACAGCCGGACTCTCACCAAAGTTCCGCGGCGAGATATTCTCGATCGTACGGACCATAAACGATACCGGTGTCCCAATTCTTATGGTCGAACAGAATGCCAAGCAGGCACTGGGGATCGCCGACCGGGGGTATGTTCTGGTGGACGGCAAGAACAAGTTCGAGGGATCGGGGCGCCAGTTGCTTGACGATCCCGAGGTTGCAGAGATGTTCCTGGGGGGAGGTAGTGCCGCCGGGAAACAGGAAAACGGAAACGGGACATAATGGGAGAGTTCATCAATTTCTATCTCATTCCCGGTCTCGTGCTTGGCAGTATCTATGCGCTGGGGGCGATCGGCATCACCCTGACTTTCGTCATCCTGAGGTTCGCCAATTTTGCCCATGGCGAGATCATGACGCTCGGTGTCTATTTCTCCTGGTCGCTGGTGCAGTTGACGGGGCTGCATCCTCTGGTGGTCATGCCGGTGGCCATGGTACTTACGGTCTTGAGTGCACTTGCCATCGATCGGGGTTTCTACAAGCCGCTTCGCTCTGCTCCCGTGGTCATGCTTGTGGTCGCATCCTTCGGTCTGATGCTGATGATCCGGTCCGTGATCCAGTTCTTCTGGGGAGTCCAGCTCAAGTCGGTGCTTCCCGGAATCCAGATGCCCGTTATCATCGGCGACTTCCTGAGGATATCTCCCAAACACATGATGATCATGGGATGTGCCATTGTCCTGATGTTTGCCGTCCACTACCTGTTGACTTACACCAAGATCGGCAAGGCCATGCGGGCGATGTCGGATTCACCGGAGCTTGCAAGGCTGACGGGGATCGATACCGAAAAAGTGGTCATGGCAACCTGGATCGTGGGTGCCGCACTGGCGTGCGCGGCCGGCGTGTTCCTGGCGGTTGACACGCATGTGGACACCCGTATGGGCTTCAAGCTCTTGCTGCCGATTTTTGCTGCAGCGATCCTTGGGGGGGTCGGGCGGCCCTATGGCGCGTTGGTTGGCGGGCTGATTATCGGCCTGGCAGAAGAGGTTTCGACCTATCACTGGATTGGAAATGAACCTCTGCTCAACCCCAGCTACAAGGCCGGGGTCGCGTTTGCGATCATGATCGGCATGCTGATCTGGCGACCTTCGGGCCTGTTCAAGGGTAAGGTATTCTGACATGGACCAGATGTATGGATACGGCCTCTATGTTATTTCGCTCCTTACCATGGGCGGCATCTACGCGGTGCTGACACTGGGGCTTAATGTCCAGTGGGGGTTTGCCGGGTTGTTCAATGCCGGTATTGCCGGTTTCTTTGGCATCGGCGCCTACACGTCGGCCTTACTGACGACGGCTGCCACACACCGTCATATTGGCGGTTACGAGATGCCCTATGCCGTGGGCTTCGTGGCGGCAATGATCGTTTCGGGCATCATTGCCTATCTTGTCGGCAAGGTCTGTCTGAGGTTGCGGAGTGATTACCTGGCCATTTCGACGATCGGGATTGCGGAAATCTTCCGACTGATCCTGAAAACGGAAGCCTGGGCGACGAACGGTCCACGCGGGGTGTCGCAGATTCCCAAGCCCTTTGAGTCCCTGCCTGAGCCCTGGAACCACATCGGTTTCCTGCTCTTGGTCATTGCGATCGTCGCGATTGTCTACGTGCTTGTTGAAGTCGCCCGGAAATCGCCCTGGGGGCGCGTCATGACAGCGATCCGGGAGAGTGAACCCTCCGCCCGGGCCGCTGGCAAGAACGTCGAGAATTTTCGCATGGAAGGTTTTGTCATCGGGTGCATGATCATGGCACTCGCCGGGGCGCTTATGGCGCACTACCTGAAGTTCGTCGACCCGAACACGACCGATCCGCTGCTTGCGACATTTCTTGTCTGGGTGATGCTGATCGTTGGCGGCAGTGCCAACAACAAGGGTGCCATACTCGGCGCTGTATTGATGTGGACGGTCTGGTCGGCGTCCGAGATACTGTCCAGCAGGCTGCCGGACGAGTTGTCCGTGCGGGTGGCTTATGTCCGGATCTTCATGATCGGGCTGGCCCTGCAATATTTCCTGCAGAAGTTTCCGCAAGGAATTCTGCCTGAAAAGCGACCCTCGCCGGGTCGCTCAACTGAAACGTGATCGGGTCGCCAAACACGAACCGTCATGGCGGCAATGAAAGAGCAACCAAATTGTTGACATTCCCGCCCGACAGGTCACGTTTATCCCCAAGTGGTGAGAAGCAAAACGCACCACACAACCAGGAGAGGAGTACTCCCATATGTACATTTTGAAACGTTTGGCTCTGGCCGCGTCGGCGGTCGCCATGCTGTCGGTTTCTGCCAATGCTGCCGACATCAAAGTCGGATCAGCCGGTGGTGTAACCGGCCCAATCGCGGAACTGGTGGCTGCCATCGTCGCGGGCCGTCAACTTGCCGCCGACAATGTGAATGCCAATGGTGGCCTGCTAAAAGGCGACACGATGAAAATGGTCGTGGCCGACTCGGCATGCGATCCGAAAGCGGCCGTCGATGCCGGCAACAAGCTTGTGAACGTGGAACAGGTCGTGGGCATCGTGGGCCCAAGTTGTTCCGGCGCCACCAACGGCATGGTGTCTTCGGTGACCATTCCGGCCGGTGTCACGGTGATTTCCGACTCGGCAACGGCACCGACAATTTCTGAGCTGGACGACAAGGACACCGTGTTCCGTGCAGCAGCCTCCGATGCCTATCAGGGTGCGGAAATCGCACGGCTGGTCATGGAAGCGGGGTTGAAGAAGGTCGCCATGACCTATTCGAACGACGACTACAATGCCGGCATCGCGAAGGTCTTTGAAGCCGAGTACAAGAAACTGGGCGGCACTGTCACGGCCAACCAGGCCCATGAACCTAACAAGGCGTCGTATCGCTCTGAAATGTCGACCCTTTCTCAAGGCAGCCCGGAAGCTCTCATTCTGTTTGCGTATTACGGGTCAAGCGGCATCGCGATCATCAAAAACAGCCTGGAAAATGGCCTGTTCAATAAGTTCTATGCCGCTGACGGCATGTTCGATGTATCCGTGATTGCACAGTTGGGCGCCGACAACCTGCGTGACAAGCTCTGGATCACGCAAGCTGCCTCCGATCCCGATGATGCGTCCTACAAGGCTTTCGCCGATGCCTACAAGGCAACTGGCGGTGACCCAGCAGCACCTTATGCGGCTCATGGTTACGACGTAACCTTCCTGATGGCTCTGGCCATCGAGAAGGCAGGATCAGCCGATCGGTCGAAGATCCCTGCAGCGCTTCGTGCCGTTGCCGGTCCGGAAGGCGAAGTCATTCGTCCCGGTGAGTGGGCGAAAGCCAAGAAGCTGATCGCGGAAGGCAAGGACATCAATTACGAGGGGGCTGCCGGCGTCAACGATTTTGACAAGAACGGTGACGTCACCGGCCTGTTCAGCCTGAACGTTGTCGGTCCCGACGGGAAATGGTCCAGAAAACTTCTCAAGTAAGTCTTCCTGGATTACGCTGACTTAAAGTCTGAAGGCCCCCGCGACGCGTTTCGCGGGGGTCATTTTTTGTGACGCCCAGTCTGTGTGCTGATGAATAAGCATGCGACGGCAGTTGAATTCCGGTATCAGATTGCCTTTTCACCACTCACCCGGCTGCGCGGCAGCGCCGCGCGGCAGGCCTCCACGATGGCCTGCTTGTCGATCCGGTAGTGGGCGTAGAGGTCATCAATCGTACCGGTTTGCCCGAAATGCTCAATGCCCAGGGATTGCACCTTGTGGCCGCGTACGCCGCCGATCCATGACAGAGCGGCAGGGTGGCCGTCCTGGACCGTGACGATCTGGGCGTTGCGGTCAAGGGGCCCAAGCAGGTGTTCCACATGAGACAGGGCGTCCGGGTGTCCGTGCTGGCGCGCGGTCTGTGCGGCCGTCCATCCAGCATTGAGGCGGTCGGCGGAGGTCACCGCCAGGAGGCCGGCGCCAGGGGCTATCGGCAGGATTTCACCAAGCGCGGACGCGGCTTCCTCGGCAACGACGCCGGAGTAGACGATTGCCAGTTGGGCGCCTTCAGAGGGCGGTCGAAGCCAGTAGCCGCCATTGATGATGTTGTCCTTCAGGTCGCTTTCCATCGGACGAGCAAGCTGATCCAAGGCCTTCGTCGAGAGCCGCAGGTACACCGAGCCGCCATCCCGGTCCCGCAACCAGCCGTCGTCGCCGCTGTCCACAGGCTCGCGCTGGATGTAGTCGAGGGCCCACTCCATGATGACCGCCAGTTCATCGACAAATGCCGGTTCAAACGTTGCCAGGCCATCCTGGGCCATGCCGATGAGCGGGGTCGATATGGATTGATGGGCACCGCCTTCCGGCGCCAAGGTGATGCCTGACGGGGTTGCGACCACGATGAAACGGGCATCCTGATAGCAGGCGTAGTTGAGGGCATCGAGGCCGCGCTGGATGAACGGATCGTAGAGTGTGCCGATGGGCAGGATGCGTTCGCCAAACAGGGTATGTGACAGGCCAAGCGCTGCCAACAGGATGAAGAGGTTGTTTTCGGCGATGCCCAGTTCCAGGTGCTGGCCATCGGGTCCGGAATGCCAACGTTGCGTGGACATCAGTTTCCGGGTCTGAAAAACATCCTCTTCGGGCGTCTTGGAGAACACGCCACGCCGGTTGACCCAGCCGCCGAGATTGGTCGAGACGGTGACGTCCGGAGATGTCGTGACGATGTGACGGGCAAGGTCGGTCTTTTGCCGGGCAATTTCTGCCAGGATCTTCCCGAAACCTTCCTGTGTCGACATGGCGCCACGAATGGGGGGCAGCGGCAAAGGGCCGACCGGGACTGTGGGTGCCGTCAGACGGCGGGTGCCTTTCTGGTTGAACTCGACACGTTCAAGAAACCGCTCGATGGTGGCCGGTGGGTGTAGCAACCCTTCAAACCGGTTCCATTCCTCGCCCTCGGAGATTCCCATTGACGTCTTGAGTTGATCGATCTGGCCCGGCGACATGAGGCCGGCGTGATTGTCCTTGTGTCCGGCAAGCGGCAACCCGTGTCCCTTAATGGTGTAGGCGATGAAGCAGACCGGTCGGCTGTGGTCAACGGAACGGAAGGCTTCCAGGACGGTTTCCATGCAATGGCCGCCAAGATCCGTCATCAGGCCGTAAAGCGCGTCGTCGTCCAGAGCGTTTACGATTTCCAGCGTGTCAGGGTGATCCGCCAGGTCCGTCTCAAGCTGCGTGCGCCACGCGATGGCGCCTTCGAATGTGAGCGCGGAATAGAGTGTGTTGGGACAATTGTCGATCCAATCGCGCAGATGTTCACCGCCGGCTTGCTTAAAGGCCTGTTCCTGCTGCTTGCCGAATTTGATGGCAATCACATCCCAACCCATGTTGAGAAAGACATTCTGCATCTTGGAAAAAAGCCGGTCGCTGATGACCGCATCAAGGCTCTGGCGATTGTAATCCACGATCCACCAGCAGTTCCGGAGATCGTGCTTCCAGCCCTCAAGTAACGCCTCGTAGATGTTGCCTTCGTCGAGTTCGGCGTCTCCCAGAACGGCGATCATTCGGCCTTCAGGCCAGTCAGGGTTTTGTTCCTTGGCCTGGATGTAGTCCTGAACCATGCTGGCGAATGCCGTCATGGCGACGCCGAGACCCACTGATCCGGTGGAGAAATCGACGTCGTCGGTGTCCTTGGTGCGCGAGGGATAGGATTGGGCGCCCCCTAACCCTCGAAAATTCTCGAGTTTTGCCTGGGTCTGGTTGCCGAGCAGGTACTGGATCGCATGAAATATGGGGCTTGCGTGCGGCTTGACGGCGATCCGGTCCTGCGGCTTCAGGATTGCAAAATAGAGTGCCGAAAGGATTGTCGACAACGACGCGCTTGAGGCCTGATGGCCGCCCACCTTGAGGCCGTCGTCACTGGTTCGCACATGATTTGCATTGTGGATTGTCCACGAAGACAGCCACAGAACCTTGCGCTCAAGGTCCTCCAGAATGCTCAGTTCCGCATTGGTTTTCATCGCTCTCAGGCTCCAGGTCGGGCGTCATTGACTTTTTGGGACTATACAAAGTTTCTCATGGCAGTTTCTGCCATTCTTGCTAAGTTCGACATCAATATCAGCACATCACAGAAGTATTCGACGAAGAGACATCTTGATTATGCCAAAAATCCGCCTCGACAAAATTGACAGAAAAATCCTCAGTGAGCTCCAAGCTGACGCCAGGTTGACCAATTCGGAACTGGCAGAACGTGTGGGGCTGAGCCCGTCTCCCTGTCTGCGGCGGCTGCGCAACCTCGAGAGCGCCGGCGTCATCGACCGTTATGTGGCGCTGGTCGATCAGGAAAAAGTGGGGCTGCCGGTCAGCGTCTTCGTGTCGATCCAGCTTGAACGTCAACGCGAAGAGGAACTCGACAAGTTTGATCGGGAGGTCAGCAGGCACCCAGAAGTGCTCGAATGCTACCTGATGACCGGTTCACGGGATTATCTTCTGCGGGTGGTTACCGCCGATCTTTCAGCCTACGAACGCTTCCTCAAGGAAAAACTGACGCGCATCGATGGAGTGGCCAGCATTCAGTCGAGTTTTGCCTTGAAACAGATCAAGTACACCAACACCCTGCCGCTGCCGCCCGTCGACTGACCGACGGGAACAGACATCTCTTGTGCTCTAACCTATCGCAACGGCGGCAAGCTTTTCGCTGTCGAGGCGGTAGACGCGGAAGGCATCGATTTCGCGTGCACCGATCGCGCGATAGAATTTTACCGCGTCAGCATGATCATAGACATTCCAGTCCATCCAGGCGCAATCCTTTTCGACTGCAATCCCGGCCAAATGGAAGACCAGACGTTTGCCGACACCCAGGCCTCGAAAACCTGCCCCGACAACAAGGTCGTTCAGGAACAATACCGGTTTCGCGCCCCAGGTTGTGAACGTGAAGAAATACAGGGCGAGACCGGCCGGTGCTCCGTCGACTTCGGCAATGACAGTCTTGAAGCGGGACGGTTCATCAAAGCCGAACTTGATGACATCGTTCTCGGTCATGCGGCAATCGGATTCATCGCCGTCGTGTCCGGCGAGTTCCCGTAACAGGGAAACGATTACGGCAGCATCTTGAGCATTGGCGGGCCTTAGGCTTATGGAGGTATTCGATGACATTGCAGTCTCCGCAGTCTTGATCTATCAGCTAGGCTCAGACCATTAATGGATGGGTGTTGTATCATGATCAAAACCAGCGATGGAACCGCCGTGTTGGCTGTGGGGCAGGGGTCTCCCGTGGTCCTGATCCATGGCGTGGGGCTCGACCAGTCCATCTGGTCGGACCAGCGAAATGTGCTTTCGAAAGATCACACGGTCATTACGTATGACATCTACGGGCACGGCGACAGTGCGCTGTCGAAGCAACTTGTCACGCTCGATGTGTTCTCGGAGCAGCTGCTTGGCGTGCTTGATCATTTTGAGTTGGAACGGGCGGACATTGTCGGCTTCTCGATTGGGTCCCTGATAGCGGAGACCTTCTGTCTTGCCCATCCCGATCGCGTTGACCGAATGGGCGTACTCAACGGCGTGTTCGACCGGAGCCCGGAGGAGGGAGCTGGCGTTAGGCAGAGACTGGAGGTCGCCAAATCGGAAGGCCCATCGGCAATCATCAATGCAGCGGTTGAACGGTGGTTCTCGCCGGAATTCCAGGAGGCGCGACCGGATGTGATCTCGGCGGTCAGAAAGCGTCTTGAATCGAACGATCCAGAAGGATTTCTGCCGGCCTATGGGATTTTCGCTCACATCGATGACCAGATTGCCGAGCGGATCGGTGAGATCAAGGCCGACGTCCTGGTCATGACCGGGACGCTCGACACAGGGTCGACACCCGCCATGGCCTATCGGCTTGCCGAACGGCTCGACAATGCCCGGGTGGAGATCCTTGAAGGTGGACGGCACATGATGCCGGTGGAGAATGCCGACTATGTCTCGGCTGTCCTGAGTGACTTTCTCGCACGCTAAGTCGTCGTGTCCGGGCTTGGAGAAGCTGCCGGACGACTCATGTGAGTCGCGCTGGCGGTTCAGCCTTCTCGAGGCGGCGTGGTCCGATCATTCCATAAATTGCAAAACGGCATTCAAATTTTCCCGATTGCATCCAGTTGGACCGAATCTTCGAAACCCCGTGTCGCATAAACACGCGTAGGTTCCGTTGATTGATCCGGTGCCCGCTTCGACTTGCCTCTTCGGCTTGGTGTGGCACCGTGTGTTCAATGGAGGGTGCAATGACCGTGTTTTCCAACGCCGCTTTTGACGATCATGAAACGGTACAGATGTTCAGTGATCGTGAGACCGGTCTTCGGGGTGTAATCGCCATTCATTCAACGTTCCTTGGCCCAGCGTTCGGCGGTTGCCGATATTGGCAGTACGGGTCGGAAGCCGAAGCTGTGGAAGATGCGTTACGGCTGTCCCAGGGCATGAGCTACAAGAATGCCCTTGCCTGTATTCCCTTCGGCGGTGGCAAAGCGGTGATCATAGCAGACAAGGATATTCCAAAGTCGCCGGCGTTGTTTGAAGCCTTTGGCCGGGCCGTGGACCGGGTTTGCGGCAATTACATTACAGCCGAAGATGTTGGCGTCAGTGTGCAGGACATGGAGCACGTCGCCCGTACCACGCGTCACGTGAGCGGTCTTGCAAGCAAGGACGGGATCGCCGGCGGTGATCCATCGCCCAAGACGGCCATGGGTGTTTTTTACGGGATTGGTGCCGCCGCAACCAAGGCCCTCGGGCGAAACGATTTAGAAGGGTTGAGGGTAGGTGTTCAGGGCGTCGGCAATGTCGGCTATCACTTGTGCCGGTTCCTGTATGAAGCAGGCGTGCAGCTGACGGTTGCCGATATCAACGCCGCCGCAACGGAACGGGCGGCGGAGGAATTCGGCGCCACAGTCAGTTCGACCGATGACATACTCCTGGCAGACGTCGATGTGATTGCCCCGTGTGCTCTGGGAGGCGCGGTTTCGGCTGATCTCGTGGGCAGACTGAAAGCAAGAGTGATCGCTGGTGCTGCCAACAATCAGCTTGAAGATCCTTCGGTCGGAGATCTGCTGAGGCAGAATCGAATCCTGTATGCCCCTGACTACGTGATCAATTCAGGCGGCATCATTTCTGTTGCTGCGGAGTATCGAGGCAATGCCAGCAACGAGGAAGTCGACCGCAATGTTGCTAAAATCGGTGACCGACTGACGGAAATCTTTGCCGCGGCGGACCGTCTTGACCGCCCCACTGCCAGGATTGCCGACGACATGGCCCGTGATGCCATCAACCGCGCGGCGCATTAGCCGATCCCGATCAAGCGCGCCGCACAAAAGAGTGCGGCACCCCTGAGGATGCCGCACCGGTTTTCGGATTGTTCAGGTCGCCGACCAGGGGTCAGTTCCTGTTGAAGGTGAATGGTTTGCTTGTCACCTTGTTGTGCTGAACCGATTTCCACTTCTTGTGGAAGTTGGACCTCCACTTGATGTGTCTCGGCTTCAGCGTAAACGGCCTTGACGTCTTCTTGTTGTGCTGGACCGATTTCCATTTTTTATGGAAGTTGGATTTCCACTTGATGTGTTTCGGTTTCAGCGTGAACGGCTTTGACGTCTTCTTGTTGTGCTGGACCGATTTCCACTTCTTATGGAAGTTGGATTTCCATTTGACGTGTTTCGGTTTCAGCGTGAACGGTTTTGACGTCTTCTTGTTGTGCTGAACCGATTTCCATTTCTTATGGAAGTTGGATTTCCATTTGACGTGTTTCGGTTTCAGCGTGAACGGCTTCGACGTCTTTTTGTTGTGCTGAACCGACTTCCACTTCTTATGGAACTTGGACTTCCATTTCACGTGCAGCGGGAACGGCTTCGACGTCTTTTTGTTGTGTTGAAACGATTTCCACTTTTTATGGAATTTGGACTTCCATTTCACGTGCAGCGGGAAGGGCTTCGATGTCGCCTTGTTGTGCTGGATCGATTTCCACTTCTTATGGAACTTGGACTTCCATTTCACGTGCAACGGGAAGGGCTTTGACGTCGCCTTGTTGTGCTGGATCGATTTCCACTTCTTATGGAACTTGGACTTCCACTTCACATGAAGCGGGAAGGGCTTCGACGTGAACTTGTTGTGTTGGATCGATTTCCACTTCTTGTGGAATTTGGACTTCCACTTCACGTGCAGCGGGAACGGCTTCGACGTCGCCTTGTTATGCTGGATGGATTTCCATTTTTTATGGAACTTCGACTTCCATTTCAGATGCAGCGGGAAGGGTTTTGACGTGAACTTGTTGTGTTGAACCGATGCCCACTTCTGATGGAAGTTGGACTTCCATTTCTGGTGCAAAGGAGGAGGCGGGGGCACGAATCCACCACCATCATCGGGAAACTCCGGTTCATATTCCGGTTCGAATTCGGGATCGTCTGCAAATTCCGGCTCTTCTGAAGGCACTGGCTCAACCACGCCAGACCCACGGTAGGACTCGACGTCGCCTGTGTATGAGGCCTGATTGCCTCCAGAAGGTTGGCCAGCACCGCCGGATGCGGTCCCGGGATCGACCATGACCGACTGAAGTGGGCCATCGGGTGTGGTTGCTTCGCCGGAATCCGGATAGGGCTGAAAGGCGGCGTCGGGAGCAACCTCCGAAACCAGGGCTGCCGGTGTTACCTGAATCCCGTCAACGCGACCAGGGTCGGTCCGGTCTTGTGTCTGCGGATCGGTACAGGGAGCTTCTGTGGTGCAAAGGCGGTCACCCGATACAATGACGTTTGCGTCCGGCGCATTTGCATTGAGGTTGCCCTGTTCATCGTAGCCGAAACCGAAGTCGGTGCCGCCGCCCGCATTCGCGCGCAGATGCGGTTGACCGTCTTCACGCTTGTCGGCAAAACCCACATCGTAGCGACCTTCGGGCGTCCAGGTGATCTGTTCTCCGTCGTTGGTGTTCTTGTAGAGCAGGACACGTGACTGCTGTGGTTTTGCGAACGGGGCATTCTCTCCGCCCCCGAGGTTGCGCAAGCCACCGCGTTCGGCAAGGAGCATCTGGCCGTCCTTCGAGAAGGCGATGTCAGCCACCGGGCTGCTCTCGGTCTGCTCTCCGTCGCCCGCTTCACCGGCAAAGAATGAGGGAACAAAAAGTTCCCGGCGTATGGTTTCAGGATCAAATGATCCATCTTCGGAAATTGCGACCGACCAGACAGCATTCTTCCTGTCTTCACCGGCATCCGCCCATTCGGAATTTCCGAGTGCGCTTGATCCCCAGACGGCGTAGAACGCGCGCACCTCTCCGGCATCGGTGTTCTTGTGAACACCGATGCCCCAGATCCTTCTGCGAAAGTCCGCAACATTCCAGCAGGCGGGGTCGTTGGCGCCGCTGACACCGCCGGCGGCTTTCTCGCAAACTTCCAGTGATGCCTCGGAGGCAGGATCGAAGGGCGCTTGATCGAGAGTTTGCCAGGTTTCGTTGGGCACGTCGAAAAAGCCACTGCGTGCCAGTACGCCGTGATCGAACCGTCCCAGTATTCTACCGTCCTCGACGCTGACGCGGTTGATAAAGCCGGTTTCGAGGTCGGTCACGAGAAGCTGACGGTGCGAGGCGTCATAGGCGATGTTTCCAAGACCGGCACCGGTGTTCTCCCGGTCATCGATCGTGATGTTGGCAAACACCTCCGGCTGGTAGCCGTTGGTTGCACTCAGTTTGTAGACGGTGCCAGGGCCGCCGCCTTCACCCCACATGCCGGGCGCCCAGGCATCGCCTTCAGGCGTACGGTGCAGGCCAAAGGCCGATGTGGCGGTCAGATAGATGTTTGCCGGTTGAGCGTCGTCAATGGCGATGCCAAAAACCTGGCCGACCTGGGCTGCCGGAATCTGGAGTTTCTGGACTATGTCCTTCCAGTGGCGGCCATCGGGTACGAATCCCGGTGCTCCGAGCGACACGACGGTGGCGACGGTGCCGTCCGGATCCAGAACCAGAGGCGATCCGGCCTCGCCCAGAGTGCCTGAAAAGCGGGTTACGACAGTGTCACCGGAACCCAGAACAGGCGTTTGTGCAAGAGACGGCGTTGCGGTCAGGCAAAACCAGGCCGACAGGGCAATAGCGCTGACGGCATAGAACTTTCTCTTGACGGAACGTCTGGAATGCGGATTGGGGGCATGCCTTGTGATGAACGATGGTGGACTGGTTTGCTGGGACGTCATTGGTTCCTCCTATACGAACTTTCCATTGATCCTCCGTTGTCCGCCCACACCATTCGTTCATTACAAGCCCGTAACGAAATGGTGAACTCACATATAGGAACGATCTCGCGGGAATGAACCGGAAAATCAGATGTGGTTACGAACTTATTGCCGTTCGCATTGAATTTGTTGGAGAAATCTCAATGAGAATGTTGTGCGGATGTTGTCCGCCGACCCTACAAGCCGCAGCTGGTCAGGGGTAATACCGGCTCGTCACCCAAGGCCCATCGGGCGTGTCTCGTTTGAAAATCAACCTGTCGTGCAATCTGAAAGTTCCCGATCGCCAGAACTCAACATAGGTCGGCTTGAGACGAAATCCCGACCAGAAAGATGGCCGCGGGATCTCGCCGACAGCATACTTTGCGGTAAATCGGGCAACCTCCTTTTCCAGGGCGAAACGGCTCTCCAGTGGGCGTGACTGCTTGGAGGCCCAGGCGCCGATCCGGCTTGAACGGTGACGGCTGGAGTAATAGGCATCGGCTTCTGCGTCCGTCACCGCCTCGATTTCACCGCGGGCGCGGATCTGACGATCTAGGCTCTTCCAATGAATGCACAGCGCCGCCTTCGGGTTTTCAGTGAGTTCGGTGCCTTTTGCACTTTCCAGATTTGTGTAGAAGACGAACCCGGATTCGTCGACGGCCTTCAGGAGCACCATTCTCACGTTTGGCAAACCGCCCGCATCGCTCGTGGCCAACGCCATGGCGTTGGGATCTTGAGGTTCAGACTTTTCCGCCATCTCAAACCAGCCATCGAACAAAGCGAACGGATCGCTCTCCGAGTGTTTCTCGTCGAAAATATTGTTCGCTGTCATGGCAAGATGCTCCGGAGGGGAATATTCAGGTGGGCTGATAATGCGGCCTGACATGCCGGCATTTCAAGACGGGATATCGTTTTGTCGCAGCAAGGCCGCAGCGCCCTTATTCTTCCGATTGGAAGCAGGTGTAGTAGGGTCCGTCTTCTTTCGCGGCAGCGGCGCAATCTGAAATGCCAACCAGGTCGGTGGGCTGGCTGTAGGTCTTGTAAGGGTTGATCAGTACCCGGCCTTCACCGCCTTCGAAATTTCCAAAATCGTCGATCGATTCAGGGAGTCCCGGAAAACTACGCTTGAGAGCCTTACGGAAGGCCTTCCGGTCCAGAAAGTTGTCAGGCAGTTGATCGAACGGCCCGTCAAAGTAAGTGTTCTGGCTAACATTCGAATCATGCACGCCGATTAGAATCTTGCGACCCTTTCGGGCATCACGGAAATAGGCAAATCCGGTGCGCCTTCCAATGAAGATGTCCTGTGCCGTGGGCAGGGCCTCAAGTTTGTCCGGCACCGGTTTTGACTCGTTCAGGACGTAGAGAAAATTCTTCAGTTCCTTGTCGTGGACAAGATGAAACTCTATGCCGGATTCATCGAACACCGGTCCGAGGTAAATCTCGTTGTCGCGCAAGAAGTGTTCGGGTACCGGATATTCCGACAGATCATTCAAATTGAACCTTACGGTACGCTCCTTGAAAGTGAGATCGTAGGCGAGGTCATCGACCTTCTTCAGGACAACGCCATCGTCGGGTCCAAGTGTCCGATGGCTGCTGACGCCGTCTCCAGCCCACAGGTTGGTACTCTCAAAATAGGCAAAATGGACAGCTCCCTTGTCCCGATCGATGATGTCGAGACGAATGTTTCCGGCCCACTCCACGCCTTTCAGATAAAAGCGGAAATAGAAATAGTTCTCTGTCGGATACACCGTCACGGTGTCGTCGAGGCTTGTGAATATGAAGTCGAACACAGACATCAGGTTCCCAAGGTCGACTGCGGACGACTCCACCTGGACGTCTTTGACATATGCCTGGTTCAGGGAAACTCGTGGTTGTTGGTTCCCGTCGCCATCGCTTTGCGACGACTGGGCATGAACGGATTTACCGGCAAACAAAAGGGTTGCGATAATCAGTAATGTTCCAACGAGCGATTTTCTCCACATGGCGTGACCGTATCCGCGTTTTGCCATTTGCACCAGTAGCCACCTGAATTCCAGTTGGTTCGGTGCCGACCATGCCTGTAATGATGTTGTTTTTGTCATTGTCTCTCGAGCTGAGCTTCTTGGTGACGCTTGTTATGGGTCGTCGCAATCGTCGTCTCATGTTTTTCGGTTCAGATCATGGATCGGTAACAGCGGATCGAGCCTTGCTGTGAACAGCCCCCGACACGGCCTTGTTATGATATTTCTGAAGCCTGGACGTTTCCTTGTCGTGCTGCAGTGATTTGTACTTCTGGTGGAAAGTGGACACGTCCTTGTCGTGCACTTTCCGGGGCAGGGATGTAGCCTTGACATGCATGTCGGTGGTGAACTTCTTGTGGAAGGTCGATTTCCATTTTGCATGAGCCGGTCGGCTTTTCGAATTTGCCTTGTTGTGCTGATCGGACGCATTCTTCTCATGAAACTTGGAAACGCTCTTCCGGTGCGTCACGCGGACCTTTGTCGTCGACTTGTCGTGTTTGGAAGAGTTGTTCTTCTCATGAAATGTCGACAGGTTCTTCCGGTGTACCGGCCGCGGCTTCGATGTTGTCTTGATGTGACGCGAGGACTCGTATTTTGCGTGAAACGTTGACTGCCACTTCGCGTGAACCTTGAGTGTCTTCGAGGTCGATTTCACATGTTCAGACGATGTGCGCTTCTTGTGGAATGCCGAGATAACCTTGTCGTGCACCGGTCTTGGCTGTGAGGTCGTCTTCACATGGCGTGAAGATTCATATTTCGCATGAAACTCCGACTGCCACTTTTCATGGATATTGAGAACCTTGGATGTGGCTTTTACATGCTCGGCAGAATTGTTCTTCTGGTGGAAGTTCGAAATGTCTTTCTTGTGGACAGGCCGTGGCTTCGACGTTGCCTTCAAATGGCGCGACGATTCGTACTTGGCATGAAAACTCGAACGCCACTTCTCGTGAATTTTGAGAACATTTGATGTTGTCTTTTCATGCTTGCTGGATATCCGCTTCTTGTGAAAGGTCGAAACAGCCTTTTCGTGCAGGCTGATCGGTTCGGATGTCGTCTTGTCATGTCGCGAAGATTCGTATTTGCGGTGAAAGGCAGACTTCCATTTTTCATGAACCTGAGTCGGATCGGACGTGTCCTTGTCGTGCCGGCTTGACTGGTATTTCTTATGAAACTGCGATTGCCATTTGGCATGTCTGTCAGCCAGGTTGGAGGTCGCTTTGTCATGGCGGTTGGACTTGTGTTTCTTGTGAAACTCAGAAGTCCGCTTCAGATGGCTTGGTGTAAAGTCGGGGTCAGGTTCAGCCGGGATTTCAGCCGATGTGCGTTTTTCATGCAGCTCCGAACCTGCCTTGAGATGGAAATTCGACACGGACTTCCGGTGTGTGTTCGACCTGGATTTTCTATGAGCTCTGGGCGGGGCCGGCTCGCCAAATCGGCGGCTGGTCGATTTGTCATGCTGGACAGAAGTGAATTTGCGGTGAAAACGTGACGTCGGCTTGGTGTGAACGCCTGTATTCTGCCCATCGTCTTCCGTGGTGAAATCGTCCTGTGTATCGACCTGTCCATTGTCGTCTGGGACGTCCGGCAGACCCTGGTTCGAGATGGCGGCGCGGGCACACGCACGATCATTGCGGGTATTGCGGTCACGGGAATAGTTCATTTCCCTCTGAAACAGGACAGACACAAATCCAGGCGTTGGCGTGCCGGTTACCCGTACGCCGTTTTGTCGCTGAAAACTTGAAATTGCGCCGCGTGTGCGTCGACCGAAGTCGCCATCAATCGGACCGGGATTGAACCCTTGTGCCGCTAAGGCGCGCTGAATCTGTTTAACCGACGCCTGGCCTCCGGTAGCGTTGCGCCACTGAATTGCAAAGCAGGACGTCAGGGAGGAGGGTGTCCGGTTTGCCGGCAGAACGTGAACCTGTTCAAGTACGATGGATTGTCCCGGGCGTAGTGATTTGACACGCCTTGAACAGTAGCTCGTCGTGCCGATCTGGTTGCAGGACCAGCCCTTGGGCCCGATCCGGCTGATACGGGTTCGCACGGCAGGTGTAATCTGGCCACGAATCCAAAGTTGCCCGCGGAAGGCGCGGGGACCGTTGTTGTAGACTTTTGTGGAAAACGTGCAGGATTCTCCGGCGTCACAGCCTTCATTCAGCAGACGCGCGGTTACCTGAAGATCGAATGCCGCTGCCTGGGATGCATTTGTGCGGAACCGTGTCGGGGCACGGCGTCGGCGTGGGCGAGGCTCCTGGTACTCGAAATCCTCATCCTCGTACGGATCATCGATGAAATCTTCGTCGTCGTCTTCGTATTCCCATGGCGGAGGCAGGAACTGCGCGAGCTGGACAACGCCGTTGGCCACTGGGGGCGTTTTGTTGTCAGACTCGAGGAATTGCAGAGCGGATTGAGGGACGGCACCGGAACCGGCCACTGTCAGGAGCCAGAATATTGTGCTGCCAACAACAATGATGCCACGATTTCTGATACTCGTTTGAACAGTCATATCACACTACCATTCCGCTTAAGCTTCGTTTGTACGGGTCCGCTCGCATACCCTGATTATGAGGTGATTAGAAAAGGGCAATCAGTATGAACCGGCCATGAACCGATCTGCCTGACTTTGGTCTCATTTGGTTCGACTGTTTTCCCATATGTGTCGACCTTGTCAAAATGTCGACATTAGAGGCCATCCCTTGTCTGGCGTAAACCGAGGCCCGTGGTTTCCCCTCAGCCGTCTGAGTGACTGAACAACGTTATCTACCCCACGAGTTCGGCAATATTGCAGCGGCCCGCCGTGAAAGGGGGCAAACCCGGTCCCAAAGATTATACCCGCATCTGCGGTGTCAGGATCTTCAACGACGTTTTCACGCAGGCAGGCGATCGTGCTGTTGAGAAGCGGCAGAATTAGGCGGTCAGCGAGATCGGCGGGAATATCTGACGATTTGATCTTCTTTTTCTGAGGCTTGCCGTCCTTGTATTCATACAACCCGCGACCGACCTTTTTGCCGATGTCTCCCTGGCTTACCTTTTCGGTGAACCATGCAGGTACGTCCGGAAACGCAAGATCGCTTTCCATTGCAAGGACACGAGCCACATGCAGGCAAACGTCCAGGCCAACCTGATCGGCAAGTTCAATCGGCCCCATGGGCATGCCAAAAGCTTCGGCCGCGCCGTCGATAACTTCAGGGGCGATGCCTTCGTCAAAACACGCCATTGCTTCAAGCAGGTAAGGGGTCAAGGCCCGATTTACCAAAAATCCAGGGGCGCTTCTGACCGGCAACGGCAACTTGTCGATCGCCAGTGCGAAGGCCATCGCCCGATCACGGTTTTCCGTGCTCAATACCCCGTGGGTCACTACCTCTACGAGAGGCATCCTGGCAACCGGATTGAAAAAGTGCAGTCCAACAAAGCGCTCCGGGACTTTAAGCAAGGCACTTAGGCGTTCCAGTTGAATGCTCGACGTGTTTGTCGCGAGTATGGCGCCGTCCTTGATTCTGGACTCGACATGTTCGTAGACGGATCGCTTGATTTCGAGGTCCTCTGGCACGGCCTCGATTATCAGATCCGCCTTGAACAGGCCGGAACCGTCCGTGTCCGGCATAAGCCGGTCATGCGCCGCGCGGATCTCGGCCTCGACCTTGAGTTTTCTTTTGAACAGTTTCGTTGCGCGTCCGATGGCCGGGCCAATCAGCTTGCTGCTGCGATCCTCGAGTGTCGTCAAAAAACCGTTGGCGGCACACCATGCAGCGATGTCTCCGCCCATTGTACCGGCGCCAATGACGTGGACGTGGCGAACATTGTGCTGGGTATCCTTGGCCCGTTCCCTAAGCTTTTCGCGGAGATGAAAAACGCGAACCAGATTCTGAGCGGTATCTCCGGTGAGAAGAGTGCCAAAGGATTTAGATTCCTCCAGTCGCATCGCCGCATGATCGTTGCCGTGGTTTTTCCACATGTCGATCAGCGCAAAGGGTGCCGGATAGTGCTCGGGGCGGACCTTCTGTGCGGTCTGTTTTTTCATCTGACCAGCCAGAATGGACCGGACCGGACCCATGGTTTGGAGCTTCGCAAGCCGTCCTAGTGATCTGTTCTTGTCCTTGCCGGATATCATCCTGAGGGCCGCTGCACGCATGTGGCGTTCGGGAACAACGGCATCTAAGAGGCCTGCTCGCAGAGCCTTCTTTGCAGACATCGAGCGGCCTGTCAGCATCATCGTCATGGCCTCGACCGGGGGCATGTGACGCAAGGTTCGCCAGGTTCCACCAAGGCCGGGATGCAACCCAAGCAGGACTTCCGGGTATCCGAATGTCGCATCGTCGCGGGCTATCCGGTACTTGCACGCAAGCGCCAGTTCCAGCCCACCGCCCAGACAAAAGCCGTGAATCATGGCGACGGTCGGGACAGGAAATCCTTCCAGGCTGTCGAACACGCTCAATCCAGCTTCAATGTTCTCGACAATCGCGCTCGAGCTTTCCACACCTTCAAAATCGCCAATGTCGGCGCCGGCAATGAATCCATTGGTTTTTGTCGATCTCACAATCAGGGCTTTTGGCGCGTATTCTTCTATTTCAGCCAGCACGTCGCGTAGCTCGACCATGACCTCTTCGGATAGTGTGTTGGTGTTGGTGTCCTGTTTGTCAAAAAGCAACCAGCCAATTTCGCTGTCATCGAAATGCCAGCGCCAGTGCTGAAAGTGGGTTTCTTCCGGATAACTTGCGTTTACCGTCTCGCCCAGTTCAAGAGGCTCTTTGGTCAACTCGCCCAGCGCGACGGACCGACTTGTTGGCTTTTCGTTCATTCGCTAGACACTTTCCAGCAGCATGGCGCCACCCTGTCCGCCGCCAATGCACTCGGTGGCGACGCCAAATTTCGCTTTGAACCTTTTCATGACGTGCACGAGATGGATGACAATCCGGTTCCCACTTGTCCCCACAGGGTGACCGAGACTTATAGCGCCACCATCGACGTTCAGACGTTCCGGATCGATCCGGCCAAACGGGAGTTGCAGATCCAGAATGTCACGGCAGAACTCCGGTTGGCTCCAGGCTTCGATGCAGGCCAGCACCTGTGCGGCAAAGGCTTCGTTGATTTCCCAGGCTCCAATATCATCCAGCACGAGACCATTACGCGTCACCAATGGCGTAGAGGCGAGAACAGGTCCCAATCCCATTACAGAAGGGTCGAGCGCTGCCCATTCGCTGTCGACAATCCGCGCCAGGGGTTCGAGCCCGTGACGTTCGACGGCCGCGGGTGATGCCAGGATGACCCAGCTTGCGCCGTCCGAGATCTGCGAACTGTTGCCGGCAGTTACCTTGCCATCCGGTCTTTCGAATGCCGGTTTGAGTTTACCTACCGCCTGAATCGTGTTCTCGGGCCGCAGACCGGTGTCGTGATCGTATACGGTGCCATCCGGTCCAATCATCGGTTCTCGTTCTTCGAGCCAGCCGGAGTCGTGCGCCCGCGACAACCGGTGATGGCTTTCGACGGCATAGGCATCGGCCTGTTCGCGCGAAATATTGAAAATGTGGGCAAGAAGCTCGGCGGTCTGACCCATGTTGAGTTTGACCACCGGATCGGTCAGCCCACGCAGAAGCCCAATGCTGGGCTTGAACAGAGAGGGTTTCAGACGTTGAAAAACCTTCAGTTTCGCTGACGTTGTCTTTGCTGCGAACAGATCGGCAAACCAGTTGACGGCTTCATCCGTGTAAAGCAGCGGTGCATGACTCAGAGCTTCGGTGCCTCCGGCCAGGATGAGGTCGGCACGGCCCGATGAAATGTTGTGAAAGGCGGTATCGATGGACTGCATGCCGGAGGCGCAGTTTCGTTGGACGGTCCAACCGGGTGTCTCTGGCCCGCATCCCAGGCGCAACGCGGCAACCCGGCCCGGGTTTACTTCATCGGGGTGCGGATTCACGCAGCCGAGAATGACTTCGTCAAACGCGTCGGGAGCAAATGCCTGGCGCGACAGAAGTGGTCGGCCCGCCTGCACCGCCAGATCGACAGGTGTGAAAGGACCCGGCCGACCTTGCGCCTTGAGGAACGGTGTCCTCGACCCATCGACAACAAAAACGTCGCGTTCGCCGCGCCGGTTTCGTGTCTTATCGTTCTCTTGACGGGCGATAACTGAGTCCTCGTTTCTTATTGAGCGCCGGCTGCCTCCCTTGCGAGGGGCGCTGCCGTTTTTTGCGCTGGGTAAGCGTTTCGGTTGGCGATCTCGTCTGGGGCAAAATCGTCGACCATGAGAATTTCCCGCAGCAGTTCATCATATCGCGCCAGAGCGGTAGCTTCGTCAGGGGATATGACTTTCGCAGTTAGGGCATCATCGGATGACTCATGCCCAGCGTCACGAATTTTGCGCCAGCTTGATTCAACGCCGGGAACGTCTTCCAGCGCCTTGTCGAGCATGGCTATCGGGTCATTTTCCCGGCCTTTGTAAATCCCATTTGTGAGTCTGTCACGCGCTCTCGAGGGGGTTAGCAGTATTTGTGCACATTGGCGAGTAAGATCGTCTGAGGGCAATTCTCTGTGAAATCCAAACGGGAATATGGTTGCCCGCATGGCCCATGCCAATGGTCTTGACGGAAAATTGTCCAAAACCTGATCCATGCGCTCTTGAATGATATAGAGGCTGGACTGACAGCACCAATGCACCAGGGGCAGGTCGTCTTCCGGGGTTCCGTCATCCTCATATCGTTTCAGCACGCAACTGAGAAAATAGAGTTCGCCCAGGATATCGGCCAGGCGCCCGGACAGCATTTCCCTCTTCTTGAGACTGCCGCCCAGGGTTACCAGGGCGCATTCGCTCATGAGGGCGAAAGCGGCGGCGGCTCTGGTGGTGTCACGGAAGTAAACGGCCGTCGGACCTTTGACAGGAGAACCGGCCCATCGTGCGCCGGTCAAGGCGTGAAAAAAGGTTCTGACAACTGTTCCTGCCTGGAAACCAATGTGGCGGATGACCTCGGTATCGAACGCTTTTACCCCGGCGTCCTGATCGGGATCATGAGCTGCTTCCATTTCCTTGAGAATATGAGGATGGCACCGGATTGCACCCTGGCCAAAAATCATGAGACTGCGAGTGAGAATGTTGGCGCCTTCAACGGTGATGGCGACAGGAATTGCACGATAAATGTTGCCAAGATAGTTGCGCGGGCCGTCGCAGATTGCCTTGCCGCCGTGGATGTCCATGGCATCGTTGATAACACTGCGCAGGCGCTCCGTGGCCTGGGCCTTAATGATTGCAGTCAATACAGCCGGTTTTTCACCGAGGTCGAGTGCCAGGGTTGTGGTGCGTCTTGCCGCCTCCATGGCGTAGGCCTGCGCTGCAATGTGGCCCAGAGCCTCCTGGACGCCTTCGAACTGGCCAACGGGAATGCCGAACTGTTTTCGGATACGGGCGTAGGCGCCGGTGGTGCGCGCCGCCGTTTTTGCGCCGCTAACACTAAGCGACGGAAGCGAAACACCGCGACCTGCGGCCAGCGCGCTGACGAGCATCTTCCAGCCCTGGCCGATGCGGTCCTGGCCGCCGATCACTTGGTCCATAGGGATGAACACATCTGTTCCTGAGTTGGGTCCATTCTGGAAGCCCTGCATTGCGGGCAGATGGCGGCGCCCGATTTCAATGCCGGGAAGATCCGTCGGTACGAGAGCGACGGTGATTCCGATATCGACCGTATCGCCGAGAAGGTGGTCCGGATCCCGCAGTTTGAAGGCCAGCCCGAGCAGCGTGGCGACCGGTCCAAGAGTGATGTATCGCTTGGACCAGGTGATCCGCATGCCAAGAGTTTTTTCTCCGTTATGCTCCTGGTAGCAAACGACGCCTGTGTCCGTCATGGCAGCGGCGTCAGAGCCGGCCTCCAGACTGGTCAAGGCAAAACACGGGATGTCATCGCCCCGGGCAAGACGGGGCAGGTAGTGGGACTTCTGATCGTCGGTGCCATATTCCATCAGCAGTTCGCCCGGACCCAGTGAGTTCGGCACCATGACCGTGACCGCCGCGGCAATACTGCGGCTGGCGATCTTCATGACGACCTGTGAATGGGCCGAGGCCGAGAATCCAAGGCCGCCATACTCCTCGGGAATGATCATGCCCAGGAAACCATTGGTCTTCATGAATTGCCAGATTTCTTCTGGCAGGACACGGGTTTCAAAGTGGATCTTCCAGTCGTCGAGCATCGAACAGAGCTCTTCGGTTGGTCCGTCCAGGAATTTGGTTTCCTTTGATGTCAGCCGATTGGGGGGCAGATCTATCAACTTCTTCCAGTCGGGCTTGCCGGAGAAGAGTTCCGCATCCCACCAGATCGTTCCGGCTTCGAGAGCCTCGCGTTCGGTATCGGACATGCGCGGCAGAATTTTGCGCACACGGTCAAGCATCGGACGCGTCACGATCCGTTGTCGCAGTGTCAGTTTCTGGACGCTCATGGCGCTTCCTCTCGAGTGACAGTCACACGAGTTCTAGCATAGAACGGCGGTTTCCGATCAAATCTCGGTCTCATGAATAATGAATTTGGCTTCAGATGCAGGCGGCCACAAGTGAACTGTTGCCATCCTGATAAGGTTCGAGAACCGTGAAGTGATTTGTTCCAGGCACAACGTCATGGCCGGCAACGTGCGATCCGCCCCAGTTCTCAACGATGATCCGACATTGACGGTGGAATTCGCTGCTTTCGTTCTCGCCAACGACGGTCTGGAGACCGGCAACTTCCGGTGGTGTTCGGAAAGCGGGGCTTGCCGCCAGAGCAGATTCTTCGTCGAGCCTGAGAGAAGAATTGATTGTCGTGTGAACCAATGGACGCAAGTCGAACAAACCGCTTACGGCAACAGCCTTTGACACCATGCCGGCGGGAAGGTCTGGCGACCAGGCTGCCCAGTCGGTAGCCATCATCTCGGCGGCAAGGTGGCCGCCGGCGGAATGCCCCGAAACAGTAAGGTTGCGTTCGAAGCGGCGCCACAGATACGCCGCGCAAAGCCGAATTTCATCGGTGATATGGGCGATCGAGGTTTCCGGGCATAGCGTATACGAGGGGATAGCCACGATATGCCCGCGTTCGTTGAGGCCGCGTGCGATATGACTGAAGTTGGTCTTATCCATGGCCTGCCAATATCCGCCATGGATGAACAGATGAATGCCGGCAGGGATGCGTTTTTTTTCAGTGGGATAGAACAAGTCAACGCGATTGCGTTCACTGGGACCATATCTCAGGTCACATTCGCCCGTATTCTGGCCTCTGTATTCCTGCGCCTGCGATGCCCATGATGCAATGATCTCCGGATGCTCGGGGACGCGATTACGATTGTTGTATTCGATTTCCCAATCCACGTTTGCAGGCAGTTTTTCAGGCATGTTGGGTCCTTAAAATGGGATCTATTCCGAGGCAGTTCATTGACTGCGGATGTTAGTCGTGTTGGCGCAAAGGTGAAACAACTTTAAGACGAATCGAGTGCATATGTGATCGACTCCCCAGATCGTTGTGGTCAAGATGTCACCAATCCGCCACGGGAGATCAGGTTTCACGAGTAAGGGCAAAAATGCGATGAGGCCGGTCATGATATTGCTCGTTTTGGCCGCAGTCTGTTTGTTCACCGTCCGGGACAAGGCCACTGGACAATCCGGTGTGGCCGTTGACCTTGAACTGGTACTTGCCATCGACTGTTCCTACAGCGTTGACGCGCAGGAGTTTGCCCTCCAGGTCCGCGGCCTTGCCCGTGCCTTTCAACATCCTGACGTCCTGGAAGCAATTGCTGCTGGACCGACCGGCAGGATCGCCGTTTCTGTCGTGCAGTGGTCTGAATCCACCAGCCAGGCGGTTGTCATTCCCTGGGCGGAGCTTTCGTCGGCTGGAGATCTCCAGTCGTTTGCATCTCGACTTTTTGAAGTACGTCGCTCGGTTCCCGAGGGTGGTACGTCCATTACAATGGTCATGCGATACGCGGCCAACATGTTGAAGACAAATCAGTACCAAGGACGGCGACTGGTGATCGATATTGCAGCCGACGGGCGCAACAACAATGGCGGCAATCCCCGGCCCATGCGGGAACTGCTGGCGGAACAGGGCATAACGGTAAACGGACTTGCCATTCTGAATGAAGACCAGAATCTGGATAAGTACTTTGAGCGCAATGTTGTGGCTGGACCGGGCAGGTTTGTCATCGTGGCCAATGACTACGAGGCCTATGGCAAGGCCATCCTCAGAAAACTGATCCGCGAGATTACAGGGCCTGTCGTGTCGTGACTTCAGTGCACATGTTGGCGCAACGGCGTCAGCTCCCCTGATCGTCGTTCGATGTCACAAGGCATGGATCCCGTTCGTAGCGATCAGGACGCCCATCACTCAAACCAAGGGCTTTGGCCGCCCGATATTCTGCAATGGCAAGGTCACGGTTGCCGTTACCATCCGCAGTCAGACCGCTCCACAGGCGAAGCCAGGGATCATCGCTGTAGGTGTTGCGGTGATGAATGACGCCGCCTTCGCCCTTGGCCAATAACGTCGCCGACGCCGCTATCGCCCGGTCGGTTTTCAGCGTCGCGCCGTTTGGACTGGTGTCATCGGCTCTCAGGCTTTCGGAAAATGGACCAGCCTCCGGCCCCAGACTGCGAACGAACGCCTGTGCGGGTCGTCCCGTGGCCTCGTGAAGCAACGGCCGTTCACGCCTGGATTGCGTGTACAGATCGTCAATCACTTCGATCAGTCTTCTGGTCCAGTAATCGGGGTCAAAGGCCTTGCGCGCATGGTGCTTGGCGGCGTCGCCCAGTGTCCGGCGAAGGTGCGGGTCGCCGGCAAGGCGATCGATTGCGCGGGCATACTCAGCCTCGTCTTCGACAACAAGCCCGGTGCATTCGTGTTGGACAATGTCGACGACACCGCCATGGGGAAAGACCACTGGGGGGATGCCGACCCACATGGCTTCCTGCAGTGCGGCCTCGCTTGTGGCATAGGTATCAGATGCAAGGGGGTATCCGAAAATATCGACAATTTCGAGTACTGACCTGATGTCCTGAACGGGTCCGCAAACGTCCATCCTGTCGGCTATGCCAAGCGTGTCGATCTTATGCCGAAGTTCCTCCTCGCCACCGCTGCCGCAGACAATGAAACGAACCGAGGGGTCCCGTACCTCAGCGCACATCTCGGCAAAACGTGGGTGCATCTTGGTGGGCGCGACCGTACCGATGTAACCGACATTGCAAGCTTCGTGCGGCCGCGCCGAAAAGCCATCCAGGCGGCTTTTGTCTCCGACCCCTGGGACTATGTGAACCGGCGTCCCGTCGGCTCCGGCCGCGTAAGCACCCTCGCTTCTCCGGGAGCGACCGCTTGTCAGAATCAACCGGTCGGCAAAACGGCCAACATCCCCCGTCAGTACCTGGGGGGCATGGGTGCCGAGCACGTGCGACCAGACGATGATGCGTGCCGCTGGAAACGGGACGGTGCGCAGAAGCCTGTTGAGGTGGGGATGGTTCCAGAAATGTATGACGATGACGTCGGCGGCGCGGGCGAGATCCTGAAAACTCTTGGCTTCAGGCCTACTCACGAGTTCCACGTTCAGCCTGCGGGCGGACAACAGCATCGCGGGGGCGACAGGCGGGTCGAGTACAGCGACGGTGTGGCGATGCTGGACGCCGAGCTTCTCCATTTCCCGAACGGCTGCGAGAAGTCCGCGTTCCGGGCCACCGCCGATAAAGCGGGGGATTAGGTGAAGAATCTTCATGGCGTCATCTATTGTCGGAGCCTGAACGATTCCGGCGGCGCCCTACATGCGCGTGCACAATCTTGAGAAGATCACGCCGATACACCTCTATGTTGGTCGAAAGACTGTTTAGCCTGACACCTTTGTAGAGAACAATGTCATCAAGTACGCGCAGTGTCAGTCCGCTTGTTGCAAGCCGGACAAACCAATCCGTATCGGTGCCGATGGTGAGATCTTCATCGAAGGGGCCCATCTGCTGGAAGGCCGAGCGCAGAATCACGAGGGCACTGGGTGTGTAGGCCGGTATCGGCCACCCAAGCCGTTCTCCGCGAAGGTCGGGTATGGTATCGCCTTCAAGAGGGATGGTTGCGAGGTGGCCGATTACGGCGTGACAGACCGAATTGTCTTTCAGACATTCCAGGCGGGTTGCGAGTGAGCCTTTGTTCCAGCGGTCATCCACATCGCAAAAGGCGATGACATCGCCAGAAACCTCAGCAACCCCCTGGTTTCGGGCAGCGCCGAGACCTGGGCCCCTCTGGTCGATGACGCGTACCCCAACGTAATCTTCGGCAACAGTCCGGCAGGCGTCATCGGTTCGACCGCTTACGACGACGATGTCGTCTGGAGCTCGGGTCTGCTCCAACAGGCTCGCCAGAGTTCCGGGAAGATGTTCGATACCTTCGCAGACGGGAACCACGACGCCGACTCTATGCGAGAGCTTGTTCACGTCGCCATCTTTGGTACGATTCGGGTGGTGTGGAAAGGGGGGTAATCAATCGACATGTACTGTAGATTTTCGTTTTTTCTGGGCGTTCGGCTCATCGCTTGAGCCGAACGCGGACTGTCCTAAATCAGCGGATCATATGACCATTGTAATAGCGCCTGGCGTTGACGTGGGCGACAGAAAATGTCGCCTTGTTCGCAGTTGGCCCGGACTTGCCCGGCATGTCTGGAAAAGGCGCGCCAGCGCTTGATCTGGATGCCGTCGATATTTGGCAGACGCCTGCCCAGATAATAGCGGCAGTACCATTGAAACCAGCCTCTGGGATCGGGGCCGTAGATCCAGCCCTTGTCCTGCCAAACCGACAAGGGTTGCCGGCTCTTGATGCCGAAGTAGTTGAGCTCTGGATCAGGGGTGTTGCCGACCCTGGCATTCTGGAACCATTCGGCGGGAAGTTCATCGATGCAGTCGTTGCAGTACTTGCCTTCGAAGACGCCCATTTCCAACATTTCGCGAGGGGAAAAGAATGGTTGGAACTGATCAGGAAATTGTTCTCCGATCCGCGCGGTGCGTTCGTAGACGTATCCGGTTTGCATTCTGTCGTTTACTTCAACTAGCCGGCGGGCCGTCATGTCTGACATATCCTTGGCCTCCACACAGAGCCTACAAGCGCGAACCTACTCAAACCCATAAAGCCGGGCGGGGTTGTCGACCAGGATCTTTAGTCTCATGCCTTCGTCTGGCACCCATTCCGGCAACATATCCATAAGGTCTCCGTCGTTGGGCATAGGTTTGCCGAATGACGGGTGAGGCCAGTCCGTCCCCCAGAGGCAGTTGTCAGGTGCTGCATCGACGAGCGCTTGTGCGAACCCGGTAACATCTCCATAGGGCGGGTGTAGTTCCCCGGACGTCCGGTAGGCCCCTGACAGCTTCACCCAGGCGCCGTCGTCGCGCAGCAATGACAGCAAGGTTTGAAATCCCTCGTTGGCGATGCCGGTAGCGGCAGGCATATGTCCCATGTGATCGAAAACGACAGGAACCGGGAGCTGCCTCATGTTCTTGGCCAAGTGCAACAGTTGCGATAGGTCTGCCAGGACCTGCAAATGCCACCCAAGGCCTGCAATCTTGTCTGCAACTCTGTCGAGTTCATCTGCGTCCGGGCCGCCCTCGAACAGGAGATTGAACCGGACGCCGCGAAACCCGGCCTTGTGGAGACGTTCGAGTTCGCTGGTCGTTGCTTCCGATGATACAACCGCAATGCCCCGAAAGTCCTGCCCAAGCTCCCTGATCGCGTTTGCAGTGGCTCTGTTGTCGGTGCCGTACACACTGGGTTGAACAATCACACCACGTGAAATCCCGAGTGTCCGCAGAAGATGCCGGTACTGGGATACGGAGGCGTCTGGAGGCGTGTAGGAACGCGGGGTGGTGTACGCGAACTGATCTGATGGACCAAAGATGTGAGCATGGCAGTCGCAAGCATTTGCAGGGACCACAAACGAGGGTGTTTTCGGGTGCGGATCTGGTCCTTCGCAGGGCGGCGCTTCGGTCATTCCGAATTTGCCTGGTAGAAAAAGTGTCTCAAACCGATCCCCAGATCTCGTGTGCGGTATTGACGACCAGTTCGAGTTTTCTCTTCTGATCGTCTTCCGTCACAAGATTTCCCTCTTCGGTGGAAGAAAAGCCGCATTGGGGCGCGATGCCCAACTGATCAATGTCGGCGAACCTTGAGGCCTCGTCGAATTTTCGCTTCAGATCATCGCCACTTTCGAGCGGTGCCGTCTTGGTTGTGATGAAGCCCGGCATGACGCGTTTGTGGCCCTTGGGCAGGAGGCGCAAAGGTTCCAGACCTCCGGCCCGTTCGCTGTCATATTCCATGAAATAGATGTCGACGCCAATCTGGTTGAAAATGGCGTCTGCCGCTGGATCGTAGGCGCCCTCGGCCACCCAGGTCGACTTGAAATTGCCGCGGCACATGTGCATGCCGATAACCATGTCGTCGGGCCGATCCTTGATGGCTTCGTTCATCATGGCGGCATACTTTCCGATCAGCCAATCGGGGTCCTGCCCCTGCGCCTTTTTCTGTTCACGAATTTTGTCGTCGCAAAGGTAGGCAAAGAAGATGTCATCCATCTGCAGGTACCGGCAACCGGCGTCATAGAACGCCTGCACGGCCTTGGCGTAGGTCCGGGTCAGGTCGGCAAACAATACTTCTTCGTCGGCGTAGTCAGCAGGCGCTATATCTTCCTTTGCTGTGCGAAAATGACAGCAGCTGGGGCCGGGGATCGATATTTTTGGGACCGCGTTGGTAATCGTTGACAGATAGCGGAAGTGATCGAGCATCGGATGGTCATCGGGGAAGTCGAGCCGATCTGTGATGGTCGGAAATATGGGTCTGAGCTTGGCTCCCTGGAACTGAATGCCCTGATGGCGTTCTTCCAGTTCGAAACCGGTCAGACCGCCCATGAAATCGTAATGCCAGAACGACCTTCGCAGCTCGCCATCGGTTACGACCTTGAGGCCAACGGATTCCTGAACGGCGACAACCTGTTTGATGGCGTCGTCTTCCGCCTGGCGCAATTCATCGGCCGAAACGGTATCATCCTCGAAATGCCCTTTTCGGGCATCCTTTACGGCCTGCGGACGCAACAGGCTGCCGACATGGTCGGCACGAAAAGGGGGCTTGTCAGTGGGCATGTTTTTCACTTTCAAAATATGGCAATGCCGGTGCGGGGACAGGCCGCGATCAGAAACCGTGTTCATTCCAGATGCGTGCAACCGCAGGTCGATCCCCGACTGTCTTACAGAGTCTGCACAAGGCCGGCAGCTTTGAAAGCAGTTTCTCTGGGTGCGGATACCATTGGACCAGCATCAGCGCATAAGGATCTGCAATACTGTATGTGTCGCCAAGAATGTAAGGACCCGGTTCAAGCTGGCCTTCGAGAATTCCGAACAGCCGATCCAGTTCGATGAGGCTCTGGGCACGGATCCCTGCCGCGTCGGCCCCGGAAATGGTGTATCGTTCAGGGGAATGATGGCGCAGGCATGCCGGATAGATGTTGGTCGCCATGAACATCAACCAACGCAACATAACGGCACGGTCAGGACTGTTTGGTTCCGGCGACAATCCAGCGTCCGGGTGCCTGTCCGCCAGGGCAATCGAGATCGCGGCAGATTCGGTCATCACCGTGCCCTCCGGGCATACCAGCACGGGAACCTCGGCCATGGGGTTCAGGGCGAGGAATTCGGGGTTCTGAAGATACCCGGAGTCGAATTCAAACTCGATCTTCTTGTAGACCACGCCGATTTCTTCAAGCAGAACCTGTGGGGCAAAGGCTCCGGTGCCTTCCGACCAGTAAAGAGTGTACATTTTTCCGGCTAACTCCGTTTTTGGTGTCGGGGATCAGGGGCCTTTTTGAAGCCGCAGGGCAATCGCATCATTTTCGCCGCGCCGCAGAGCGTAATCGAGAGCGGTTCGGTTCCACTGGTCTCTGATGGACCTGTCTGCGCCATTTTCGAGGAGTAAACTGGCGATGTCCACATGACCTTTATGCGCGGCAAGGATCAGCGCGGTCACTCCTTCACCGTCGATCCAGTTTACGCTGGCGCCATGTGTCATCAGCACATCGACGATGCGCCGTTTTCCGTCCCGTGCAGCATAGATCAGGGCAGTGTTTCTGGCATTGTCGAAAATGTCGGGATCGCCACCGTTCACCAAGATTTGCTGCACCGCCTCAGTGTCGCAGGCCAGGGTCGCTTCAATGATCGAGGGATATGCATTCCTTGCATCCGGCGAGGAGACCAGCGCCAGACAGGCAACGATTGAACCGGCAAAGATCCGTAGTGTGGAAATCACGATTTTGGTTTCTCCGTTTGCATGCTTTATAGAACCCATAATAGTCTTGGAAAGAACGCGCGGCCTTTAAATTTACGCTGGCCCGGGCTCCCGTCGAAGGCTCAGACAATCAGGCGCACTCTGTTCAGGCGGACAAGCAGCAAGACGTTGGACAGATGCTTGTTAATTCCTAGAATGAAAAAGCTTGTCGCCGGGTTGGATGCTTTTGAAAAATTGATTCAAGTGAACCCGATAAGCTTCTGATAAATATACAATTGTGGAGATCATGCATTATGAAGATGGCCGGCGAACAGACGTTGAATGCCCCGCGTGAAGCCGTGTGGGATGCTCTGAACGATGCCGAAGTCCTGAAAATGTGCATTCCCGGTTGCCAGGAGCTGACAAAAACGTCTGACACGTCCTTTGCGGCAGTGGCGCAAGCGAAGGTCGGGCCCGTCAAGGCAAAGTTCAAGGGCAATGTGACACTGTCCGACATCGATGCACCCAATGGCTATACAATTTCAGGGGAAGGATCGGGCGGTGCTGCCGGTTTTGCCAAGGGGGCTGCCAAGGTATCGCTTGCCGATGGCGAACCGGGCCAGACTGTCCTGACATATGACGTCGATGCAAATGTGGGCGGCAAACTTGCGCAAATTGGTTCACGGCTCGTGGATGGCGCCGCCAAGAAGATGGCGGATGAGTTTTTCAGCAATTTTTCTGCGCATTTTGGAGATGCGTCGGAAGGGGAACCTGCCGATACAGCGGAAGAGAGTCCGACCGATGTTGCTTCGGCGGATCAGGAGACCGCAAACGAGGCGGCTGCACAGGAGTCTTCTTCCGGTCGTTCGATGAATCCGCTTGTATGGATTATCGTTCTCGGCCTTGCGGCGGCTTTGCTGTTCTATCTTTCGCGTTGACACTTCATGGCCGCATGACGGGAAAGAATGTCAAAGATGAACGGATGCGCCCGAGAGGGGTTGACCACAGCGTTGTCAAAGGCAAAAATCAAGGCCTAACAAAAAGATCGGCGTCAACGCGCAAACCTGTCGAAATCTGAAAATCCTGCGTAAAGCGTCTTGCAAAGCAAGCCTTGCGGCCTTGCAAAGAGGAGGAGCCCATGCCTACCGTTAGTATGACGGTCAACGGGAAATCTGTGTCGGCGGATGTCGAGTCCCGGACACTTCTTGTTGAATTTCTTCGGGAAAACCTGAGACTTACCGGCACCCATGTCGGGTGTGACACCAGCCAGTGCGGCGCCTGCGTCGTTCATGTGGACGGAAAAGCGGTCAAGTCCTGTACGACGCTTGCTGTACAGAATGACGGTTCTGACGTCACCACAATCGAAGGACTGGCGACAAACGGCGACCTCCACCCGATGCAGGAGGCTTTCCGCGAGAACCATGGACTACAATGCGGTTTCTGTACGCCTGGCATGATCATGGCCGGCGTGGACATCGTGAATCGCCATCCGAATGTGGACGAGCAGACGATCCGCGAAGAGCTTGAAGGCAATATCTGTCGGTGCACGGGCTACCACAATATCGTCAAGGCAATCGCGGCAGCTGCCAAGGAAATGCGCTGAGGCGCGGCGTCAACACAGGAAGGGACTGGCCATGAGCGAGACCGGAATTGGCGCCTCGGTGCGTCGTAAGGAAGATTACAGATTTCTAATAGGAGCGGGGAACTACACCGACGACATCAATCAGCCAGGCCAGAGCCACGCGTTTTTTGTCAGATCGCCCCATGCTCACGCGAGGATCAATAGTATCAACACTGCCGCCGCGGAAGCGGCAGACGGTGTGCTCGGTATCTACACCGGCGCAGATGTTGAAGCCGACGGTATCGGCGGACTGATCTGCGGCTGGATGATTCATTCCAAGGACGGCAGTCCGATGAACGCCGGGCCGCACCCGATCCTGGCCCAAGGCAAGGTTCGTCACGTTGGCGACCACGTGGCGGTTGTTGTCGCCGAGACACATGCTCAGGCGAAAAGCGCGGCTGAGTTGGTTGAGGTGGATTATACCGTGCTTGACGCTTGTGTAGCCCTTGGCTCGGCGCAATCGGACAGCGCCCCGCTGGTTCACGACGAAATTGCCAGGAACACGGTCTACAACTGGAGCATCGGCGAAGAAGACGCCACTGATGCAGCGTTCGCCGGTGCGGTCCACGTCACCAAAATGGATCTGGTCAACAACCGGTTGATCCCCAATGCCATGGAACCTCGGGCAGCGATCGGTTGTCATGATCGCGGTTCGGACAGCTACACACTTTATACAACAAGCCAGAATCCCCATGTGGCACGTCTGGTGTTGTCGGCATTCATCGGCATTGCACCGGAGCATAAGCTGCGGGTGATTGCGCCGGATGTCGGCGGCGGATTCGGCTCCAAGATCTTCATCTATGCCGAAGAAACCGTTTGTGTCTGGGTGTCCAAGAAAATTGGCCGCCCAGTGAAATGGACCGGTGAGCGGTCGGAGTCCTTTCTCTGTGATGCACACGGCCGGGACCATATTACCCATGCGGAACTGGCCCTTGACGGCGATGGCAAGATGCTCGGCCTGCGGGTCAAGACGACGGCCAACATGGGCGCCTATCTGTCGACGTTCTCATCGTCGGTGCCCACATATCTCTACGCGACGCTCCTGTCGGGTCAATACAACCTGCCGGCGATTTATGCTGAGGTCGATGCGGTATACACGAACACCGCGCCGGTGGATGCCTATCGCGGTGCCGGACGTCCCGAGGCCGCCTACGTCATCGAACGGCTTGTGGAAACAGCGGCCCGCGAAATGGGAATAGCGCCCGGTGAATTGCGCCGGCGGAATTTCGTTCGAGAGTTTCCTCATCAGACGCCGGTGATCATGTGCTACGACGCCGGCGACTACGAAGCCTCAATGAACAAAGCCATGGAAATGGCCGACTATTCAGGCTTTGCCGGGCGCAAGGCCCAAGCTCAGAGTCGGGGCAAGCTCCGGGGTATCGGATTTTCCAACTACATCGAGGCTTGCGGCATTGCACCGTCTGCGGCCGTCGGGTCCCTGGGGGCCGGCGTCGGTTTGTGGGAGTCTGCCGAAGTCCGGGTCAATCCGACCGGCAACGTGGAAGTGCTGACAGGGTCGCACAGTCATGGCCAGGGTCACGAGACGACCTTTGCACAGTTGGTGTCTGGGCGTCTGGGCATTCCGATCGATCAGGTGGAGATCGTGCACGGCGACACCGACAAGGTCCAGTTCGGCATGGGAACCTATGGTTCCCGGTCCGGGGCCGTGGGCATGTCTGCAATTTCACACGCACTGGACAAGGTCGAGGCCAAGGCCCGCAAGATCGCCGCTCATCTGATGGAGGCATCCGAACAGGACATCGAGTTCAAGGACGGTGTCTTTTCGGTGGCTGGAACGGACAAGGAAATGCCGTTTGCTGGCCTGGCTCTCAATGCCTACACCGCCCATGGCCTGGCCGGTTCCGATCTTGAGCCGGGGCTGAAGGAGGGCGCATTCTACGATCCGACAAACTTCACCTTCCCGGCGGGATGCCATATCTGCGAAGTCGAGATCGATCCTGAAACCGGTGTTACTGAGATCGTGAACTTCACGGCGGTCGACGATTTTGGCCAGGTGATCAATCCCATGATCGTTGAAGGGCAGGTCCATGGTGGAATTGCCCAGGGCGTCGGGCAGGCTTTGCTGGAAGGTTGCGTCTACGACGACAGCGGCCAGTTGGTGACGGGGTCCTACATGGACTACTGCATGCCGCGCGCCGACGACCTGCTGAACTTCGATGTCGGATTGACGACCACCCTTTGTCCGAGCAATCCGCTGGGTATCAAGGGTTGCGGCGAGGCTGGCGCGATTGCAGCTCCCGCTGCCGTCATGAACGCCGTCACGGATGCGCTCGGTGTGGTCGATGTGCCCATGCCGGCAAGCCCGCAAACGGTCTGGCAGACCATTCAGAACAACGCCGCCGCGGACGCGGCAGAATAACCGGCGAGGACAAACCGATATGTATGATTTTACCTATCATAAAGCCGGCAGCGTGGCGGAAGCCGCCTCTCTGCTGGGTTCAGGCGACGATGCAACCTTGCTGGCAGGAGGACAGACCCTGTTGCCCACCATGAAGCAGCGGCTGGCCAGCCCTTCGGACCTGGTGGATATTGCCGGTGTTGGAGAACTGCATGGCATTTCGTCGGATGGCTCCACGGTCACGATTGGCGCCGCGGTGACCCACGCAGAAGTTGCTGCGTCCAGCGACGTCAGGAACGCCATCCCGGCCCTTGCCGATCTGGCGGGAATGATCGGCGATCCCCATGTGCGCCACAGGGGCACAATCGGTGGCTCGGTTGCCAATAACGACCCGGCCGCCGACTATCCTGCCGGATGCCTGGGTCTTGGAGCAACGATCCACACCAATCAGGGATCGCACAGCGCCGATGATTTCTTTACCGGCATGTTCGAAACGGCCCTTGGTGACGGCGAAGTCATTACGAAGGTGAGCTTTCCGGTGCCCAGCAAGGCGGCGTACCAGAAGTTCGATAACCCGGCGTCGCGTTATGCCCTGGTGGGTGTGATGGTGGCAGACACCGGTGGCGGTCCCCGTGTGGCGGTGACCGGTGCCGGACCAGGTGTGTTCCGGGTCCCTGAAATGGAACAGGCGCTCGGGTCCGGTTTCTCTGCCGATGCCGTGAGCGGCGTTTCGGTTTCTGCAGATGGCCTCAATAGCGATATTCACGCGTCAGCCGAGTATCGTGCCCATCTAGTTAGTGTGATGGCAAAAAGGGCTGTTGCTGCATGCGGCTGAGCGGTCGGCAAACATCCGGCCAGCCTTGACTGACAAAAACACAGCCCGCGGACCCGGATCGGTTCGCGGGCTGATATGATTTAGAGCCTTGAGCCTGGACACAACAAATATGCCAAAGGCACTGCCTGACTCAATTGACCAGACGGTTGATCTGCTTGCCGATGCCGACTATGTCGCTGATCGGGCCCTGGCCACGGTGTTGTTCCTGAGCCTGAAGATGGGCAGACCGCTGTTTCTCGAAGGCGAGGCCGGTGTCGGTAAAACCGAAATCGCCAAGGTCCTGGCGCAATCGCTGGGCAGGCGGCTGATCCGTTTGCAGTGTTATGAAGGTCTTGACGTTTCAAGTGCGGTTTACGAGTGGAATTACCCGGCCCAGATGATCCGTATCAGGCTTGCAGAAGCCCAGGGCAGTACCGCCGATGTGTCCGACAATATCTTTTCCGAAGAGTTCCTTATCAAGCGGCCGCTTCTCCAGGCTCTGGAAGAAGATTAGTCCGGCGCGCCGGTGCTGCTGATCGACGAGCTTGACCGCACCGACGAGGCCTTCGAGGCCTTTCTTCTGGAAGTCCTGTCGGACTTTCAGGTGACGATCCCGGAAATCGGAACCCGGCAGGCAGCCAACCCTCCGATTGTGGTGATTACGTCCAACCGCACCCGCGAGATTCATGACGCGCTCAAGAGGCGATGTCTTTATCACTGGGTCGATTATCCGGACGCCGAACGGGAACTGAGAATACTGAACGCCAAGGTCCCCGGTGCCGGCGAGAGGCTGTCAGCCGAGATTGTTGGCTTTGTTCAGGCATTGCGCGGGGAGGATCTGTTCAAACGCCCAGGCGTTGCTGAAACTCTCGACTGGGCGACGGCCTTGTCGACACTCGACAAGCTTACCCTGGATCCCGCCGTTATCAACGATACACTGGGAGTCATCCTGAAATATCAGGACGACATTGCTCAACTGGAAGGCAGCGAGGCCAAGCGGCTCCTCGATCAGGTGCGCGCGGAAATCTCCGCTGCCGCCCAGTAACGGACGCACTGATGTCACTTGCAAATCACAGTGGCGGACGAATGGCAGAAAACATCATGCATTTCGCCCGTGTTCTCAGACGGGCGGGACTACCCGTCGGACCAGGGGCGGTCACCGATGCCGTGCGGGCCGTGGAGGCCGCTGGTTTCGGGGAGCGCGCGGATTTTTACTGGACGTTGCACGCGGTGTTCGTTCATCGCAGGGACCAGCGCGACATTTTCGACCAGGCCTTCCATGTGTTCTGGCGGAAGCCTGAGTTTCTGGAACAGATGATGTCCATGTTGATGCCCGAGATTGCGGCCGGCGTCGACAGGAAACCTGATCCGGGCCGGGCCCGTCTCGCGGAGGCCATGTTCGGAGATCAGGAAGCGCCATCCCGGGAGACGGAATCAGATGATCCCAATGTCGAGATTGACGCGACCATGACGTTCTCGGATCGGGAAGTTCTGCGGAAGATGGATTTCGAGCAGATGACGGCCTTGGAGCAAGAAGCGGCCAGGCGTGCCATTGCCCGTCTGCGTCTGCGCAAACCCCGCGCAGTAACACGCCGTTTTCGTGCGGCGTCGAACGGTGAGCGCGCTGACATGAGAGCAACCATCAGAGCCAGCCTGCGTACCGGCGGTAACCTGACCGTCATCAAGCAGAAGTCGCGTATTCACAAGGTTCCGCCTCTGGTCGTGTTGTGCGACATTTCCGGTTCCATGAGTGGCTACAGCAGGCTTTTCCTACATTTCCTTCATGCGATCACCAATGACGGCAATGTTGTGCATACCTTTGTCTTCGGAACGCGGTTGACCAACATTACGCGTCATCTTCGAACCAAGGATGTGGATGATGCGCTCGACCGGGTCACCGAGGATGTCACTGACTGGTCGGGCGGTACGCGGATTGGTGCCTGTCTGAGTGACTTCAACAAGAACTGGTCCCGCAGGGTGCTGGGACAGGGTGCCCATGTCCTATTGATCACAGACGGACTTGACCGCGAGGAGGACGGTGATCTTGAGGCGCAGATGGATCGGCTGCACCGATCCTGCAAGAAACTCATCTGGCTCAACCCGCTCTTGCGGTTTGACGGATTTGAAGCGCGCGCACTGGGGATAAGGGCTATGCTGCCGCATGTTGACGAATTCAGGCCGGTGCATAATCTGGAGAGCCTGGATGCCCTGGCGGTGGCTCTGGCAGGGGGCTTTGGAAATACCACCGACCCGCGCGACTGGTTGAGATCGGCTGCTTAGGAAAATTCAATTGGAATCAATCCTCTTGTCAAAGGAACTGATCATGGGTCTATCGGGAAACGGCATTCTGGAGTCGGCCGCACGCTGGTCGAAGGAAGATCGCCTTGTCGCATTGGCGACAGTGGTTCAGACTTGGGGTTCCGCTCCGCAACCGGTGGGCAGTCAACTGGTGATCGATGGAGATGGCAACTTCGAAGGGTCCGTGTCGGGTGGTTGTGTTGAAGGGGCGGTTGTCACGGAGGCTCTGGGTGTGATCGAAAGTGGAGATTCGAAAGTACTTGAGTTCGGCGTTTCCGACGAGACGGCGTGGGAAGCGGGGCTTGCTTGCGGCGGAACCATTCGTGTCTACGTGGAACGGATTGGAGACGACGGGTAGGCCATGCGCAAATCAACCCTCGACCAACTGATCGACGACCGGGAACACAAACGCCCCGTCATTCTCGCTACAAATTTGAAGTCCGGCGACCAGACATTGATCTATCCCGAGACCCTGGATGACGGCGACCCGGTCCATCAGGCAGCCCACGGCGTGTTTGGCTCTGATCAAAGTACGATGATGCAGACGGACTCGGGCGAAGTGTTTCTGCACGTGCAGAACCCGCCCTTGCGCATGATCATCATTGGAGCCGTGCATATTGCCCAGGCACTGATCCCACTTGCCCAACAGGCAGGATACGCGATCACCGTGATTGATCCACGTGGCGCATTTGCGACGCCTGAACGCTTTCCAGGGATAGATCTGCGGGCTGAATGGCCCGATGAAATCTGGGAGGGTCTGTCAGTCGACCGGCGCACCGCTATCGTCGCCCTGACGCATGATCCCAAGATCGATGATCCGGCATTGTCCCGGGCGGTCAATTCAGCAGCTTTTTACATCGGTGCGCTTGGCAGCCGGAAGACCAATGCCGCGCGACGGGAACGGTTGCAGGCCGGTGGACTTGACGAGCACACAATCGACCGCATAAACGCGCCGATCGGGCTGGATATCGGTGCGCGTGGACCGGTTGAGATTGCCATTTCCATTGTTGCTGAGGTCACGATGGCGCTGCGCAAGCCAGAAACGCGGGCCGCATGAAGTTCGGCCCGGTTCCTCTCGATGAAGCAGTAAGCGCGGTTCTTGCGCATACCGTGCGCCATTCCGGTGGCGTGTTCAAGAAGGGGCGGGCTCTGGATGCGGCCGACATCGCCCTGCTTCGCGCAGACGGCCTGACGACCGTCATCGCTGCCAGAATTGAAGAGGCAGACGTTCATGAAGACCAGGCGGCAGCGGACCTTGCCTCGGCCCTTGCCGGTGAGAACGTGGTTGTTACGGAACCGTTCACGGGCCGTGCGAACATCTATGCAGGGGCGCGCGGAGTGGTTGAAATCGACGACGTGACCATCACGGCTGTCAATGGCATCCATGAAAGCATAACGGTGGCGACCGTTGCGCCCTTCGACCAGGTCGACGGCCGTCAGATGCTGGCGACCGTCAAGATCATTCCTTATGCCGTCGACGGTCAAGTTCTGGATCGGGCCTGCCAGTTGGCCGGTTCTGGAGGAAAGATATCGGTACACCCGTTCACTGCGATGCCGGTCGGGATCGTTCTGACCCGGTTGGGTGGCATGAAGGAGTCTCTTCTCGATAAAAGCAGAAAAGCCCTGAGTGACCGGATTTGCAGTCTTGGCGGTGAGGTGGCTCGTTGGGACGTTGTGGACCATGACCCTGAGGCAGTTTGCCGGTCGATAGAAGCCCAGGTTTCGGCCGGATGTTCTCTGGTCCTGATTCTTGGAGCGTCCGCAATCGCCGACAGAAATGACGTCATTCCGCTGGCTCTGACCCAGGCGGGTGGTGTGGTGTCGCGGCTTGGAATGC
>JAJFHC010000109.1 GCA_021775835.1 Hyphomicrobiales bacterium | reverse complement strand
GGCCGTGTCCGTCTTGTTCACCGCGGTAGTCCGCAACAGCACCAAATAGATAACTGACGAATTGAATCAGCATTGAGATTGCAAAGATCCCTAGGAAGACCGACATCAAATACTTGACGAACATTCCATAACCGATGCCTGTCGTCTCAAAGCCCAGAAGAGCGCCGTTGATGATGCTGGTCTTTTGGGCCATTCCTATAGTCAAGATCACCCAACAGAGCGGGATCCCGAACAGAATTGTCCCGAACGCATTTACGAGCCCCTTGGTTTTGGACGAGAAGTTTGCGTAGAGCACATCGACTCGGACATGGCCTTCTTCGTGCAGGGTGTTGGCGCAGGCAAAAAGAAACAGAGCGGAGTACCAAAACCGCACGAGGTCACCCATGAATGCCTGCTCGTAAGAGAAGATGAAGCGGAACATCACGATCTCCAATTCCACCACGACAATGAGCAGCCCGAGCCAGGCGAAGCCGAGGGCACGTGTGAACGCAGCAACCACGATCGACAATGCAATTAGAGGCATATGAACAAAAAGACCACGAAACCTGGCATTGGCGAGGTCCCCGGCGAGCGCATTCCCCACAAAATTGTCAAGCAACTCTGTTGCGCGCAAGGCCGAAAGACTCATATCGACCAAACCGACCACCAATGTTGCCCAAAATGCAGCGCGTATCACAAATGCACATATTCGTGAAATCTGTTCACTCTCAGTTCGGAGTGAACGTTTGCGGTGTTTCAAAACAAACACCGTCGCGCAAAATAGGGCGGCTGCATACAGGGCAGACTGCAACCATGACAGAGTACCGGCACTGTTGTTGTCAAAATGGAAAGCACCCGGCCAGCCGAACCATACGGTGAGTACATTGTTCAACAGAAAGACAACGAGGGCGGTCAACGTAGACCAGCCAAATATACGTACGAATACTGCAAGAGCATCAGTGCCCAGTATGCGTCTCAAGACGACAGGATCGCCTCTCAAAAATTTGTTGATGCTCACCATAAACATGTTGTCTTAGGATGTAGGCGAAGCTGGAGACAATGTTGCTCGACGAGATCGTGAAAATTTGAAGTTGAACAAAGTGTTGGGCTACAACGTTCGCCACCAAGCAACTGACAGTTCTGAGGCATTCTCCGCCGCTCCTCAAATTGCATTTTGCGGCATGTTAGTACCTCAAGTAACTAGAGGGTCAATAGGTGGAATGCACACCTGCATTATGGAGAGGTAACCATAGCCATAGCCATCGCCGTCACCGTGCCGTTGTTGCACGTGGTCTACCGCAACACTATCCAATCAGTGTTTTGTGCCAACGATGTAATGTGTTTGCTGAGTGGGTCGGTTGCCCTACTGGTCGTGGTTAGCAAGTGACTCAATGATGCGGCAGTCGCAGATCTGATTTCCGGAACACTCTGTGATTACTCGCTTCAGTTCTTTCCGCAAAGTCTGAAGACGGCTAATGCGACCCTCGACCGCTTTCAGATGTTCCCTCGCAATCACATCCACATCAGTGCAAGGTAAATCAGGCCTTTCACACAATGCTATCAGGTCGCGAATCTGATCAAGGCCGAATCCCAAATCACGTGCGTGGCGCACAAACGCCAACCTGTCGAGATGCCGCTGTTCGTAACGCCGCTGATTTGCCGAATTCCTTAATGGGGTTGGCAACACTTCAATTTCTTCATAGTAGCGTATCGTCGGCACTTTGCATCCTGTTCTGTGGGCTAGCTCGCCGATGCTGAATGTTTCTACCTTCATGAATTAACCTCTTGCACCTCTAGTGACTAGAGGTGGTATAGCACAAATGACGGTGTGCTGAACGAGCTGTTTCCATTTTTTTCGCTTATTGGGAGTTCCGTCCATGGTCAAAGCGCATGCATGTTTTGCGTTTGTTGCATTGCTGATTTTGGGAACGAATACGGCGCTTACTAAGAGCATAATTGCGTCTGACCCTGTTGAGCAATCTTCACCGATTGTGGAAAAGTGTAACCACAAAGATGTTCAAATCAAACGTGCTGCGATGACGGATGAACATGATTTTTGCCGCCCCCTATCCAAGGTGCTGGCCTATTTCCGCTCCATGGGATTCGAGATAGAACCAAAATTCTCCCTAGTGTTCATAGATCCACCAGCCGACAACCCTGTAGCATCTTATGGTACCTTTGACGCTGCCAGCAATGAAATCGCAATCTACCGAAGGCATCGCAAAAAAGCTTGGGGCGTCGACTGGAATGAGAGCTTTTTTGACTCTGTTGTAATTCATGAAATGGTCCACATGGCGACGCTACGCGTTATGGGAGAACAATATGCGCGGTTGCCAAAAGAATGGCACGAGTTCATTGCTTACGCCGTTCAGCTTCAGCTTATTGAAGAACCGCTTCTTGGTCGGGTATTGGAACAATACGCGGACGTGGAGCAGTTTAGTAACCTGATCGAGATTAATCCATACATTTATGGGCTTTCCGAACCGGAGCTATTTGCTGTCAGAGCCTACAAAACATTTCGCACCCGCGGTGGAATGCAATTTCTCAAGAAGTTGCTGCGCCTCGAATTCAGACCGCCGTTGTTCCATGAACTATTTCCATTGGAACCGCATTGACATGGATTTTAACACCCAAAAATGTGTGATTGCGAGCCGGTTTGTCCATCGGAATTGCGGTTCTTGTTTTTGATGTTGTGTTCAACCAAAAAGATGTCGTGGCCATCTTGGGCATATCGTTCCATCTCACCGCCCAGCGTCTCGACGGCAAGGTCGTGTATTGGCGCCGTGCGCCCGATTCAGAGCAGGTTCTCGGCGAGACTCTGGTGAAGACCGTCAACTGCATGTTGCGGGAGGTCCTGCGGTCGGGCCCCAGCAACGACTTTCGGGATGCATGGATTGTGGGTTACACTGCTGATCTCGTTTGCGCAATCTGGCTGGGAAACGATAACAACAGGCCGATGCCCGGACTTCCGTGCTGACCGTCCGATAGAACCAGATAGTTAAATGCAAGGGCACGCTCGAGGAAGCTTTCCGCAGTGTCCCGGGAATCCACCGTGACGCACGTCACATACGGCCTTTCACGGGTGCCCCATACTCGATTATGATTGACGTGCAACTTGGTTGGGAGTTGCCGGGAGCATGGGAGGCGTAATCCAATGCAAAGAATTGGTGTTGGCGCACTGGGCTTGACGGTCGTCGCAGTTCTCTCGATGACTTCGGCCAAGGCTGCGACCACTTGTGCCGGGTTGCACAAAGAGGTCGAGGCCCTGGGCAGCAATGCGACTTTGGAGCAGTTCAAGCAGTTCTGGCATGCGGCCGCCAACATGGCCGATTGCACCGATACGTATAGAGAAGGCCTTGGCCGCAAGGTCGCCGTTCGTCTGGGAGACAAGGTTGAAACGGTAATGCAAGCAGGGGCCACTGCAGAATGCCAAAAGGCAAACCTGGAAGCGACGCTGCAATACAACCGCCTCTGGCAGGTCCTGGCGATGCTCGGCGACGTTGAAGCCGGTGTGGGGAATACGGAAGCCGCGTCACGGAGGTTCCAGGAATCGCTCGAAGTCGTTGCAGATGAGAACCTGACTAAGTCGCCGCCGCCGGAAGGTGTCATTCGCAGTATTTTCAAGAAGGCCGAAACCCAGCGCCTGCTTTCCGCGTCCTACGTGCCGGCACCCAGAAACCGGGCCGGCGTGCCGACCGGTCTCGGTGCGCTTGGCGTGCGCGGGTTTGTTCCCACAGCACGGGCAGTACCAATAACCTTCAAGGTGGACTCGGTCGAATTTGACGACAAGGGACTGGCCGCGGCGATCGATCTTGCATTTCAACTCAAAGCCCGCAATTCACCGGACATCACGCTGGTCGGACATACCGACCCCCGAGGCACGAACGCGTACAACCAGACCCTGTCAGAGCGCCGTGCGGAGGCTGTGAAAGAGTTCCTCCAGAAACAGAACTATACAGGCACAATTACCACAACAGGCAGGGGAGAGGATGCGCGATTCCAACCCGATGACGTTACCCAATACAGTGAAGAGCAGCGGTTTCAAATGGACCGCCGGGTTGAGTTGATCGAATGACCGGGATGCTGCACCACCTGAGGAACCCGTTGACCGGTGCACTTGCCGCGGTCTTGTCGTTCCTGATCATGCCGACACCGTCGTCCGGCGCCACGTACGGGTTGATCGTGGGTATCGACGATTACGAGAATCTGCCGTCGCTCGCCGGTGCCGTAAATGATGCCCAAGATGTAAAGTTGGCGCTCGAGGCGGTGGGTGCTGCACGTATTCACACCTTGTTGGATAGGGCAGCAACGCGCGCGGCGATTTTTGCTGCCTGGGCGGATATCATCGCAGAAGCCAAGGCTGGCGATACAGTTGTCTTTTCCTACGCTGGACACGGTGGGCAAGAACCGGAACGCATCAAGGGCAGCGAGAAAGACGGCTTGGACGAAATCTTTCAGCTTGCAGGTTTTCACACCGGGCCTTCGGGAAACGGACAACGCATTGTCGATGATGAAATTCACGAACTGTTCGTGAGTGCTCGACATTTGAAGATTATTTTTGTCGCGGACACCTGCCATTCCGGGACGATGACCAGAGGGTTTGATCCGCGTGCGGGTACGCAGCGTACGCGCCTAGGCGGATACGGAAAGATCGTCGACGACACGCTGCCGCCGCCGGATCCGAATGCGGCATCGATTAACCGCGATCAACTCGACAACGTTCTATTTTTCGGTGCCGTGCAGGATCATGAAATGGTGATCGAAGTGCCGATTGACGGTAAACCGCGCGGAGCGCTTTCATGGGCGTTTGCCAATGCGTTGCGAGGCGACGCGGATCGCAATCTGGACGGTGTCGTCAACACCCGCGAGCTGGAAAACTACCTTGTGGAGAGCGTGCGCACGGTGTCCGAAGGCCGCCAGTTTCCCCAGATGGCGCCACGCGGTCGGCCGACAGAAATCGCCTTGCAAGTCAACAGGAAGGGCTTGGGCCGTCTCGGCGAGGGTACGCAAGACGGTTCCGTGAAAAACCTTCTGGGGCTGCGTATTGTCGGAGCCGACGACGCGGGCACGTACTATGGCGGATTGCGCAGTGTGTACAAAGCCGACACCGGGCGCGCCGACCTGATCTGGGATGTTGCCAGTGGCGATGTGATCAATGCGACCGGAGATGTGGTGGCGCGTCTTGGTGCCCGCGCCCGGACTCCAGCAGTACAGGGCCTTGTGGACAAGTGGCTGCTGTTGCGCGCGCTGAGGGAACTGTCGGCGTCGAATCCGCTACGCTTGAGAATTGCGCCCGACCATCGCGCACACGAGGCCGGCGCGCAAGTTTCCGTGACGCTCGATGGGCACGAACATCCGCGCATTTCGGTGTTCAACCTGGGCACGGACGGCACCGTTCAGTTCCTGATCCCGTGGCCGCCGTCTCCCGATAGCCGGTATCACGGCAGAGTCGAGGTCGGGCAGACATTCAGCTTGCCGTTCTGTATTCGTGAGCCTTTCGGAGCCGATCATCTCGTGGTCATCTCCAGTCCTGAGGGGACGCCTCGCCTCGACCGGCGCCTGGATGCGCTGCATGACCGCAAGGCGGCGTCTTTGTTGCGAGACGAACTACCCCAGCTTCTCAAGGACGTGCGGTTTCAGGTTGGCACAGTCGGATTGTTCACCACGCCTGGGTCGGGAGCGAAAAAATGTCGCTATTGAGGAGGCTGTCGGTCACGGCGATTGCCGCGCTACTCTTCGGCCTTTCCGAACCGGGCGACGCGCAGGCACTTTTCAGCTGAAGACAAGATGCGCATTGTTCTGGATGGTTTGTGGCCCTTGTTTTTGATGTTGTGTTCAACCAAAAAAGATGTAGTGGCCAACTTGGGCACATCTTTGCTTCTCACCGACGCATTTTTGCTCCGTCAGAGGTTGGGATAATTGTTCTGAAACGCCTTATTATCGTCACCACAAATTTCCGTTTTTAGGGGACGTCTCCATCATTTGCATGACAAGCAGAATGAAGTGCAGAGATGCAATAAAAAAAAGTCTTGAATCTCTAGTAACTAGAGACCTTATCATTCCGACGAAATATACACCGTAGATTGTTGCAGCTTGGAGTCGACAATGAAGAATCATGAGCAACCAGCGAGTCCTCGTGGTCATGGCATCGAAACACAGTGTCCTGCTGGCGGGTGCGCTCATGCAGAGATTGGCAACGAACGGGATGGTGTACCTTGCACAACCGCATCCACTCCCGCTTCCAATCTTGCGCCGTCAGGCCATGACTTCAGTATTTCAGGTATGGACTGCGCCGAAGAGGTTGCCGTCCTAAAAAGGGCGGTGGGGCCGCTTGTTGGGGGCGACGAACACCTTGCGTTCGATGTGCTGAATGGCCGTATGACTATCCTTGAGACCGCCGCGGATTTTGCTTCAACCGATGTTACTTCCGCGGTTGCGCGAACCGGAATGTCAGCAAGAGCCTGGGATTCGAATCGCAAAGATGATCGTGACGGACATTTTGCTCAGCAAAAACTTTATACAGCTGCCAGCGGCATATGTTGGTTGATCGGTATCATCGTCCATATCGGAACAGCTGGGGGACTCACGGCGGCGCTCAAGCTGTTTGCAGGTCATGGCGGTCAGCCCATGCCCTGGCTAGAGGCTGGTCTGTTTCTTTTGGCAATCCTCTTCGGCGCGAGGTTTGTCGCCGTAAAAGCTTTGAATGCTGCGCGGACTTTCAGTCCTGACATGAACCTATTGATGGTCGTCGCGGTCGCTGGCGCACTCGTAATCGGAGAATGGTTTGAAGCTGCCACCGTTGCATTTCTGTTTGCACTTTCTCTGCTCCTCGAAAGCTGGAGCGTCGGTAGGGCTCGTAATGCGGTCGCCGCACTGTTGGACCTCACGCCGCCAACTGTTCGTGTGAAGCGTCCCGATGGAATGGAAAGTGATGTTCCTGCAGCAGAGGTTCTGGTTGGGTCCCTATTCATTGTGAGATCTGGAGATCGAATTGCACTCGATGGTGTAGTCGTCGCCGGCAGCGGCGCAGTAAATCAAGCGCCGATCACAGGAGAAAGTATTCCGGTGACGAAAGACTTGGGAGACGACGTGTTCGCCGGCACCATTAATGGAGAAGGCACGCTCGAAGTCGAGTCGACGAAATCGAGTGGGGACACTGTGCTTGCACGCATCATACGCTTGGTTGGCGAGGCTCACAGCCGCAGAGCGGTGGCCGAGCAGTGGGTGGAAAAATTCGCACGTGTCTATACACCGACTGTCATGGCTTTGGCCGTTCTCGTGTTTCTAGTGCCGCCACTTCTTCTTGGAGGCGCCTGGGATACATGGTTCTACAGAGCCCTCGTTCTTCTCGTCATTGCTTGCCCCTGTGCACTCGTAATCTCAACACCTGTCAGTATTGTAGCGGCGCTCGCGTCATCCGCACGCCAGGGGGTTCTGATTAAGGGAGGAGCCTATATCGAGATGCCGGCAGGTTTAAAGGCACTCGCGCTCGACAAGACTGGAACCCTCACAGAGGGAACACCCGAAGTCGTCGGGACTTACCCATTAAATGGGCACAGTAAAAGTGAACTTCTGAGGTGCGCTGCCGCGCTTGAGGTACGAAGTAGCCATCCGTTGGCACAAGCTATTGTTGACCATGCCGAACGAATGAAGATTGAATTCGCACCGGCAGAATCGGTGGAAGTGCTGCCTGGCAGGGGTGTTACAGGGATTGTCAATGGCAAGGCGTTCTGGCTCGGATCACATCGGTATGCGACCGAACGCGGGCAAGAGACCGATGAAACGCTACGCAATGCGGCAAGACTTGAAGCAGATGGCGCGACGGTTGTTGCTATAGGAAATCAGAGCCACATTTGTGGTCTTGTTGCGCTTGCAGATGCGATACGCCCGGAAGCAAAAGCCATTGTGTCTGCATTGCACAGTCTTGGTGTTGAGCATTTGGTCATGCTTACCGGTGACAACAAGGTGACCGCGGAGGCAGTAGCGGGCGCAGTTGGGATTGACGAAGTAAAAGCCGAACTCCTGCCCGAGGATAAGGTAAGTGCCGTTGAGGAACTGATACAACGCTACTCCGTCGTTGCAATGATCGGGGATGGCGTCAACGATGCACCCGCAATGGCAAGAGCAAATTTCGCTATCGCCATGGGTGCAATCGGCAGCGATGCGGCGATTGAAACAGCTGATGTCGCGCTCATGACGGACGATCTGTCACGAGTGCCATGGCTGATCGCACATTCGCGACGTACCATAGGTGTCATTAGACAAAATATCGGGTTTTCGCTTGCAGTGAAGACCCTGTTTGTCGGCCTTACTGCGATGGGTTACGCAACCTTGTGGGGCGCAATTGCCGCAGATGTCGGTGCTTCGCTATTAGTTGTAACAAATGCGCTTCGATTGCTGCGATCAAACGCGAAGACCATCTGATTCGCTCGAAGACTGGTCCAAAATATTGTGCCTAAGCACTTCTGATAATATTGGAACGTTACTGGAGAGACGCCCAATCAAGATCGGTTTACGCAGACGATTGAAATGCACCTCGGACGCGCATGTGTGCTGATTGAACTGTTGATCATTTCAGGTCAAACACCAGAGAAATCACCTTAAGCTGTCACTCGAAAAATGTCGGCGTGAGATACTGTTAGAGGATATTTAGTGGAGGTTATTGAAAGTGGTGAAACATCAATCAAAACTCATACCATTTGTCTCTGACCTCGTAATGATAATCGATCAGAAAATTACGTTGGCGGAAATTGATCCATCCCGGCGAGAACCACCTCTGATGGAAGCGAAATTTCTGCTTCCGATCATATCGGACCGGTTAGTCAACGAAAACGAAGATCTGCATTCAACTTGGATGACGTTGTCGGTTGCCGAAAAGGTGATTGATCTTGCAAATGCACCGGACGACGAGTTCCAGCAAATGGCGAAGAGTGTGAAATGCATACTCGAATTGTTTGATGAATTCCTCACCAAGCCGACCGTAGATAACGACCAAAGACATTCTTGAGTAGTAGAAATTGCCTGCAAATGTTCTCCGTTTCTTTGTCTCACTTGATCGGGGGCGTTACTGAAGTCGATAATGACGCCCTTCCATTACCATCGGCCGGACAGCCAGCAATTTTTATCCAAATTCTTTAACCGGAAGCACACGAGCTATAGATCGAGCTCATCGTATCTTCATGGGATTGGGTCCAAATCGTGCTGTAGACTAGCCAAATGAAACCAACATCAAAAGCCGTGAACTGAACGCCACGGTACAACCGATTGTTGACCACCCGCTTCTCTCGCGACGCTGTCCACACGGTTCCCTTCATGTACGTCACGAAGCGTTTCAACACAAATCGAGTTACTATAGTTTCCACAATTTGCCCTACAATATCATGTAATTAGCTTTTCTCCTTTGCTCCCTCTTTTTTTGCACGCCATCCGCCTGGTAGGATCCGTTTGTTTATTGTTCTCTTCCGTTATTTGTTACATCCAATTCATTATTTTGCGTGTCCCCAATTGAGAAACCGCTTTGACGCTAGGTATAGCGCTCCAAACGCTGTGAATAATACGCACCCTGCAAACGACGCGATTTGAAAGGTGTTTCCAAAGTCCACATCAGAAACTTGCGTAGAGCAGCCAAAACAACCCCAAGCCGAACACTGTGAATTGAAATCCCCGATAGTATTTATTGTTGAATGGACGTTTCTCTGGCGGTGCTGTCCACACCGTTCTTTCCATGTACCCAATAAACCGACTTGAGATCAGCAGTGCACCACCAAAGCCAGTGCACAGAACAGCTCCGATAAATAATACGCCGCGAAGTAACAATAATTCCATAATAATTTAATTATATCATATAATTAGCCTTCCGTGTCCTTTGCTCTATCGGTATTTGCACGGCCTGTGTTTGTGTTCGTATTCTCGGTGTTTTCCATAGTTTGCTCGACTGGCGCTGGATCTTGCCCATCTGTAACGTCGTACAGCGCCTCACCAAAGAATGTGTCCATCACATCAAGGGCTGTGGGGACGATCTCCAGTGCGACTTGTTCTGCCGGCTTTGCCGCGGCACCGAGTGCAATTGCACCAATACCAAGACCGAGGCTGACCTTGTCTCGAAGCCTCTCGACATTATCGAACTCGTCTGGATAGTCGAAGTGAGTGAGTTTGAACTCGTAGAAATCAACGGCCATTTGTGCCCCACTGTAAACACCGAGAATTATTGGTATTGCCAGAACGGGAAGTTCGCCCTCTGGATCCACTAGTCCAAGTGGATTGTTTCGCGCGTAACTGTAACTGTTGTGGATCTGCGGATCCGAGAGATACTCACGTGCTGTACGCCCGGTTTTCTCCTCAAGTTCATCCGTGCGGCCGATCAACGCCACAACAGGATCCACAGACATAAACCGTCCAACATCCTGATCGTAATACCGTTGCTTTGCGTAGGTCAGATCGCTCTCTTCATCGAACTCATGCCCTGTGAAGGTGCGTTGTTCGTCAAAGCTACCGGTATCAATTCGGCGCTCACCAAATGGATAGTAATCTGCAACTTCAATGACGACGCCGGCAGGGTCTGTAACAACATTCATGCCGCCAAGATGATCAGAGTGCAGAACATTTGTGTCGCCGCCTTCGACTGTGGCAACGAGATTACCGTCAAGGTCGAGGATGTGAGCTGTCGTGGTTGACCCCTCGAGGTTGTACAACTCATTGACATAGAACTGATCAACACCGTCGGTCGTTTTCTTTGCGCGGATGTTCTCGTGATCATACGCGTAGGTGCTTGTGCTGTTTCCACCTGTCTGCGTCACCCGATCACGATAGTTCCAGGTAATCGATCGTGCACCGTCATTGGTCATGTTTCCATTGTCATCGTATGTCAGCGTAGTGCCACCGATCGACGTTACTGCATGTGGGTTCGCTAAGCCTGTGCCGGCATACGCATAGGCCCCCTGATCTGGTTTGTTGACGATGTTTCCGATCGCATCATAGACATAATTGCGAGAGTAGCTTGATGAACTCGCAACTGTCGTTGTCGCCCCAATCAGGCGATACAGTCCGTCATATTCAAGATCCAGAGATTTGCCCGTACCTGTGTTGGCTGTATCCACGATCTTGGTGATGTTGCCTTCAACGTCGTACGTGTACGTAACTTTCTGTACCGCAGACGTGGTGGTTGCATAGGCTGTCGTTGAAGCATTGCCATCAAACGGTGTCGACGTGCTGTACGTTGGCGTGTTCTGTTCCGTCAGATCTACCCCGTTACTTGTTTCGTCCGTTGCGTCGTCATCCAGTTGCCAGTACCCGTTGAGACCGCTCTCACTGCCAGAGAGCTCCACTAGACGGTTGTCGGCAATTTCCGTTCCTGAGCGCGCAGTGCTCCATAACCGGGTGTCATCAAGTAGCCCATCAAGAGCGTAGTTTAGGCCGATCATGTCGCGGCCGAGCGTGAATGACGTAGAGGTGTTTTGGAGGGAGCTGATCGCGCCCGTGTGTGTTGAGCCGAGCTGTGTGCCGTCTACATAGAATTTCACTTCGCCGGCACTTGCGTCATAAGTGACCGCGACGTGGTACCAGGTGTCGGCCGATGGTGCCCAATCCTCGTACACCTGGGTTTCAGAGCTTCCATCATACAGCGTGACATAGAGCCGCCCGCCGCCAGAATTGTACCACCAGAGCATGTATGAGCGCCCTGATGCGGCGTTAGCAAACTTCGCAACTAGACGTGCTGAAACCGATGGCACGCTATCAAATTTCACCCACGTTTCGATGGTGAGATCGCCGGTGATATCGAATACCGCATCGTCGTCGTGTGAGAGCCACTGATCAACTCCGTCGAGCTCTACTGCGTGGGTATTGACGATGCCTGTAGAGGTTGATGTGGTGCTCACGGAGAGCACGGCCGTCGTCTCAACATCGCGCAATCGATAAAGTTCATCGACATCGTACGTGTACGTACTTTCGGTGCCGTTGCCGTAGACCCGCGACGTCACTTGACCAGTTGGCGCGTAATCCAGATCTGAGATGACCGTTGCGGCAGTTGTAGTGCCGACAGCCGTATGGTCTACGCTCTCGAGCAATCCTGCACTGTTGAAGTTGTATGCAACTTCAGCGCCATCAGGGTAGGTGACATTTGTTTTGTTACCTACTCGGTCAAACTCGTAGGTTGTGGTGTGCACCGTGCTTGATCCGACGAACTGCTTGCCTTCAGTCCCTGTATTGCCAAGTGCGTCATATCCGAATGTACTGATCACATCAGTTGTGGTCGCCCCACAGAGCCGGCCTATACCGTTTCCACAATCGTCATAGGCGTAGGTGATTTCTGTGCCACCGGCTCCCGTGTAGTCTTCAGTCAGTACACGGTTGATGTCATCGTACGTGAAGTTCACGAGCTGGTTTTTGGCATCGCGCCTACTGGTGATATTGCCGCTGTCGTCATAGGTAAGTGTGGTTGAACCAAATGAACTGTCTGCGGAGGCATGCAGATCTTCAGAGTTGGTGAGCCGACCAAGCCCGTCATAGGCGAAGTCCCGATCGTTTGAGAGTGCATCGGTGAGCGTGACGAGATTATCGTGGGCATCGTACTCGTAGGTTGTGGTGTAGACGCTTCCACCGTTGTGCTCTTTGACTTCTGCTAAGTTCCCGAAGGCATCATCGGTAAGCTCCTTATCACCCCCAGCCCGATCGTTGATCGTTTCCGTCCATTGGTCATAGCTGTGTGAGCGTGTGCCTTCAGTATCGACAACGGTTTTCACCCGACCCAACGGATCCCAGGTGTGCGTGATCAAGAGATCCGCATCAGTCGTGATACTTGATCGTGAGGTACTGTTGTCGAAGTAGGGGAGGCTCTCTTTTTCAAGATTGCCTTGCTCATCGTACGCGCGATCGACAACCACATATTCACTCGCGCTCTCAGCTTCGGTGCGTGTCTGTATTACCCGATCAAGACCATCAATATATGAGTAGGTGTCGATCGCTGTTGAGCTGTCGAGATGATCCGTTTGCTTTACCCGGCGTGATCCCTTCGTGTCGGTATATGTCCACTCAGACTTCGTGACTTGATTGGATGGCGTACCCAGATGATCTGGAATTTCGAGCTCTGTCGGCCGATCGAGTGGATCGTATGTTGTGCTTGTAACAAGCCCATTTGCATCGGTCTCATCGATGACCTGACCACTTGAAAGATCGAAGGTGCGTTCGGTGACGTGCCCTTCAGCGTTCGTTGTCGTTGCTTGATAGAGGTTGCTGCTGTCGTAATCATAATCGGTTGCTTTGTTCCGCGGATCCTTCTCCTGGGTTGGGAGGCCGTAGGTGTTGTACGTCCACTTCCGATCGATATATGTGGATCCCTCTACGAGCTGCTCGTGTTTGGTGGTATTACCTTCGTCGATTGTCCCGAGCGCATTCTCATCATAGTAGAAGCGATCGATGCTCTCGATCGTGCCGGCGTTGTTCCGGAGCGTTTTCGAGAGAGGGAACCCAAGGATATGATCTGTGGTGTTGGTGGCGTACGCCCAGCTCGTGGTGCGTGTGTCACCGGTCACATCAGTGAAAGTGCCGTCGCCTGCACCCGTGACTTCTCCGTATTTGGTTTCCTTTGAGAGATTACCGTTTGCATCATTGAAGACGAGCTCACGGGCGCTGTCCTTGTGATCATCATCACCATCGTAGAACTCATTGACCTCACGCGTCCGCTTTATGTAACTGCGCTCATCACCAAGATCGACACTCTCCCATTTGGTGATTTGCTGTGCGAAGAGATCGCCGCCATCATCGTATCTTTCCGTGCGATACACTTTGCCGGCTTTGGCATTCTCATCGCTGTTTTCACCAAGTGATGTTTGTGAGCCGTTGCCCTGGTGCGCAAAGACCTTCGTGACATTGCCGAGCTGGTCGGTAATGGTCGTGGTGGCAAATCCCGTGAAGCGTTTGTCGTAGAGGCCGCCATAGAAATGGTGCCCGCCACCGTAGTGGTAGGTGGTGACACCTGTGGTGCCAAAGTCATCGTCAGTTGAAATAATGTGTGCTGTGTCGATGATAAGCGGCATCGTCTGGCTTGCAGGATTCCCGCCACTTTCTTTGTACAATGCAGACGCTTTGTATGTGATATCGGTCTCAGCACCCGTCGTGTGCTTTATGGTGGTGAGCAGATCGACGCGATCGGTATCGTTGAGCCAGGTTGTTGACGACGTGGCACCATTGCTCAAACGTGAGAGCACAAAATCAATCAGTCCGTCGCTATCAACATCAGCCAGGCGCACGCCAGTATCTTCAAAACTGCTGTTTGAGATGTTCCACGGCGCACGCCGATCGTAGTCTTCTGTATTCCACCCCTCACCATTTCCTAGCCAAGCTGTGGGGTTCGTACCGTTGTCTTTGAGCACGTCGGCAATGTGGTCACCGTTGATGTCGGTAATGAGCACACCGAGATTGCGGCCGTTGATGGCTGTGATCGCGGTAGGGAATGACCAGGTGCTCAAGTCCCATCCTTCACCTGTGTTAAGCCACACCTCATTTTTCTCTGGGATGCCACTGAACTCGCGTCGGTAGACAACATCCACATACCCATCACCGTTGACATCGTTGATGCGCACGCCACGGTCATACTGACCTTCGGCAGCATCGTCATAGGCACTGAAGATGGGAACAGGGAAGGCCCAGTCAGCCGTTTCCGTCCAGCCGGCACCATTGTTGATCCAGGTGCGTGTCGTGGTAGATCCGCCAGAGCTCAAAAATCCTTGCACCAGGTCATCAAGTCCGTCCCGGTTTACATCAACCACACGGATACCCTGATCCACTGGAGTGCTGTCGGTTGTCACAAATTGTTCTGGTGTGATCCAGGTGGAGCTCGACGTCCATCCGTTACCATTATTGATGTATGACTTCGCATTCGACGTCTTCTTGTGCACCATGATGTCAACGAGACCGTCGCCGTTGAGATCCCCCGTGCGCACGCCGAGATCTTTGTACGTTTTGCTTACCAGGTTCTTTGGCGCGTCCCATGCTCCCACCTCGACCCAACCGGCACCATTGTTGATCCAGGTCTTTCGATAATTCCCGCTTCCGCTCCAATTTTTGTGTGCAGTGAGCACATCAGGGGATCCGTCCCCATCAACATCGAGCATCCGCGTCCCTTGGTCATTTTCAACGCTATCGATGAACACTTCAAAATCCACTGTGTATGTGGAGCTCGACGTCCAACCCTTATCGACGCTTTGGTAGTCAAAATCGGTGACGGGTAGTGTCTTGGTAGAGCCTGCGTCCTCGGTGCGTCCGGTCTCCGTGACGGTATCAAGAAGGGAGCGCTTTCCGTTGTCACCAGTGGCGTAATCAAGTTCGTACTTACGCACCCAGGATCCATTAACCTTCGTCTGGATCTCAGAGATCCGCTTGTTTGCGGTAATCTCAAACCCGGCTTTGTATGAGGTCAGATTATCGCTTCTGGTCTCTCGCAGGAGCGCAATCTCAAAAATACCATCGGTGCTGCCGTGTCCGGTATATGTGATTGTGTCGGGGTAAATTTGTCCATCATCTTTGAAGTACTCATAGGCGATGAAGTTGTCATCTGTGTCCCGCACCTCCTCGAGCATCCACCTAAATATCCGTGTGGTGGAAGCACTGTCATCTTGGCGAGCTGCAGCACTTTTTCCAAATGTGTATACGGTGCCTTCCTTGTCGGTCACCTGCCACCCGTCACCGATCTTTTCATATGAGCGGAAACTGCCGTTTTCAAAACGCGCGCCGTACTCCGTTGTGGTGCCCGTTGTTCCCGTGTTCTTGAGCTCACCATCCATTGATGATTGGAAGACATCTTCCGTATACAGTGTTTCGGATCCTTTGCGATTGATCCGTTCGATATATGAAATGTTATCACTCCATCCGTATCCATATGGACTGATCTGTTCCCGGTACTGACTTGAATAGCTGAGCTTAAAGTCAGGAGTGAGGTCGCCGCGGCCAGGAGGTACGACGATCGGCACTTCGTATTGCAGCGCTCCTGATTGTAAATCTGCTTGCAGGCGAAGACCGCTGTTTACCGCATCGTCAACGATGTCTCTGAAGATGCCATCTGACGACTGAGCAAGTGCGGCACCGCCACCGATAGATGAGGGGAGTATCGCCTCAGCGTCCTCGGCAATCGCTTCTGGTTCGATAGTTTCTGAGATCTCTGCGAGCGGATCAGGAACGTCCGGTGCCGGCGACGTTGTCTCCGGCTCTTCCGATGGAATGACAACAGGCTCAGGCACAACTTCAGGAACAGGTTCAGGTGCCGGAGCTTCCTGTGGTGTTGATGACGTAGTGATTGTCTCGGCCGTTGTGCTTGGAGTGCCTGTGGCGTCTTGCGCAAAGGCCGGCGCAACGGGGGAGAGCGTTACGGAAATTACAACGAATAAAGCAATGATGCGTGCGGCTGTTTTGTGAGCCACGCGAAATGCGCTGTACATAATATTGAGTTGTTAGAGATGCATCCACGGCGGGGGAGTGCGATTATAAAAATACGTGGTGCGGATACGTAGATGCATTATTCCACAGTGGTGAGATACCGCAACAAAAAGCCCACCACTAGGGGAGCCGAAACTCCTGCATGAGTTTCCCCATGTAACTCGCAGAATGCCCTAATGAAGGTTTTTTGGTCTGCGTGTTTTGAGGCCTTGCCGTCACAAAGTGTGGCAGTTTAGGTCATGTTGAATTCATCATAACCGATGGATAACAAACGTCAAATACTCCAATTGCGTTGATTGATGAACCGCGGTTTTTCCATTGTCGTTTTGGGCCAATTTGGAACTCGCTCTCGACCTTAACCTTGGTGGAAATGCTATCTCTCAACAGGGTCAATGCTGGTAAGGAGAAACCCCGGTGTCCCAGGCGACACTAAATCCATTGCATTCTCCTGAATGCATTGAACCCGCGCTTTTTGTGTTGCCCATTGTTTAGATGAGCTGGGCCTCATGTGTCAGCCATGTATGTTGGAGAAACACGAAGACTAGGTCCCGAAATTGCCTCGGCCACACTTGCCCATAGTACCAACCTGATTCTCGTTACTCAGTTTCCTGTGTCCACTGTGGCTCCGGTCGCTGAAGGAGTGATCAGTTCAGACCCACAGCCCATGTCAGTCGACTAATGTCGTGCTACACCAAGACACGATTTCACGAATTCGATGATTGCCGGTGCGTCCCATTCGGCGTCCTTGAAGACACCTGCGATCTCGTTGCCGGCTTGGTCAATGAGTAGTGTTGTGGGCAAGCTCCTGACCTTGGCAGCGCGCATCAGAGCGTTGTCGCGATCCATGAATACCTCAAGGTGCTTGAGGCCGAGTTTTGCGTAGTACTTTTCGACATGTTCTATGCCTTTCGTGTCCTCACTGACCGCGATGACGTCGATCCCTTGATTAGCCAAGGCAGCTTTCATTCGATCAAGTGCCGGCATTTCTTTGACGCACGGCGGACACCAAGTTGCCCAGAAATTGAGAACAACGCCACGACCGCGATACTGTTGAATTGATCGCTTTGCGCCGCTTCGGTCAAAAAATGCTGTGATTGGCACGGGCTTCTTGCCCTCGACGGCAAGGTAGCTACGCAAGTCAGCCGCCCAAGCCTTTCTAAAGGTACAGTTTGGACTGACCACCTTAGCTTCCTGTGCCAGACTGGGCAGGGCACTTATGCTGATGACCACGAAGGAAATGGCAACAAGTATCTTCAATTTGACAAACATAGCACCCACAGATTTTCGCTGCTTCCTATCTGTCATGAAAGTTACTCCTTTCTCAACGTTGAGCGTGGTGCGACGAGACGGAGGGAACAATTCGGCACGGACAACGCAGTTTTACGTCCGCTTTGCAATTCCATCCGGATTCTCCCATTCGTCTTGCCCCTTTGTTACAGTCTCATTACTGGATGAGCACGACTTGACGCTCGAGCCAGTCATATCCGGCCCCTAACCGATCCGACCCAGTACAGGGAAAGCGTCCAGCAGCCAATAAGAGAATGCCGAGAGCTGTCCTGTCATCATCGCGATGCCCATGATGATCATGAGGAGGCCCGCGCCTTGTTGTAGCCGGCGACCGAACCGGCCGAGCGAGCGAATTCCACGAGCCACACGGTCGGTGAAAATGGCAGTCAGCAAAAAGGGTATCCCGAGGCCAGCCGAATAGATGGCGAGCAACGAGACACCTTCTCCTATGGTCGCCGAAGTCGCACTGGCCGTCAGGATGGCACCGAGAATCGGCCCTATGCAAGGCGTCCAACCAAAGCCGAAGGCAAGCCCAAGGATGTATGCTGAGAGCGGATCGCCTCCAGGAATCGAAATGTTGAACCGCAGATCGCGCTGAAGAACCGCAACTCGAGCCATCCCAATCATGAAGAGGCCGAAGATGATGATAATAGCGCCGCCAAAGATGTTGAGCTCATAGCGGTAGCTCTGCAGTATCTGGCCGAGTGCCGTTGCACTTGCGCCCAGAATTACGAACACAGTCGAAAATCCGAGTACGAAGCATAGGCTCAATGAAATAGCGGTCAGGTAATCATGTTTGGCATACTCCTGCGTTGGCGACACCGTTGTCCGTCCAGCCACATAAGAGACGTACCCCGGGACGAGTGGCAACACGCAAGGTGACAAGAAAGAGATCGTGCCGGCTAGAAATGCCGCAAGAATGCCGATTCCAGATATCTCAGGCATGCCTTATTGCCTCTTGTCGCTCGTACACGGCCGGTGTGCCCGCCTCCCAGATTGTGTAGAGTGGAGGATGCGCAAACTCCCAGACAAGGTTTGTTCCTGCCACAAAAGCGAAGTAGCGACGCAGCGTTCGCAACCAATGTCCTGTGAATTGAGGATGTTCACGACTCCTTGGGATATTGAAACCTGTGTGTTTGTCGATCTTGACGTTGTCATTCTTAATTCTCCTGAGTCTAGTCATTCCTCAACCTAACAACGGGATCGGCTCGGGATTAGTTCGTCTTGGTAATCTGATCTCGAAGGAAATTGATCATCTCCGGCGCGTCCCATTTCGCCGGGCCGAACAATCGTCCAAGTTCTTGTCCACTCGGTCCAATAAGCATCGTACCGGGTAAACCGAACACTTTGAGGTCCTGTACAACACTCCCGCGTCTATCGATAAAGATCCTCAAATGTTTAATCCCAATTTCATCGAAAAACTTCCGCACGACCCCCACGCCAGCGCGATCGATGGAGAGCACAACCACCTCAAAGCGGTCGCTTCCGAGTTGGCTTTGCAGTCGGTCGAGTGTCGGCATCTCAGTGCGGCACGGCCCGCACCAGGTGGCCCAGACGTTGAGCAACACGTACTTGCCGTGCCAGGCGTCCAGCGTGAAGGGAGTGCCCATCTCGTCTCTAAAGTCTATCTTTTGTAGGGAACGAGGCGTTTCATGAAGTGGAATGCGCGTCCGCTCCGCGGCGATTGCGCTATACAGACTGAATATGATGAACACTACTACTGTGAGTAAGATCCTCATTGAGACTGTGCCTCCGGGACAAGTGATAGGCTCTCGATGAGAGGCAGGATAGTCGCCTCGAGATCCTGCTCCGTTATGGCCCCGACGTGTTTGTATGCAATCCGGCCGTCCGGACCGACGACGAATGTCTCCGGGACGCCGTAGACACCCCACTCAATCCCAACACGGCCGTCACGGTCTGCGCCTGTCCTCGTGTACGGATCTCCCAGGGAATCCAACCATTCGGCGGCATCGGCCGGCCGGTCCTTGTAATTAAGCCCGTGAACCGGCACCACCGCGGATTGTGCGAGTCGGATGAACAGGGGATGTTCGGCACGACATGCGGTGCACCAGGACGCAAAAACATTGACCAATGACACCTCGCCCTTGAGGTCGGCGCTGGAAAGTCCGAGCTTTCGCCCTTGCACGGCGGACAGTGAGAATTCCGGGACTGGCTTGCCGATCAGGACGGAAGGCAACACATCACTGTTTCTCGTTAGTCCCCACCCAAGAGCAACAGCAATCGTGACAAATGTCAGCAGTGGAAACAAACTCCACATCAACCTGCGCGACTTAGGAACCAATGTTGTGGATTCGGTCATTTCTGGGCCTCACGTTCGCGCTTGCTGAGACGCTCTTGGTGCTTTCGTTCGCGCTCCGGCCAGGTGCTCTTGATGAATTCAAGAATGGCCTTGATCTCGTCGTCCGAGAGCACGTCCTTAAAACCGAGCATGTCGCTCTGATAGTCGCCGCCGGCGATTGCGACTGTACCTTCCTTTACGATTTTCAGGAGCGTCCCATCTGGGTGGTGCCATGTGTGACCCGAGGCGTTGTGTGGCGGCGCTGGTAAGCGCCCATTGGGCAGCCGCTTTTTCCAGTCGGGTTGACCTTCCAGATTTGCGCCATGACAGCTGGCGCAATGTTTTTGGTAAAGGGGTTTGCCTTGCTCAGGTATCCCAGCGGCCGTTGTTCCGCTCAGACCAATAGGTGTAAGCAACATGACCACGGCTACCGTCGTCGGGCCAGTATGTTTAGTGAAACTGGGGAGCGGCGTCATATGCCGCTTCCAAAACGGAGAAACTTGACCAGCGTTGAACCGGCCAGGCCAATCAACAATACGACGAAGAGCCAAGTGAGTGACATGGACCACGTCATACTGCCAGTGCCCATCATCATTTCGGTTACGCTTTGCATCATGACATACTCTTCCTTGGTTCAAGTCATTCAGTGGCGTAAACGCCCTTCACCCCACCGGACTTCGACACCTCCAAAATCTTGAACAGTGCTTGTTTTTTTCCGTTCATTCCAGGAGACCCCATCGGCATCCCGGGCAGCGTTACGCCTTTGATGTCGGGGCGTTCAGTAATCAACTTATTGACTGTATCGACGGGCACATGCCCGCTCACGACGTAGCCATCAACGAAGGCAAGATGACAGCCTTGAAAATCATCGGGAATACCAGCCTCACGGCTCATCGTGGCCAACTCATGTGTCGGTTTTACGTTCACCGAATATCCGTTACGCTCTAGATATTTGGCGTACTCTTGGCAGCAGCCACACTGGGGATTTTTGTAAAGGGTTACGTCTCCGGCTCGAGAGGATGTTGCCGAAACCGCATAAGCAACGCTCAGGGCGATACCGGAGATGGTGAGGACAGACAATACTTTGCGCATAGGTGGGTTCCTTTCCTGGTTATGCGACGGTGTGTTTTGCGTACCGGGTCAGCATTCGTCTTCGATGAAAGATTTGAGATGATCCAAATTGGAAAAGATCACTGAAACGCGATCTCCTCTCATTCCTGAGCCAACGATCACGGATTGACCGGGCGCAGGTCCTGTTTCGACACTGTCAATTTTGAGTCGAACGTTTTTTTCCCAGTAGGGCCTCTCACGACCGTTCTCAGTCTTGATAAAATAGCTGTCGCCACAATGTCTAATCGAAGCAACACGCATCTCCGGCGGCACATCGCGAACCGAATCCGGCGCACCCGCCTTGAGCCATGAAACCGGGAACAGGCCATCGGCAACTGCCTTTTTTGCACCGTCAGGTGTGCCAGCAATTTCGAGAAATGCGATGAGGTCAGCAAGCGATTGAACGTCATTTATACCCTCGAACATCATGTAGGTGCCGGGGATCATTCCTTTGGGGTTCTTCAGCCAGCCTTCGAGCGCTGCGGCATTCCATACGAACGCGGCCTCTTTCAAACCTGGCGAATAACGCACATAACCGTCAGCCGTTCCTGCAATGCGTCCTAGCACACCGCCGAGACTTGGGCCGCTGAGATGTAGCCCCAGTTCGAGCGCATGACACGCTACGCAGGCGCGGTAGACCTGCGCGCCACGCTTAGGATTCCCGTCAGCCGCGTTCGCAGAAGTGGTCAACATGCAGGTCGCAATGCTCAAGATGAGGATCGCAGTTTTCATGTTCGTTCCTCCTTTCCAGCGACGCGGATAACGCCCATCATCCCCGCAGCCTGGTGTTCGAGAATATGACAGTGGAACATCCAGTCTCCCGGATTGTCCGCCACGAAGGCGATCTCGACCCTTTCGCGCGGCGCCATCAACACCGTGTCTTGCCACTCACGGTGTTTGGTTGGCTGGCCGTTGCGTGAAATCACGCGAAAGGAATGGCCATGCAGATGGATCGGGTGATGCCAGGCGGTGGCGTTGGTCATCGAAACGACGCAGGACTGGTTCTGTTTGAGCGTCAAAAGCGGGTCCATGATGTGGCCTGTGGCTGCCACGCCGTTGATGAACCAGACCTTGCCCGAATGCATCATGTTCATCATGCCGCCCATCATGCCTCCAGCCATGTCTTGTCCCATACTGCCCCCCATCTCTTCCATGACCATCGCGCCCATCATCCCGCCGTTGAATACGACGTCATGGCGGACAGCGGTCGCAACATTCGGCTCTGGCAGGGGATTTGACGGTAAGTTGATCGGCCAGTCCGGCATGCGGTCTCTGAGCCGGGTATCAGCATAGGCGAGGTCGATGAGACGGTATTCCATTCCCTTGTAGAAGCGATCAGCTATTGACACCCGGTTTCCAGGGGCACCCGTCATGTCGAGTATTAGATCAACGCGCATGGCAGGCCCCAGAACGACAAGCCCGTTCGCGGGCGCGTGCGGTGTAACGGGTTGTCCGTCCAACGCAATTATTATGGGTTCGTGTTTCGCGAAGTCGATGCTGAAGATGCGGGCATTGGCCGCGTTGATGAGCCGCAAGCGAATGCGCTCGCCCGGCCGCACGGCAAAAGTCTCCGGGACACCGCCATTGATCGTGACCGTGTTGCCAACCCGTCCATTGTGGCTCAAGTCGTGACGGTTGCCAAAGTCGTTGCTGATCGCAGCAGACTGGGTGAGGCGCCAGTCGTCGAGCACCCAGGTTACATCGCGGTCGACGCGGACTGGCTCCGCCTCTTCGACGACGAGCGGCCCGTAGAGGCCGCGCCCGACTTGCTCAAAGCCGCGTAGATGAGGGTGGTACCAGAATGTGCCGGCATCAACGGCATCGAACTCGTAGGTGTAAGTAGCGCCAGGGTCGATCGGCTTTTGAGTTAGGTGGGGGACGCCGTCCATAGCGTTTGGCACCCGCATACCGTGCCAGTGGACGGTTGTCGCTTCGTCAATGCCATTTTCGACAATTATGCGAAGCCGATTGCCCTGTTTGACCCGGATTTCAGGTCCAGGGATACTGCCATTGTAGCACCAGACAGACGTTCTGCCGTAAGGTTCGGGGGCCAGCTGGACGCGATCCCGAACAGCCCGCAGACGGACATCGTAAGGTGTCGCAGCCGACGCTTGCGAATATAGAGACGCGGGAAGAACTGTCCCCGCAACGCTTGCAGCGGTGGAGGCGAGCAGGGCACGACGAGTCAACGTCGGCGGACGAAAATTGGACATAAGGGTCATCCTGAAAACTGGTCATTGCAATCGCACGGCGCAACAAAAACGCACTCATGTTTGAATGGTATCGTGTGCAGCGAATATGCGCTGCACACGGCACAAATGACGCTGTCGTCCGGAGAAAACCGGTAAGCGTCAGATCAGGATGAGGGATCGAGGAGGGTAAGGGTCAGGAGGCCCAGTGTGGCCGATAGCGTTGCATGAAATGAGGCCACGGGCACGTCTAATCACCGGAGAGCGGACTAAATCATTGAAACCGATTATCGCCAAATGTAGGGTTACACAGTTGACGTCGCAAAATGACGAGCCGCCTTCACTCTTGCCGCAGCCATCACAATCGCCCATACCCTCGCTGTCAGCCAAGGACATCATGATAGTCATCAAGGTCGCACTAGCGGCGTTGGTCACCGTTCCCGCTACTGAAGTCACGAGCAGAGCTATTATCAATATGCGAACAAGCTGCTTCATCTCGGTTACAAGAGTAGAGTGTGCTCATGCCATTGTCGACGTCTGACTTGTCGCATACACCAGTGGTGAAAGTCTCACGCGTGGCGTGTTCGACGATCAAGCTGACGTTTTTACGTTACTCTGTGATTCTCTTCCATCCTTGCGCGCGTCGGCAATTTACACGGCAATCACTCTTTGGCCGAGGTTCACTCCACACAAGACGCTGCTGGCACTCTCATAAGGGTCGCAGAGGTTATCTTGTGCGACGTATTTTCTGTGGCTCAACTGAGCGGTTTCCTGTCTTTCGGTTCGAATTTGACCTATTCCCTGTTAGGCGAGTGTCGTCCACGTCTGCCAATGGAGCAATTTCCGCCGTCACTTTGACAGGTCTGACAAGAGCAAAAGTGACCCGCCTGAGACATCTGGCAATCTTCAAGGATAGTACAACAAGGATTTTTTGTCGTACCTACTGAGGCGTTGAGAACTTCCCCCAGGCGGCTTCAGTGGCCCACCAGATAATTTTTCCGCCAAAGAGGATAGTGCCGCCAAGTATCCACCAGGCATATGGCCCGAGCGGAAACAGGTCCAGCCCATGAAGCGCAACGGGGATGACCAGAGTTAGATAGAATGGACCTGTAAAGCGGCAATGAATGCGTCCGCATCGACGGGCGTTCATGAGGCAGGCGGTTCCCATCCAGATCAGCGCGATGCTCCAGATCGCGGTGCGTGCCGGTGCATCGACGAAGGAGCCGGCAATTACGGCAATTAGTGGCCAGCCCCAGGCGAGGAGATAAGCCCGGAGGTTGCCGGCCCAGTCTCTTTTCGGTTCTTCGGACGCTTCAGGCACCGCCAGTTATCCGGCACAGCAGGAGAGCTTGGAGACGTCCATATCAAAGGTTTGGGCAGCCAGTTTCAGTCCCTCAACCGTAGTAAGGTACGGAAAGATCATTTCTCCAAGTTCGTTGTATGTCATGCCCTGCTTGATCGCAAGCGCGGCTGTCTGGATGCTGTCAGCGCCTTCGGGGGCAACTATATGGGCTCCGATCAGTTTGCTTGTGGCACTCTCGGCCACGAGCTTGATCAACCCGCGTGTGTCCCTGGCCGCAAGAGCACGCGGCACATTATCGAGCGAGAGGACGGAGGTTCTTACCTCTATGCCCTGATCCTCTGCTGCACCTTCAGTCAACCCTACACTTGCCACTTGTGGATCGGTAAAGACCACAGCCGGCATCGCCAGACCACTGTAGCTCAGGTCATCGCCATTCATGGCATTTCTTGCCGCGATCTTCGCGCCGTAAGCGGCCATGTAGACAAACTGGTCACGCCCGGTGACATCACCGGCAGCATAGACGCCCGTTTTCGTGGTGCGCATTTGATCATCAGTGCTGATTCCACCATTGGAACTGAGTTCAATACCTGCATCCGCCAAACCAAGTCCTTGCGTGTTGGCCATGCGACCGGCCGCCAGCAGAAAGACCTCAGCTGCGAGACTTCGGGGTGACCCGTCAACTTTTGTCTCAAGGACAATACCGCGGTCGGCGCGATGGATGCTTTCATAGGCATCTACACGCTGCACGGAAATTCCTTCATCTCCAAAATATTGCGCGAGTGCATGGCTGATTTCCGGCTCGCCTTCGGGCAAAAGCCGGCTACGGAATGCGATCGTAGTCTTCACCCCACTACGCGCAAACATCTGAGCCAGCTCGCAACCAATATAGCCGCCGCCCATGACAATCATGGATTCGGGTAAACTTGCCATTTCAAAAGCCGTTGTGCTGGTCAGATAGGGCGTGTCTTCAATGCCGGGAATAGGCGGTACGAATTCATGCGATCCGGTTGCAATAATGACCTTGCCAGCATTAATGTGCCGACCATCCACAGTCACACCGCCATTGCCAAGGCGGGCTTGCCCTTCGAGATACGCCACGCTGTTATAGGCCGGCAATAGGTCGATGTATTTGGCCTGGCGAAGTGAAGCCACCAATTCATCTTTTTGCGCCCGCAATGCGCTCCAGTCTTTAACCCTGCCGGTTGCTTCGACCCCGGCAAACCGCCCTGCGTGATTGGCATGGTGAACAGCTTCGGCGGCGCGGATCAGAGCTTTGGATGGCACACAACCGACGTTGACGCACGTGCCGCCGATCGTGCCGTGACCAATAAGGGCAACTTGTGCACCCTGCTCTGCAGCTGTGATTGCGGCGGAAAATCCGGCTGAACCGGCTCCGATGACGGCAAGGTCATAGCGGCCATTGTGTTTCGGCGGTGGGCAGCATGATTGGTTCATGAAACTAACTCCTCGGATTAACCGGTGGTCGTGCGTGCGCTTCTGCGCAAATGGAAGCCGTATAAAGCAACTGCGACGGCCGCCGCGATCGAAATGCGAAGCGCATACCGGAACTCAAGCCACAGGAGCAGCGCAGAGAGGATGACGACCGCTGCGATGATAATTGGTTTGGGTGATGTCCCCGCTGCGCCTGATTGCAGATAGAGCGCATATGCGACCAGTCCCAATGATGCAAACATCACCGGAAACAAGACGTAGTCCACACCGCCAATAATGGCGGACAGCCCCACGGCGGTCAGGACAACGACAAGAAGCGGAGTGAAACAACAGAGTGCGGCGATCACGGTTCCAATGAGGCCGGTCGTAAGCAATCCTTTGTTCGTCATAGTTCGTCTTTCTTCAATTTCGCCACAGGCTCCTTTTTCCACGAGCGAAACTGCCGGATGCTCATGAAAAAAACGGCTGTAAGGAGGGCAATCAAGAGGGCTGTGTTAGCGCTGAAACCGCTGAGCCAACTGGTCAGTCCGCCGAACGCAGACGCGACGATGGCAGTCCCGCCATAACACACGACCACGGCAGGTGCGGCAACGAGTGCCGTAAAAACCCCGGCAAGGAGTTTATCGGACACAGCCCGCACTACTTGACGACGGTGGACGGGTACCCAATTTCTGCCGTCGCCTGTTGGATCTCCGCAATTGTGGCGACCGCCTCATCAAAGGTCACTGTGGCCGAACGATCCTCCATGGTGGCAGTTACGGACTTTATTCCATCAACCGTCGAGATCGCCTGTTTCACCATATATGGGCAGCTGGCGCAGTTCATGCCGGGGATAGACAATTTGACAGTCTTCTCAGCAGCCATTGCTGCGGATGATAATAGTAAGGCAGAGCCGAGTATCGCTCCCGCAAACAGATGTCTCATGGACAATTTCCTTTCGCTTATTCAAAGATGAGAGGGACGATGTACGGCCATGCAAATGCAAGCAAGATGAGAGCTGTCGCAGTCCAGAGCGCAGACTTTACAAACCGATTTGGCAGCGGATTTGCGCATGCCGTACCATCGGCGCAGGCTACTTTTGGCTTTCGATAAACGAGCCAATACCCATAACCGAGCAACCCAAGCGTGATCGCGATGAAAATGGGTTGATATGGCGCAAGCGCAGTGAGCTGCCCGATCCAAGCACCGCTAATACCGAGACTGAAAAGTGTGAGAGGCAGAACACAACACGATGAGGCAGCTATTGCGCCGAGGATACCCCCTGTGGCTATCCAGCTTGCACGGCGTCCACCCTCCGATTGAATTTCAGCTGCTTGTTCCAATCGCTCTTCTGCATGTGCCATTTGATTTGTCCATCAATCCAATTGGGTGTTATGTACTCCCTGTAGTAAGTACAGGTTCAAGGATAAATTTTGCCCAGGACATTCACGACTACGTGTGAACCGATCACCCGTGGAGAGTTGGCAAAGCGCTCTGGTTGCCACTTGGAAACTGTGCGCTACTACGAGAATATTGGGCTCCTGCCTCCCCCAAAACGGTCGCAAGGTGGCCACCGACTCTATGACGATCAAGATCAGCGACGGCTTCGCTTCGTGCTGCGAAGCCGCGAGCTCGGGTTTTCGATCGACGAAATCAGAAGTTTATTGTCGATGGTCGACACACACGCCTACACATGCGGAGAAATTCACGAGCTGACTATCAGCCACCTAGGAAGCGTTAGACAAAAGATCGCTGATCTCCGTAGGCTAGAGCGAACGCTCAGAAATATTTCCAACGAATGTGACGGCGCTGCAGTGCCCGACTGCCCAGTGATCGACGCTCTTTGGGCAGATTGAACGTCTAACCTGCGTACGAATTGCGGCCAACTATGCGGTAAAGGATTCCGGTCTGGAGAACGGCAGCGATCATTGAAAGCGCAAACACCGTGGAGAGCCCAACTGCTCCAGCGATGATACCCGCCAATAGTGGGAGCAAAAATGCGGGGGCGGTGATTGCGTTAAAATATCCACTGTAAGCTGGACGCAGATTCTCGGGCGAGATTTCCATCAGGAACCCAATGACTGCGATCGTAAGGCCATTTGCGAGGGCACCATGGATGAAGAACACCGCAACGAAAAGATAAAGTAAGTGGCTCAATTCCAAATTGCCAGTTGAGCCAAGGAGCAGTATCGCCGCTGGCGGCACTATCCTGCCTGTTGCTATAGCCTTCAGGAGGCTCGCTTTGCCTAACCGGTCTCCCCACCAGCCCCACAGAATGTTCGAACCAAGTGCACCAGCTGTCTGTGCGCCCAGCAACAGCGCGACGTTCTCAAAATCAAAACCAAGGCCCGCAGCGTGCACGACATAAAAGGGCATCGCCATAAGAACGGCCCCACCACACCACTGCGCAATCACAAACGTCCGAAAATTGTGGTCTGAGCGAAATACTTTCCGGCCATCTCTGAGGTACTGAAAGAACGTTGGCTTGTTCATTTCCCCGCGTTCCTTCGCTGGCTCGCCCATTGAGGTGAACACGGCAGAGGACGCGAACATCAAAACAGATGCGATGCCAACGATTGCGGCATAAGACGTCGGAAACGAAACTTTCGCAACCAGCTGATCGGCTATCGCGACAACTCCAAGGGCAAGTACACCACCACCAAAAAATCGCGCTGCCAGCAAACGGCTCCGAAGCTCGGAAGGCACAGAACGCGCGACAATGTCATTGTATGGGACAGCCACGATGCCGCTGACAAACGAATAGGCAGTCCAGATGAGCATTACGCCAAGAGACAATGCTGCGTAAGACCACTCCGCGCCCAGGACAAGCAGAGTAGCCAGCAGCGCCATGCATGTTGCTCGCCCGAAGGCACCAAGCATGTAGTAGCGCAAACTGGATCCGGAGCGTTGCGCTAGGAACCCGACAATCAGCTGAGGAAACAGCCAACCGAACCGCAAGATCGCGGTTACGGCCCCCACCAAAACCGTGCTCCCTGAGAGCTGAAACACCAGTGCGGACATGATGGTTGCGGAGTCAATCGCAGCTGACCCAGCCTGAAAGGTTATGCCGGCCGTGGCAACGCTGGTGAATCGGCGGCGGCGGCTCATCGTCCGGCCCAATTGGCCGGATCGACATACAGTCCAAACCAGACCGACCAAACGCCAAGGAGGACAAAAACACCTCCCACTATCCACGGTGCCCGCTTCATTTTTTCGCGCAGTACCTCCAACCAGTGGACTAGCCAGGGAAAGATGGCGAATAAAACAAGCGGTACTGATAGGAACAAACCAAACAGAAACATCATTGAAAATCCAGCTGCAACCGTTCCCGAACTTGCCGCCAAACCAAGAAGTCCAAACAAGATCGGGGCTGCACACGCCGGAATGTTCAACCCGAATGCCAGCCCAAGAAATATTGGATGATCCGCGCGCTTCCAGTTAACTGGCGCGAGGTTGATCCTTGTTCGAAGTTGATTGGCTCTTCCAGTCAATGCGAGCAAACCGAGCATCAGATAGACAAGACCGAATATCAGCCAGAACCCGGTCTGGAACTCAATGAGCGTGCGACCGAGATAGGCGATCAACGCACCAAACAAACCGGTCACGACGGAGCGGGCAGTCAAAAAGATCAAAACTGCGCGGAATTTCTCCGCTGCCGAGCGTTTGAACTGTGTCTCCAAGAACAGTAAGTGTGCACCGATGGTGCATGGTTCGACAAACCCCAGCAAGCCGAGTCCGATCGGTAACAACACCAGTGTTTGGACGTTGAATTCCAATGCTACCTCCAACTCATCGTTCAAACTTACCTAGTCCAGTGGTAGGAAGGTTAAGCAATTAGTTGATCCATTTCGCCTGCCCGTCGGAAAGTGCCGCGAGTGGCGAAAAACTCTCTGGCGCCGACAATAAGTTTCCGCGCCGTTGCAGACAAGAATTGCCATCGCGGGACTGCTGCTAAGGGGAATTTCACACCGCTTCTGACGTACCGCCGAAAGGAAGAGAAGGGCACGTTTTCCCCGATCGGCAACCTGCGATGCAATGTCCGGCGTCGGTGGCACATCGGCAGTTCGTGATTGCGAAAGCCGATACACTCAGTTCCCTACCGCGGAGCGGTTAAGTGCAGCACCATTATCGAGTATAATGAAGCAGTTGGGTAGTTTGAGTAATTCCTCCCGTTCGTGTATTATGTGTACGCTCGGTCGACGACAAAAACGCAACTGTGCAATTCAAAATTCGAAACAGGAATTGACCAACTCGTCTGAGCAAATTTAAAAAAGAGATGTTCCTTATTCTCATAGATATGAACGGCTGCCAAATCTCGGACCCGTTTTGAACTCAGCGCTTCTAGACATCACATTAAAAGATACCTGCAGGGATTATCCTTGTGATGGCGCACGTCTGGTGCCCTGCCTTCTGGCAACGCCGAGCAAGCACCCACTGAGTTTTGACCCTTTCTTCGGAAAGGGTCATGTTTTTGGTGGCAAACCAATAAATTCGGACATGTCCTTCGATTCAGAAGCCCAGCGTAGTCAATTCGTTGCAGGAGATTTTGAACGATTTTCTCACAATGAATTTGTACATTAGCACTCCCCTTCCCGATCGTTTGATTGCCGTTATCGAGTACCCCGCGCACGTATTGATTGTTATTTGTTTCTCCGTTCAGCCCGTCAAAATTCCAAGACTGCTCAATATCCGCCGCAATCAAACATCGCGGTCTCGGGTATCATGGAATACACCAACAATGTCGAGCTGTTGCGGCGTGAACTGAAACACTGCGATATATCGTGATCGAGAGACAATCAATTCACATGTTCCGTATACGACGCCGATCCGGCTCGAGTTTGGAAACAGCGTCAGACGATCGACCGAACTTCGTATGTGATCAGTTGCGTGCGCAGCTGCTCTGGGATTGTGTTCGGCGATGTAGGCGTGAATGGAATTCAGGTCAGCGAGTGCTGACGGTCTATAGGGGACAGTTGTCATGCAAGCTTGCTAAAGAACGCCTCCACGTCTTGTGACGCTACTGGTGCTTCCGAAAGCTCATTCCGTCTTTGAACTTCCCTTTGCTTCGCCGCGGAGAGTTGCAGGTCTGCTTGGTCTAGATCTACCGGTTCAAGAAGCCTCTGCCCAGTCTGCGCCTAGCGCACTTTTGGAAGTGAATTCTTTATCTGCGCCACAGCTTGGTCGTAAATCTTGCTCATCGATACACTATACCATAGGTAGGCGACTTGGACAGGAGTGCGCAGAGGTCGGATCCGTCACATCAGACACAAAGGTACCGTCAAGCAACGGACTTGTCCTCTGGTCAAGAACAAGCACGCAACGGTAAGCGTCTCGTGTCAATCCTTCTTTTCCCTGCATTCTGGTATACTCCGAAGATCTCAAACAAGTACAAGGAGTTGATCAATGGCTCAGAAGCCAACGCATAATGTACATTTCGTTCAAGACATCGGTGCAAGCAAACCGTTCTGGCGTCGCATCGGCGCCGCCTGGCAACATCAAAGCGGTCGTGGGCTCAGTATTAAACTTGATTTGGTCCCTGTTGACTTCACATCGGGTGATATCGTCATTCTTGAGGCGTCCGAAAGGCCGGAGGCAGACAATCATCGAAACGTTGCCTAGATAACATTTTTTCCCGTTCAGTTCCCCGCCGTCCTTCTATGGCGGCTTTTTTTATTGGAGGCCCTCCAATTGAAACGATGGTGAAGATCTAGAGGCCAATGATCCCCTCTGTAGCTCATTGCTTCAAATTTGCAATTCAGTTACAAGGAAACATCTGTGTCTGGTGTCGTAACCATCACGGATGTCAACGTGAACACGGATATCCGCTTTTGTCGGGTAGCCTGTCGAATACAAAACCGGAAACCACTGTCGCCGTTCGCGCGGAGGCTTGTGGCTACGGAAATACGCAGGACGTGCTTTCACATCCGTGTTCACACGTTACGAACTGCCCGGCGCCAGTGCGTGGCGGCGTGGAGCAGTTCGAGGGACATGAACTCGGATGGAACTATGCACAAATTTCGTATCTTTGTTGCCGTCTTGATGACGGCCAGCTTGGTTGAGGCAGCACCATTAGAGGAGTGTTCCGGACAAGAATTGTTGCGTCTCGCCGGCACCTGGGATGACGGACGTTTCAACGCTCTGACGCTCTACCAACATCGCTTGTATTATCACTACCCGAAGATTGGTGGTGTGTGTCTTCCCTACTCGGGAACCCTTGAGCGATTTTCATTCGCCCTGCCAATCGAACCTTCGTCGAGTGTCATTCTCGGTATCGCAACTTATGCTCGGTACAACGAGAATTTGTGGACGATGCGACTTAGTTACCGGTCCGTTGAAATAGCTGGAACAATCGACATAGGAAGAGCGGCGCGCTATTAGAGCTTCTGGCGACATCAGGCGTTTCCTACCCAAAAAATCAGTTAGAACCATGACTGAAGTATTTAAATCTTTGCGATCCTGCTAGCAGACCTTCCAGGTCGAACGTTAGTTCATGTTGATCTTTCTTCCAATGGGATGATGTGTGTTATCTCAACACTCATTGTTCGATAAAATAGGGGATCAGGTGTGCACCCCGATCCCCCAACCCCTCAAAAGGAGGTATCGTCTGCGTTTGACGCAAGATCGCGACGAGCGATCCGCTCTTCTATCCATTCACGTATCTCGTCATAACACCAAGCGACCCTACAAGCACCAAGTTGGACCCTGACGGGAAACTTGCCTGCTTTTTCGAGCCGCGCGATGTGCTGGGAGCTGTAAGGGATACCGAGCGATTTCAACTCCTTTTTCGAAACTAGAAGTCGGTTGAGCTGCATCGTAATACTCCTTGAATTAAGGAGCATCGCGACGCCCCAGCCAAACTAGCTAGCGGGCGAACAACTGTATCATTACTATGTAATTGTTGCGAGACGTTCTTCCCAGGTCAACAATGCTTCCCTCATCTCGTCCATATACGCGTGCCTGTTGTAGATTGCTGCAACACCGGAAACTGTTCCCGTTACATGGTTCAATAGTTTCTCCGTCACGTGGATTTGGGTGCCCAGTGCCGCAAGGTTTGTCGTGAATGTTCGACGCAAATCATGAAGCGTCCAGTGTCCGACTGGAGATACCTCGTGTTTCCCCTTGATTAGGTTGTCAAATGCAACCTTGCTTTTCGACCAACCAGAAAACGCTCGGTCGCTATTGCCACGTGCGGGAAAGACGCATGAACCGAGACGCGGTATGGAATCCAGCGTTGTGGCAACGACCTCTCCATATGGCACGACGTGTTGGCGCTTATTTTTTGTGAAAGCTGCAGGATACGTAATGATGCGCTCTTCAAAATTGATAAAGTTCCACCGCAAACCGCCGATCTCAGACCGCCGCTGTCCAGTTAAGAGCAAAAGTTGCACAATGGTCCCGAATGGATATCCCAACTTCCCTGCCTGCCTATTGACGATGGAAATCTCCTCGTCGGTAAGTACTCGGTCTCTGGACTCGACTCGTGCAGGTAGCTCCAACCCTTCACACGGACTGTGTGAAATGTAACGACGCTTTGTCGCCCATCTGAGAAATGTTCTTATGGCGGTAAAGGCGTGGTTGGCTTCTGATGGTTTGTAAAGAAGACGGTCGACAATTGAGGCTACTTCATGCGTGCTGACAGCCTGGAGTGTGAAATGACGTAGTGGCGGTTCAAAATGTTTGCGCAGCAGTCGTTCAGTTTCCCTTGCAGTGCTTGGCTTATTACGCTTTGCGCAATGTGTAGCAATGAACAAATCGAGCGCCTCTGAAAAACCAATGGAGGGTGTTTCGCTTGAACCGAGTGCAACAATTGCGAGAAGCCGTTTTGCTTCTGCACGTGCGTGGGAAAGAGACAAGGCTGGGTATCGCCCAAGGGTACGGCGTTTGCGACTTAACCCATACATTAACGTAAAGGACTTAGTGCCGCCTTGGGAGACGCGAACGCCGAAACCGCCCAAACTGTCATCCCAATAGGTGATTTGTCCGGTCTTTGGTGGCCGCAGACTCTTTATCGCAATATCAGTGAGGTGAATCTTAGGCACTGTATAGGCTCCTAATTATGGCGCGTAGGCATGTTTTTTTATGTTCAACTATGTACCGCATTTTTGAATGAAAATATAGAAAAACTTGGAATTGCGTGACGCTATGTTCAACTATGAAATGGCTAATAATCAGATTAGGAATCTGATGCTCTATCCTGCTGAGCTACGGGGCCGTTGCCTCGCGTTATAGCGGGAAACGGGGGGATCGCACAATCGGCAAGATGGCTGCGACGGATGTTTCCGGCTGTCGCGTTCAAAGAACATGAGATTACCTGTCTTACGCGGCTGGTTTGGCCTGACGTCCGTTCTGGTCTGGTTGATAACGGGTGTTGTTTCGCCGAGCGTCGGGCAGGCGTCAGGCTCCTGTTCGCTGGTGCCGGGGGAGCGGGGACGGGTGGCGGCTATTATCAACGGGCAAACGCTCAAGCTGGATACCGGGCTTGTGGTTCGACTGATCGGCGTACAGGTTCCGGCTGCGGCCACTTCCGGCAATGACCTTCTTCTTCAGGCGTCTACGGATGCCGGCATACCAACGGCCCAGGCATTTCTTGAACGCACGGTTCTCGGACAGCGCATACAGTTGTTTTATGGCGGCCGACGGCGTGACCGGCACGGCCGGGCTCTGGCGCATGTGTTCGCTTATGAAGAGGATGCAGGTCGGCGGCTCCATGGTGACTGGACTGGAGCTAACGGCTCAGCGGGGTCACGGCACTGGGTGCAGGGCCGGCTTCTCGCCGCGGGACTTGGGCTGGCCACGTCTTTTGCCGACAACCGGGCCTGTCTGCCGGACCTGATTGACCTTGAAGCCGGTGCGGAGGCGGGCAGGACAGGTGCGTGGTCGAAACGGCTTGGGTCGCCCGGACCAGTTTTTGGTGCGCAGGAGCTGCGTAGCCTGTTCGGCGCCCGGCACAGGTTCCATATCGTGGAAGGCAGGGTGCTCGCCGCCGGGACAGTGCGGGGCACGACCTATCTCAATTTCGGGGAAGACTGGCGGCGCGATTTCACGATCGTCATCAGGCCGCGTGCCCGGCGTCTGTTTAACCGGCCGGGGCTGCCAGACCCAGGGACCTTTGCAGGACGGCGTGTCCGGGTGCGCGGCTGGATTGACTTGCGCAACGGTCCTTTTATAGAAGTCGATCATCCCGAACAGCTTGAACTGCTGAACGAAGACGATCCCTCGAGCCAATGATCGGATGATTTATCCGAAATCTCGGCTTTAGGGCAAGAAACCGCGTGCGGCGGGATCTCCGCCGGCTCCTTGAACGAGGGCTGTCTTCAGTTTCTCGAGCGCGCGGGCTTCGATTTGGCGAACCCTTTCCTTGGAAATCCCCATGGTCTGGCCGATGGCTTCCAGGGTCTTGCCGTCGTCTTCGAGTTTTCGGGCGCTAATGATTTCACGTTCGCGATCATTGAGGGTCGACAGTGCTGTGGATAACCAGACCTCGCGTTCGGCCGTGTCGATCGTGTCGATTGCGTTCTCGTCGGGCAAGGGGGCGTTGTCGGCGAGGTTGTCAATCCACTCGCCCGAATCCTCACCATCGTCGGCAAGCGAGGCGTTGAGAGAGGCGTCCGAGAAGGAAAGCCGGGCTTCCATGGATTCCACATCCACCGGCCTGACATTGAGGGTCGTGGCTATCGTGTTGCGGGACTCCGGGGACATGCGCGAACCTGTGCCGTCATTAAGCATGGTGCGCAAGCGGCGCAGGTTGAAGAACAAAGATTTTTGCGCTGTCGTCGTCCCGGTGCGCACGATCGACCAGTTGCGCAGGACGTAGTCCTGAACCTGCGCTCTGATCCACCAGATGGCGTAGGTTGAAAACCGGACTTCGCGTTCGGGGTCGAACCGGGCTGCGGCCTGCATCAGGCCAATATTGCCTTCCTGGATGAGATCGCTCATCGGCAAGCCGTAGTTGCGAAATTTCGCGGCGATCGAGATCACAAGACGCATGTGTGCCGTGGTGAGGCGATGCAGGGCTTGCTGGTCTTTTTGGTCGCGCCAACGCACGGCGAGAGCGTGTTCTTCTTCACGCTCCAGATAGGGCGCGGCCATGGCCTTTCGAATCAGGCTCTGATCTGCCGCGCTCGCTAAGGTCGGGGTACTTCGTGCCATGACGGTACTCCTTTGTCTTGGCCAAACATCGTGCGATGCCCGGTTCAGTTCAATACGAAAATCTGTTCCTTATATGGTTATACGAATGGCCCGATTAAACGGATCCATCGCAGAACGCAAAAAGCCCGGTCCAGCAAGACCGGGCTCTTCACAACATTGTGTCCGGCTGGCGCGGTCAGGCGGCCTTTTCTTCCATCTCCTTCTCGGCCGCTTTTTCGGCCTTGCGGGAGGTGGCTTCCAGCACTTCCTCGATTTCGGCAACGGCGCCGGCATCATCGAGTTTCTTTACCGCGGCAATTTCACGGGCCATGCGGTCGAGCGCTGCTTCATAGAGCTGGCGTTCACTGTAGGACTGCTCGGGTTGGCGGTCAGACCGGAACAGGTCACGCACAACTTCCGCAATCGAGACCAGGTCTCCGGAATTGATCTTGGCTTCATACTCCTGAGCGCGGCGGCTCCACATGGTGCGCTTGACCCGGGCACGGCCCTTCAGAGTCTTCATGGCCTGGTCCACAACCGGCGTGTCCGACAGTTTACGCATGCCGACCGATTCCGATTTCGCGGTAGGGACCCGCAACGTCATCTTGTCCTTTTCGAAATCGATAACGTAAAGCTCAAGCGTTGCGCCGGCGATTTCCTGTTCCTCGACGCTCGTGATCCTGCCGACGCCATGAGAGGGGTAGACAACAAATTCATTGGTTTTGAATGCAAGTTTCTTCGCTGTTTTCTTCTTCGCGGCCATGCTTATGCGGTACCTCGTTTGGGGTTGCGGACGACATGTCGCACCTGCACCATGTCAAAAAGGCCTTCACCAGCTACATTAGCGCTGCTGCAAACCTCAAGTTCATGCGGTCATCGAACGCCAAAAACCCAGGAAGACAATAGTCATGCCTGCTGCGTCACATTGAAGTCAAAACTGTTTTGACCGCTCATGACCCTTTTCCTGCCACCGCTCTGCGGTGCATTTGCCATTGAAAAAACAGAAAAATCGAAAAAAAAAGCCCGTGCCCAAAAGGGTCGGTTGCCAGTGAGGTTTCTGTCAATCCTTAGCGAAAAAAGCCACTATTGATTGTTAATGATTGATATATCACAATTTTTACAATTTGGGAACCCCGTACGCGTGAGGCTGCCCGATTTCCGCCCAAAAATCGGACATTTAGCGCGCTATCGTTAATCTGCAGCTTACAGGAAAAGGTTAATTTTACCGGTTTTCTGGAACACCCTAGTCGCCTTCACCCGGGTTCTCCGAAAAGTACTTTTCGAATTTGCCGGCTTCGCCATCAAATTTGTCCGAACCTTCTTCAGGCTCACGCTTGATGGTGATGTTTGGCCATTTTTCGGCATACTCGGTGTTGACCGTCAGCCATTTGTCCAGACCGTCTTCCGTGTCCGGCTTGATGGCTTCGGCCGGGCATTCGGGTTCGCAGACGCCGCAGTCGATACATTCATCGGGGTGTATCACCAGCATGTTTTCGCCTTCGTAGAAACAATCCACCGGGCAAACTTCCACGCAATCCATGTATTTGCATTTGATGCAGTTGTCGGTCACCAAATAGGTCATCTTGTTCTCCGAAGTGCAAATTCAATGATGTGGGCTAGACGTGTCGGCACAGCATTGGCAGACGATATGTAATCGGGCGCTTCCTATACCATATTGAGAAGATTGCACACCATTTTCCTTGTTGTCACACCCGACACCTTTGGCCGGCAAAATTTCGTGATAATGGCATGACGTCATTTGCACGGGCATTCAGTTTTCGGAACTCCGCCATTCGTCAAGTTCCCGGCGCTGCTTCTTGGTCGGTCGTCCGGCGCCTGGATCACGTGCGCCGTCGGGTGCTTCACTCGCCGTAGCTTCCTTGGCATCTCCCTTGTCGTCTGAGACAGGGGCCAGATCTTCATAAAGCTGTCGGGCTTCTTCATACGGTCCGCGCCGTTTTCCCAGATCCAAGACCTTGAGAATGCGAACCTGATGGTTGATCGTGAAGGTCAGGACGTCGTCAACAAGGATGGTCTGGCTTGGCTTCGTAAGTCTCGTACCGTTGACCCTTACCTTTCCTGCGGCTGCCAGTTTGGCCGCGGCAGTCCGGGTCTTGAGCATACGGGCGAACCATAGCCATTTGTCGATGCGTTGTGTCTCGGCGGTCATCTCATCTATGGCGGTTCAGGTTTTACGGTCCGACCCTTCTTCCATTGCCTTCTTGAGTGCGCTCAGTGCAGCAAATGGTGAGTCTTCCAGGGACGCCTGTTTTTTCGGACTGGCTGACAAACGAACGGCATTGGATTTTTGCGGCTTGCCTTTGCGTTCCGACCGGCGCTGTTGGCGAGGCTTGCCCGACGCCTTGTGGCCGGATTCCGATTTCTGTTCGGGTTTCGGTTTGCGATGTTCCGGCCGTTTCTTGCGGCGCGGTTTCCACACTTCAATGAAGGCCGGTTCCCCGGAATCACCTGCCACCGGTCCGGTCTCTGTCGCCACGACAACAGAATCTTCGTTCGATGGTGGGCCCTCAACCGGTTCACCGGACCCGCCTGTCGGTGCTGGTTGGTCATCGTCACCGGATGGAACAACTTCAGTGGCGACATCCTGGTCAGTGATCGCTGCTGTTGTGGATTGATCAACCACAGCGCCTTCTGAAGATGGTGATTCCGAGGTCCTTGCCGAGTCAGGTGCGGCCGGTCCATCGGCAGGTGCTGGCACCGGTGCCTTGCGTCGGTCAACGCGGAAACCCAACGTTTGAAGGATGCTGGCGAAATCCTCGCCGGAACACCCGACCAGGGACATCATGTCTGGAATTACAGTGAAACCACCGCCATCGACGGAACCTTCAGGCCGCTCGTCGGTTTCCTTTTCGGGTTTCCAGAAAACCCGTGTGCGAATCAGATCACCAAGGCGTTCCAGCATGTCTATGCGCACGGCCCGTGCACCGCACAGCCTGTACCCTGCTGCCTGGTAAAAGCCCCGGGGCGTGGAGCGGTCAAAGGGTACCGATGTGAGACCGTCCGGCGGTAGTGACGGCAGGTTTTCCGGCTCGATGGCCCGGTCACCGGTCAGGCTCAACCCCCATAGCAGCAACCGCAGGCGGGCAGGGGCCGGCTTCAGCAGGCTCGGGACGAAGATGTGAAACGCGCCAAAGCGAACGCCGTATTTGCGCAATGCCCGGCGGGCGTCCTGATCGAGCTGTTTGACATCGTCTGACACGTCGTCGCGCACGAGAACCCCGAGGTTCTCCACCAGGCGAAAAGCGAGCCCGCGCGCCAATCCGTCAATGCCCTCGGCCGCCGCGAGGCCGGCAAGAGGCTCGAGCAGGGTGTCGATGTGTACCCGTGTCCAGTTATCGAGGCGTTCCTGAACCGTGTCGCGGGCCGTGCCGGTCAACTGCTCGTCGGCTGACAGCAGGAGTTTAGGCCGAAGAACCTCCTCGCCAGTGGCCAGACTTGCGACGGTTTCGCCCTTCCACTCGACCTGACCCTGGGCATTGAGCGTCATTTCCGTGTCGGGTGCAGCGCGGAACTGCCCGGCGCGATTGGCAAGCTCGGTGGCAATGACCTTGAGCGCTGCCGCTTTCATGGCCTTGGGCTGGGCATCGGCTGTTTCGGCATCGGGGACGAAGCGGAAGCCAACGAGATTTCCGACCATCTCGCCTTCGACGTGAATTTCGCCCTGGCCTGAGACTGAGGCCATCAGATCTTCCTTCTCCCGGAGCCGTTTCATCAAGACGCTTGTGCGGCGGTCTACAAACCGCTGGCTCAAGCGTTCATGCAAGGCATCCGACAACTTGTCTTCAATTGCCCGGGTTTTCTCCTGCCAGCCCGCCGGGTCCTTCAACCAGGTCGACCGGTTAGCAACGAATGTCCAGGTCCTGATATGCGCAATACGTGTCGCCAGCGTGTCTATATCACCGTCAGTCCGGTCAGCATAGGCAAGTTGTCCGGCGAACCAGTCCGCCGGAATGAAACCGTCTCCGGTCATGACGTGATTGAAAATGCGGCCGATCATGTTGGCGTGTTCACCGCCGGTTATGTTTCTGTAGTCCGGAATCTGGCAGACGTCCCAGAGGCGTTCGACGGTAGCCGGCGTGCCTGCCAGCGCGCGAATGTCGTCGTCGCGGCTCAGAATTTCCAATGCCGTGACGTCGTCGGCAATCCTTGCACGGACCAAACCACCCTCAGATGGTGGCCGAATGAGGCTGGTCATGAGATTGTCGAGCGAGGAATAGTCGACCTCGCGGTTGCGCCAGTGAACGACCTTGAGCGATTCAAACTGATGGTTTTCGATGCGGTTGACGACTTCGGGGTCCATTGGCACGGCATCTGCCGTGACTCCGAACGTGCCGTCATTCATGTGACGACCGGCCCTGCCCGCGATCTGGGCCAGCTCTCCGGGGTTCAAGTCCCGGAAATTCATGCCGTCAAATTTTCGCGTCGCCGCGAAGGCCACATGATCGACGTCCATGTTCAACCCCATGCCGATGGCATCGGTCGCAACCAGAAAATCCACATCGCCTGACTGATAAAGCGCGACTTGGGCGTTCCGGGTGCGTGGGCTGAGGGCCCCCAGCACGACGGCGGCACCACCGCGCTGGCGGCGGATCAGTTCGGCAATGGCGTAAACCGAATCGGCACTAAAGGCGACAATCGCGCTGCGTCTGGGGAGGCGGGTAATCTTTTTCTGGCCAGCGTAGCTCAGGTTTGAAAACCTCGGCCTCGAGACAAAGTTCGCTCCCGGGAGCAGGCGTTCGATTATCGGCTTGATGGTACTGGCGCCGAGCACCATGGTTTCGGTCTGGCCGCGCATATGCAGGAGCCGGTCGGTGAATATGTGACCGCGGTCGGGGTCGGCGGCAAGCTGAACCTCATCGATGGCGACAAAGTCGACATCCTTGTCGGCCGGCATGGCTTCCACGGTACAGACATAGTAGCGCGGCGAGTCGGGAACTATTTTTTCCTCACCGGTAATGAGCGCCACCGACGACGGTCCGCGCCACTCCACGACCCTGTCATAGACTTCACGGGCGAGCAGGCGCAAAGGCAGACCGATCATGCCCGACTCATGGGCGAACATGCGCTCCACGGCAAGATGAGTCTTGCCAGTGTTGGTCGGCCCCAAGACCGCGGTCACACGGCGCCCGCGATTGTACGAATTGTTCGTCATTTGACGTTTTCCTGGTTGGTCAGGGAAGGTAGGTGGTCGGACCAGCACGCCGTCCTTGTTGCAAGGTTTGGAGCGTTGCCAAGATCAGCATACCCCATACACTGTTTTACGATGATACATCCAGCCCGCTGTTTGTTAACGCTTGGGTACGGGAGTGGAACAAACACTGACCGAATCACTGACACCAAACAATTCTCATTTTGTTCACGACCATATGTGGCATTTGCGGGATATGGCGGATGAGCCATTATCACATCGGATGATGATTTGGGGTGCAGATTTATGTCCAATGGTTAACCTTTCGCGATCATCTGTTACCGAATTGCTTCTTCGAATATTGGGCCTGATGTGGCTGACGTTAAGAAAGCGAATGAGACGTGAACAAAACCTGACCGAATCACTGACTCGGTGCAGATTCAGGTTTTGTTCACGGCCATATCTGGTGTTCGTTGTCTGACTCTGACCAAGTGGAGCCGTGCTCAATGGACCGGTGAACGGTTTTGAACCGGTGCCGACGCTTGTGATTAGGAAATGTGTTCGATTTTGGGACATGTGTTTTACGCCGAACCGAACGGATGCCGCAGTCAGGCGCAACACGCCGACGCTTTTCCATTCAATGCGGTTGGGAACAGGGGCCGTTCAGTTCTTCTGGGCGAGTTCGGTTGGGATCAGAGGGGATCCGGCGATGCTGCCCTTGCGGATGAAGATTTCGAGATTTGCCCATTTCATGCGCCCAGTAGCGCGCACCGGCATTAACAGGGATTTCCCGAGCATCGGAGACTTAACCGGCGCCATCCAGACCGTAAAGGGTTGAATTGGATCTTTTTTCAGACGCCTCTTCTTTTTCTTCGATAACCCTGCCACCGGGGTATACGTCAGCCGGCACTTGTAGGCAGGACCTGAAAACCAACCATTTGCGGTTATCGGCACGACATCGCGCTTCAGGTACTCGAACTTGAGTTGAAAGACCTCTTTGCCGTCGTAAACGTCTTGGCTTCCCTGGCAAGGGGTGTTGGCGTCAAACATCATGGTCTGGAGGATGGAGGTTATTGGATCTGGCGTGTCCGGCTTCAGGACCTTCTTGATCGAGCCGGATTTTCGGCGGCCGAGATCGTAGGAACGTTTGGTTTGGGGTTGTTCGCCATTGCCCCAGGCAATATCGAGGTTCCGCTTGCCTTTGCTGTTTTTGATTTTTGCCGTGTACTCATTTACACGCAGTGAACTCCTGCGGACCTTGCCTTGGGAGACAGCCGTTGTCGTTCCCTTCGAGAAAATGCTCGCGAGACCCTTGGTCTTGAGCTTGTAGCGCGCATGATACTTCCCGTCCGCGAGGTTGACGTCGAATCCGAGCGTCAGCACACGGATGCCATTGCCATAGAAGTCGTAATCAAGACTGATCTTTTCGTCCGCCTGAACCGGTCCGGCAGGTGCCGTCACTCCAGCGATGGTTATGGCTGCGGCCAATACGAGGCTTCGAGGGCCAATCGAACCGTGCATGCTTGTGTTCTCCTACGCCAGTAGATTCAGGTTAACGTTGTACCGTCGCTGCAGAACAAACGGAAAGGCTTTTGCTGCCTCATGGAACTGCGCACGCTAGTTTTGACTCGTATGACGGCGGGATGCAATTCCAAAGCTCATCCCTCGCACACCATGCTTCCCCATCAATCCAGATTGGATACGATTATGGCCGTTTCTGGGCACATCGGTTCGCGGGGGCCGTGACAAACCGCATTATCGTTCGGTTTGCGCGTGTTTGAGTGCGGCGGGGCCTTGACGACTGGCCACGGGGGCAGTATAGCAAAACGCGAATTGGAAACCGGCGCGCGCAGGCGCGCCTTTTTCAATGATAGAATTGCAATATCTAGATGAACAGTAAGCTGGGAGTTTCTTATGGCCCGTCGTTGTGAATTGACAGGCAAGGCGGTTCAGACCGGAAACAATGTGAGCCACGCCAAAAACAGAAATCGGCGTCGGTTTCTTCCGAACCTGTGCGATGTCAGCCTGATGAGTGAAAAACTGGGCGAGACATTCCGGCTGCGGATCAGCGCTCACGCGTTGCGCTCGGTCGAGCACCGCGGTGGTCTGGATGCCTTTCTTGGTAAGGCCCGCAATGTCGATCTTTCGCTGAAGGTGCAACGCATCAAGCGCAGGGTCGAAAAAGCCAAGGTCGAAGAGGCCAAGGTCGAAGAAGCGGCGTAAGTCCGCCTGAACTTCGATTTGCAGAACAGATATGATTTTTTGACACCCGTCGGGGGTACGCGCCGGCGGGTTCAATTTTTTATGTGCGATTTCCCGTCCCAGGCAAACTGCAGCATGAGCGTGCGCTGTATCGTATTGAAATTGTCATCCGAGACAATCGTCAACCGGAAGTCACCTTGGGGACCCTGGTGAATTGCCAGGCCTTCCATGTTGTCGATGTTGAAACGCAAGTCGGCTTCTACAAGTGTCTTGCCTGACAGGATGGCGCCAGGGCGAATGTCCGCTGCGGAGTGCCAGCGTATCAGCATCCCCGGGCCGGTCAGAAAAGTGAAACGGCGCTCAAGAGTCAGGATGTCGTTCGTTCCCGGGACAATAGCCAGATCGGTGATGTGGTAGTCCCGCACCGGTCTGATCGCAAAGGCTCCCGGCCTTGCGCCACCCACCAGCCATGCCCGTATGTTGCCATTGCCGTCCAGGTAATGTTCGCTGATCGCTATGATGCTGCCCCTGAAGGGCGACGCCTTCGGAAATCGGCCAATCGACTCCAGTTCGTTGTTTAACGGTCCCTTGCGTATGCGTGACGGCAAAGACATCCTGCGTGCCGGTGCCTTTAATCCCCGGCGTCCGAACTCATAGAGATAGGCGCGTGCGTTGCGCTCAAAGGCCACCAGGAGCCGTCCATCGAGATCGGCATCAAACAGGCTTATGGATTCGGCGTCGCGATGGCGGCGCCTCTTGAGGGGCCGCCCCTTTGTGTCGAGGAGCGACGCCATGCGAACGCCGTTCAGGTCAACGAGCCGGCCGTTCCTGTAGACGAGTGAACCTGTCAACCACCGGCCCTTGTCGGAGACCGCCACGATCCGGTGACCGTTTCTGCTGATGGCGATGCCGGACAGGCCGCCAAAAGTCTTGTCTTCTGACTCGATCTCGAAACCACCCCGCCAGGACAGGGCGCCGAACTTCGTGCGTGACGGTTCAAACGAAGAAAACGGAATCGGTACGGTTTCGACTGTCACCAGCTTTGGCGCCTGCGCTTCGGCCGCAGCCAAGGGATGCATGATGACGACAATTGCGGAAAAGAATATGAGAACGGTCGAAAGCCGCCAGTTTCCAGAGGTTTCTGTTTTCTCGCCAGAATTTGAGAATTTTCCGTACGAGGTGCGCTTGCGCGGTGGCGTCATCAGTGCCGCGTTCGTGACGCCCGGCGTGGCCCGGCAGCTTGTGCCACATCTTCATCAAACAGCTCGGCGAGCTTGTCGGTCATGGCGCCGCCCAGTTCCTCGGCGTCCACAATCGTCACCGCACGCCGATAGTAACGCGTCACGTCATGGCCAATGCCGATGGCGATCAATTCGACCGGAGACCGATTCTCTATTTCCTGAATAACATGACGCAAATGCCGTTCAAGATAGTTGCCCGAGTTGACCGAAAGCGTTGAGTCATCCACAGGCGCACCGTCGGAGATGACCATCAGAATGCGCCGCTGTTCGTGGCGGGCAAGAATTCGGTTGTGGGCCCAGATCAGGGCTTCGCCATCGATATTCTCCTTGAGCAGTCCTTCACGCATCATCAGGCCGAGATTGCGGCGTGCGCGACGCCAGGGCAGATCGGCCGATTTGTATATGATATGCCGCAAGTCGTTCAGACGACCCGGAGTTTCCGGCTTGCCTGAGGCCAGCCATTGTTCGCGGGCCTGGCCGCCTTTCCAGGCTCTGGTTGTGAAGCCCAGAATCTCCACTTTTACGCCACAGCGTTCCAGCGTGCGGGCCAGGATGTCGGCGCAGGTGGCCGCCACTGAAATCGGACGGCCACGCATGGATCCGGAATTATCGATCAGCAGGGTAACAACGGTGTCGCGGAACGTGGTGTCGCGCTCCATCTTGAAGGACAGAGGGTGCATGGGATCGATGATGACACGAGACAGCCGGGCGGCATCCAGAATGCCTTCCTCGAGATCGAAATCCCAGGACCTGTTCTGCTTGGCGAGCAGCCGCCGCTGAAGCCGGTTCGCCAATCTGGCGACAACGCCCTGAAGGCTGCTGAGTTGCTTGTCCAGGTAGTTTCTCAGACGTTGCAGTTCTTCCGGGTCGCAAAGATCTTCGGCGGCAACGACTTCGTCAAAGGCGGGCGTGAAGACTTTGTAGTTGTTGTCCGGCGGCATGTTGGAGAACGGCAACTCGGGACGCCAGGGCTGGGTGCCGTCGGGATCGTCGGCAGCATCGGCATCGTCAGGCAGGCTGTCGGAATCGAGCTCAACAGCCTGCTGTTCGCCGTCCTCGGTTTCACCTTCGCCTTCTTCAGTGTCGGCGGTGGTTGAGCCTTCGGCCTCCTCGCTGCCGCCTTCGGGATTGGACTCCGATTCACTGCCTTCGGGGTCGCCGTCGGCATCGTCATTGTCGCCTTCTTCGGATTCGTCGCCCAATTCGTCCGCCATATCAAGAGAGGCGATGATGTCTCGGGTTAAGCGTGCAAAAGCGGTCTGGTCGTCAAGCTGACCGTCGAGGCTGTCCAACTGTTCGCCGGCCTTATCTTCGATCCAGGGCCGCCAGGCATCGACCAGCATTCTTGCGGTCTCCGGCGGTGGACGGCCGGTCAGACGCTCGCGGACCATCAGGGCAACGGCATCTTCGAGGGGGGCGTCGTCGCTGTCGGCGGACCTCGCGACCGCAGATTTTGCAAACCGATCTTCCAGCATGGCATCGAGATTTTGCGCCATGCCCGGCATCATCAACGAACCGATGGCCTCGACACGTGCCTGTTCGACGGCATCGAAGACCGCCCGGGCGTTGCGGCCTTCCGGGACCAACCTGGCATGAACCTTGTTGTCGTGACGGGCCAGGCGCAGGGACAGGGAATCGGCAATTCCCCGGGTGACGGCGACGGATTCCTTGGGCAGATTTCGGTCGACCTGCGGCAGTCGGGCCTTATGGTCGAGCACGCCGGGCGCGTCGGAACCGAATGTCACGGTCAGTTCGTTGTCCTGCGCAATCGAGCGCATGGCGAACGTGACCGCGCGCTTGAACGGTTCCGCGGGACTTTCCTTGCCGGAGCTCATGACACAGACCGTCTTTCCTGCTGTCCGTCAGGACAGGCTTACGTTTGCCGTTGACTCGGGGAGATCCTCGCCAAAGCATCTCTGATAGAATTCTGCGACCATACCGCGTTCCAATTCGTCGCACTTGTTGAGGAACGTGAGCCGGAAGGCAAATCCAACATCATTGAATATCTCGGCGTTTTCCGCCCAGATTATGACGGTACGCGGGCTCATGACAGTGGACAGATCGCCATTCATGAATGCACTGCGCGTGAGGTCGGCCACCCGAACCATATTGGAGACGGTCTCACGGCCATCTCCCTCATCGTACTTCTTGACCTTGGCAAGCACGATTTCGGTCTCACGGTCATGAGGCAGATAGTTGAGCGTGGTTACGATGTTCCAGCGGTCCATCTGGCCCTGGTTGATCTGCTGGGTACCATGGTAAAGCCCGCTGGTGTCGCCCAGACCAATCGTGTTGGTGGTGGAAAACAGGCGGAAATAGGGGTGCGGGCGGATGACCCGATTCTGATCGAGAAGGGTCAGCTTGCCGGATACTTCAAGCACGCGCTGGATCACAAACATGACATCGGGCCGGCCGGCGTCGTACTCGTCGAACACAATGGCCGTGTTGGTCTGAAGGGCCCACGGCAGAATACCTTCCCGGAATTCCGTGACCTGCTTGTCGTCCTTGATCACGATCGCATCCTTGCCGACAAGGTCGATACGGCTGATGTGGCTGTCGAGATTGACGCGCACGCATGGCCAGTTAAGGCGGGCGGCAACCTGCTCTATATGAGTGGATTTGCCGGTGCCGTGATAGCCCTGGATCATGACCCGGCGGTTGTAGGCAAAGCCTGCGAGGATCGCCAGTGTCGTTTCCGGGTCGAACAGATAGTCATTATCAATGTCAGGCACATGATCATCGGATTCGGAATAGGCGGGAATTTCCAGATCACTGTCGATTCCAAAGACCTGGCGAACCGACACGTGCATGTCGGGTGTTCCGGAGATTTCGCCGTTCACTTGTGCAGTCATGATTACGATCTTTCAACAAAACGAAACCGGGCACGATCAAGAGCCCGGAAACAACATTTGAGCCACGATTTAAACGGTCCAGCCAAAAAGGCAAGCGTCACAAAAAACGGCGCAACATTAGAATAAACGGCGGCCAAAGAAAACCGGTCAGATCAAAAGTTTTTATCCTGTGGAATTCCGGTTTGAGGATGGCGGGTTGCAAGGAGTTTCATCGCGTGAACGAAGTACCGTCCTTGGCGGTTTGCCCGACCGTCACTCCACCAGGCCGGCGCGGCGTCGGCCCTCTTCGCTCCTCAGCGAAAAGTCGGTTCCGGAATAGACGGCGGCCTCTTTCGTGCACAGCCAGGCGATGGCCCGGGCCACATTCTCCGGCTCAACATGGACCGATGGATCGAGCTGGCTGACCGGATTGATGCCCGATGCCTTGATGGCAATCTGCATGTGGGTTGCCACTGTCCCGGGACTCAAGCCCACAATCTGGATGCCGCGATCGCCATACTCTTTGTGGACGCATTGGGTGAGCGACAACACGGCCGCCTTTGTCGAGCAATAGTGGCTCCAACCTTCAAGCGGGCTGGTCGCGGCCCCTGAACTGATGTTTACGATGACGCCTGCGCCTTGAGCTTCCATGAGGGGGATCGCCGCACGCAGACCGTAATAGACACCCTTGTAGTTCACGTCGACAACGCGGTCCCATTCGTCGGGATCCGAGTCGCCCAGCCGGGCAATGGGTTCGATCAGGCCTGCATTATTGACAAGAATGTCGACACAACCAAACGAAGCCCTGCACGTTTCGACAGTGTTCTCCACGTCGGCGCGCCGGCTGACATCGCAGGCAATAGCCTGAGCCGTGCCGCCTTGACGGCGAATGTCCGCAGCAATTGCCTCAGTTTCGGGAAGTGTGCGGGCGGCCAACAGTACACTGACACCGTGGCCGGCGAGTTCCCGCGCGGCGGCGGCCCCGATCCCCCGACTTGCACCAGTCACAATCGCTGTCTTCGCTTTGAGTTCCTGCATTGGATTTTTCCATCTTCGTTGGGAATAGTGTTTTACGAACGCAAACTAAAGCGCAATAGGTCAGCGTCCAGCCTTCGACCTCAGTCCGGCCCAGCATCTTGCGCGTTTATTGTGGTGAATAGCTGATTCGGTAGATGGCGCCGGCGAAATCATCCGACACCAGGAGGGAACCGTCCGGGGCCACCAGCAGATCAGTCGGGCGACCCCAATAGTCGCCGCCGTTATCAAGCCAGCCCTGGGCAAAGATCTCGTAAGCGGTCGGCTTGCCGTCGGCATCGAATGTAATGGTGCTGATCCGGTAACCAACCGGTTGCGAGCGCTCCCATGACCCGTGTTCGGCAATGAACAAGCGGTTGCGGTACTTTTCGGGAAATTGGGAGCCGGCATAGAAGGTTATGCCAAGCGGTGTGGAATGAGCCTGCAGAGTTGCGACCGGGGCCACGAACTTGCTGCACGGCGCCTTCGACCCGAATTGAGGGTCGGGCACGGTGCCGGCATGACAATAGGGCGAGCCGAAATTCTGATCCGGACCGGTGACGCGGTTGATTTCTTCGGGAGGCACATCGTCGCCCATGCCGTCGCGGCCGATATCGGCGAACCAGAGTTCCCTGGTCTCCGGATGCCAGGCCAGACTCTGGACACTCCTTATGCCCTTGGCATGGCTGCGCCAGTTGCCGCCGTCGGCATCCATTGTCAGAATGTGCCCGAACGGCGCTTCACGCTCGCAAACGTTACAAGGAATTCCTATGGGCATGTAGAGTCTGCCGTCCGGACCAAACTTGATATGGCGCCAACCATGGTGTCGTTCACTGGGCAGGTTGCTTGTCAGCACAGTAGGGCGGGGCGGATTCGCCAGATCCTTTTCAATGTTATCGAATCTCAGCAGCCGGGAACCGGCGGCAACAAACAGAGCGCCGTCGTGGAAGGCGACCCCGCTTGGAAGATCGAGGTTGGTGGCGGCATCGAAAACCTTGTCGGCCTTCCAGTCCCGGTCCTTGTCGACCAGAGCATAAACGCGCCGTTCACGCACCCGAGTTCCGACGAACATGGTGCCGGAGGGACTGAGGGCAATCTGACGGGCATTTGGCACGGCATCTGAAAAAACCTCGATCTTGAACCCGGGCGGGAGTGAAATGGTGCCAAGAGGCAATTCACCTGCTGCGGCATCGGAAGGCCGGATGGATTGAACAGCGAGGCCTCCGATGAGAGTGCAAAGACCAAATGCGAAAAGGCGCCCGAAAATTGTGCCCTGTCCGGCCATGCTGCATCCTTCCCAAATTCAAACCGTTGCAGATGTTAGAACGGCGGGGAGGGCAATGCCAGTGATCAGACTTTCACGTTATCAGTAACCTGTGGCCCGATGACACATGCGGCGTGGATACCGCGTGGTTGCGTGTTCTATCGAGTAGAATGAACCGACAACAGGAACTCATATGAATCGACGAGAATGTCATGGACGCTGATGCCGTTTTGCTCGCCCGTGCGCAGTTTGCCTTCACGATCGCCTTTCACATTGTCTTTCCCAGTTTCACCATCGGCCTGGCGGCGTTCATCGCAACGCTACTCGTGCGCTGGAGACTTACGGGCCGTGATCACCTGCACCGGCTGGCGCGGTTCTGGACCAAGATATTTGCGGTTTCCTTTGCCATGGGTGTGGTCTCGGGGATAGTGCTTTCCTATCAACTGGGCACCAACTGGTCGAAATTCTCGGAAGTTGTGGGAAATATTGTCGGGCCGTTGCTGGGCTACGAGGTGTTTACGGCATTCTTCCTGGAGGCGACGTTCCTTGGCATCATGCTGTTTGGCTGGAATCGCGTCTCGGCCAATCTGCATACGGCATCGGCCATTCTGGTCGCCATTGGCACGTCGCTTTCGGCCTTCTGGATCCTTGCCGCCAACAGCTGGATGCATACACCGGCGGGCCACGAAATGCGCGATGGCATAGCCTATCCGGTCGACTGGTTTGCGATCGTCTTCAACCCCAGTTTTCCGTACCGTTTTGCCCACATGTTCACCGCCGCCTATCTGACGACATCGCTGGTCGTGCTTGCGGTTGGGGCGCGTTATCTGGTCTCGGGCCGATTTGTCGAGGAAGCCAAAACGATGCTGCGGATGGGCCTGGGAATGGTCATCCTTCTGGCGCCTCTGCAGGTCTTTATCGGTGATCTGCACGGCCTGAACACGGCACAGCACGCTCCAGAAAAAATCGCCGCCATTGAAGCCCATTGGGACGGCAGCAAGCCCGGCGACCTGGTCCTGTTTGCCTGGCCCAATGAAGAGACGGAACGCAATGACTATGAAATTGCGATCCCCAATGGCGCCAGTCTGATCATCACCCATGAAATGTCCGGGCTGTTTCCAGGCCTCAAGGACTTCAAGGCGGAAGACCGTCCGCCTGTTGTGCCGGTTTTCTTTGCCTTCAGGATCATGGTAGGGCTCGGGTTCCTGATGGTTGCGGTCGGAGTTGTTGGCGGCTGGCTTTTCTGGCGCGGCAGGCTTTTCGGCGCGTCGTGGTTTCTCAAGCCGGTCCGGTTTATCTGGCCGGCCGGTTTTGTCGCCATACTCGCCGGCTGGTGGGTGACCGAGACCGGACGACAGCCCTGGATTGCCCGGGGGATCCTCAAGACAGCGGACGCGGTATCGCCGGTCCCCTACGCGACCGTGCTGACCAGTCTTATCCTGTTTGTGGTGGTCTATGTCTGCGTCTTTTCGATGGGGATCTATTACATCAACAGGATGATCGTAAAGGGGCCGGTTGGTCCAGCATCGGATCTTCCCGACGAGCCGATCAGCCAGCGCCCGATGTCGGCGGCAACCAGTGCCGCGCGGCAGGCCACCACCAGAGGAGGCTGAACCATGGCGGATGCATCGATTTGGCTGCCGGTCGTCTGGACGATTCTCATCGGGGTCGCCGTCGCCATGTACGTGATCCTCGACGGTTTCGACCTCGGCGTCGGCATTCTGTTTCCGCTGTTCAAGGCAGAGCAGGACCGCGACCTGATGATGAATTCAGTCGCCCCGTTCTGGGATGGCAATGAAACCTGGCTGGTGCTTGGCGGTGGCGGGCTTCTGGCGGCCTTTCCGCTGGCCTACGCGATCATCATGCCGGCTTTCTACCTGCCGATCACGGTAATGCTTCTGGCTCTCATCTTCCGGGGCGTCGCCTTCGAGTTTCGTTGGGTCGCCAAACCGCGGCACCGGATGTGGGACGTGGCTTTTGCCGGCGGGTCGATTGTGGCGGCATTCGCACAAGGAGTCGTGCTCGGTGGCCTGCTCCACGGTATCGATGTCCGCGACGGCGCGTTTGCCGGAGGGTCGTTCGACTGGCTGTCGCCGTTTGCCTTGTTCGTCGGTGTGTCGGTTGTCGCGGGCTATGCCTTGTTGGGCGCCACGTGGCTTAACATGAGGGTCGCGGGCGATCTGGCGACACGGGCCAGAAACCTGGCAGGACCGTTGCTGGCCGGTGTCCTCATTGCCATGATTGTGGTCAGTATCTGGACACCGCTGACGTCAGACCGGATCTTCGAACGCTGGTTCACACTTCCGAACCTGTTCTATTTCGCACCCCTGCCGGTCCTCGCCGCGGCTGCCGCATTGGCAGGTTGGCGTGGTCTTAAGACTGATCGCCCGGCCGTCCCGTTCCTGGCGTCGACCGCCCTGTTTCTTCTCGGTTACGCAGGTCTTGCCGTGTCGAATGCGCCATATCTGGTGCCGCCATCGATCACCCTGTGGCAGGCCGCGGCGGCACCAAGTTCGCAGATGTTCCTGCTCGTCGGTGCAGCGATCATGCTTCCGGTAATCCTTGGCTACACGGTGTTCGTCTACTGGACCTTTCGCGGCAAGATCAAACCGGGTGAGGGGTATCATTGATGCCTCAGAGAACACACTCAAGAACCGCATCGTCCGGAGGCCAGAAAAGTTGCGCCCGGGTTTATCAGGATGCGGCCGGAAAGAAATGATCGTCCGATCAGGGCCGGGTAGTTCATGTCGGCGCGGTCGACCAGCGTGAACTCCGCCTCTGAACGAATTCCAGCCATGCAGATCTTCAGGCGAACGACGGGACGGACCTGATCCTGTGTGCCGGTCCGCCGGATTTTAACCCGGCGAATGATCGGTTTCTCGATAGCGATGCTCTGACCTTCGCCGTTTGCAAGCGTGAACCGGACGTAGATGGTTTCGTTACGATTGAAGACCCGATACGCCGGTGCATTCACGGAAGACGTTCTGGCACCGGAATCCAGTTTGACCCGGAACCGTATCGGTGGCTCGCCAATCCATCCATTTTCGACCCACCCGGCGATGACGGACTCTTTCACAGGGACAAGGCCGTTTTCTGCCCGGCAGGTCGCGGAAGCAAGCACAACCGCTGTGACAAACATAATGGACGTCGTAACCGTTGGTAGCATGGGTGACATTACCTTCTGGAAACGGCGGTTGCCGCCGCGTCACGGGGTCCCGCCGTAGCAAACCCTGCCAACTTCATCAAGACGGTGAGGGGCGGGTGCTCCTAAAAGGCGTGCAACAGAATGCCCAATGAAATTGAAAGCGATCCAAGCCATTGCAAAACAAAAATAATCTCCGGATCGAAGCCCAACTACGCCTAAAGACTCATTGCGGGGCCTTTAGGATGTGAATTAGAAAATAGCTCGGGAGAAATGGACATCGGTCCATCAAGTCTGTCGAAACGCTTAAACTTCCAGGGAGGATCAATATGAGCGATCGCAAGGGTATTACACGCCGCAAGATTCTTAAGACCGGCGCTGCTGCCGGCATCACGGTTGCTGCGACACCAATGTTCTTTACGCGTGGTGCGCTGTCGGCCGGTGAAGATTATCGCAATGCGCCTAAGGGCGATTCGGTGACATTCGGCTTCAACGTGCCGCAGACCGGCGCCTATGCCGATGAGGGTGCCGACGAACTGCGCGCTTATCAGCTTGCCGTCGAACACATCAATGGTGAAGGCGATGGCGGCATGCTGGGCACGTTTTCGTCAAAAGCTCTCAAGGGCAACGGCGTCAACGGCAAGAAGGTTGTCTTCGTAACCGGCGACACGCAGACCAAGTCTGATGCGGCACGCGCATCTGCCAAGCGCATGATCGAAAACGACGGCGCCATCATGATCACCGGCGGTTCGTCGTCAGGTGTTGCTATT
>JAJFHC010000108.1 GCA_021775835.1 Hyphomicrobiales bacterium | reverse complement strand
CAGTGACAGTGCCGGAAAAGATCCGGGGACCGCGTTTCCGCTCGCAGACCTTCGTTGATATCGACGTCGTGAAATAGAGATGAAGGCCGCTTGAAACCAATCAGTTAAAGCCGGGAGCCGGGTATGATCGTCAAATATTCCATTCAGAGATTATTGATGATCATTCCGGTCTCTCTCGCAATCTCGGTTGTGATTTTCATGATCGTTCACCTTCTGCCTGGTGACCCGATCGATAATCTCATTCGGGTCGGGTCATCGCCGGAAGACAGGATTGCCCTGACGGCCAAATATGGTCTCGACCGGTCATTGATTGAGCAATACTTTCTCTGGATCGGTCAGATCATGACCGGCGACTTTGGCCAGGCCATCGTACTGCGTCGCCCGGTCGCCGATCTGATTGCACAAAACCTGCCCTACAGTCTGCAACTGGGTGGATTTGCATTTCTGTTTTCTTCCGTAGTGGGCCTCATTCTCGGCATTGTCGCCTGGGCGTCGCGCAACACCTGGGGCGAGCAATTCGTCAAAGGCTTTATCTTGTTGGGGTCAACGGTACCGGGCTTCTGGCTGGCGCTGTTGATGATCTTGTTGTTCGCCGTCAATCTTGGCTGGTTCCCCGTGTCCGGTGCCCGTGACTGGACCGCCCTTGTGCTGCCCGTCCTGACCATCGGTTTCGGTGGCATTGCACTGGTCGCGCGTGTCACACGTGTGGCCCTTCTGGACGTCGGCCGCGAAGACTTCGTCACGCTGCTTCATGCCAAGGGCCTGCCGCGCCGAACCATTTTGTTCAAACATCTCCTGCCGCATGCACTGTTACCGGTCGTGACCATCCTTGCCCTGCGCATCGGTTGGATCCTGGGCGGGGCGGTCACGGTCGAGTTCGTGTTCGGCAGACCCGGACTTGGCAGCCTTCTTATCCGGGCCCTCGGCCAGCGGGACTACCCCGTGGTTCAGGGCAGCCTGCTCATGCTGGCGCTCGCTGTCATGATCGGAACCCTGATCGGTGACATTGCGCAAGCCGCCATGGATCCACGCATTCGCGAGGCGACAAAATGACATCGATAGTATTCACCAAGCTTGCCGGTGTTGCATGGTTGCGGGCATTCACGTCGGCCATTGGCATGGTTGCCGGCGGCTTCCTGATCCTGCTTCTGCTGGTGGCCTTTTTCGCTCCATGGATCACGCCTTTTGATGTGGCAGCGCAAAACCTTGCCAACTCCAATGCGGCACCCGGTTGGCCACACATCATGGGCACCGACGAATTCGGCCGCGATGTGTTCTCCCGTGTTGTTTATGGAGCCCGTACCTCGCTTTCAGTCAGCGCGACGGCGATTGCGATCTCCATCAGTGTCGGCATGTTGCTCGGTGCGGCCGCAGGATATTTCGGCGGCCTGTTCGAGCGGGTCGTAATGACGGTCGTTGATCTGACCTGGTCATTTCCGGACATTCTGATTGCCCTGATTTTCGTGGCGATCATTGGTCCCGGGTTGACCAGCACAACGTTTGCGATCGCCATCGCCTATCTTGCACAGTTCACACGGCTGACCCGGGCGCAAATTGTCCGCCTCAAGAACGAAACCTTTGTGGAAGCGACCATCAATCTGGGCGCAACGCCGGCTCATGTGGTCCTGCGCCACCTGCTGCCCAACGCCGTGGCCCCGGTGATTGTGGTCGGTATGCTGGCTATTGGTGATGGCATCGTCCTGGAGGCAACGCTGGGCTTTTTTGGCCTGGGCGCGCAGCCGCCGACGCCGAGCTGGGGGGCGATGATGAGCAGTGGCACGGCACAATTGTTCATCGCCCCGTGGGTGATCATCTATCCGGGCGTGGCTGTTGCGGTTACCGTAATTGCCGTCAACCTGTTTGGCGATGAGTTGGTGCGAGCGCTCGATATTCGTGACCGGGTGCGCTCATGACCATGCTGAACGTTCAGGGGCTTGGCGTCTCCATTGGACCCATTTCGCCCTTGACCGGCGTTTCATTCGAACTTGAGCGTGGTGAGATCATCGGCATTGTTGGTGAGTCCGGGTCCGGCAAGTCGATTACAGCGATGAGTATCATGGGATTACTGCCACTCATCGGTGGCCGGATTGATCACGGTTCAGTTCTGTTCGATGGAATCGAGCTGACCAAAACTCCCGAGAACGAATATCGCAAGCTGCGCGGCGGGCGCATCGGCCTGATTACGCAGAACCCGATGACCTCGCTCGATCCGCTCAAGAAAATCGGTCCGCAGGTCGACGATGTCTCGCTTCTCCATCTTGGTCTCGACAACGCAGGCGCAAAAGCCCGGACAATCGAACTGCTCGGCGACCTGCGAATTCCCGAACCGGAGTCGATCTACCACCTTTATCCGCATCAGATGTCCGGTGGCATGAAGCAGCGTATTGTCATTGCAATGGCATTGGCGGCAGACCCCGACCTGTTGATTGCCGACGAGCCGACAACGGCACTTGATGTGACCGTTCAGGCCCAGATAATTCGCCTGCTCAGCGATCTGGTCAGGCAACGCGACCTGAGCCTTGTCTTCATCACCCACGACATGAGCGTGGTGGCACAGGCTTGCGACAAGGTGATGGTCATGTACGCCGGGACAGCGGTCGAGCGTGGCCCGGTGCAGGATATTTTTGATAATCCGCAGCACCCCTACACAAAGGCGCTGATTGGCTGCATTCCTCACGGGCTTTCCAAATCGGTGCGTCTGAAGGGCATTGAAGGCACCGTGCCGGGGGTTGCGCAGTATCCGCCAGGCTGCCGGTTTCATCCGCGTTGTGCGATTGCAGAAGATGTCTGCAAGAAGACAGTGCCGATATTCAACACCGTCGGAGCGCGCGCGGCTGCCTGCCACTTCGCTTTGGAGGCGGGGCAATGACCACACTCCTGGATGTCAGGAATCTCTCCAAACGGTTTGTCTCCGGCGGCGGTCCCTTTCGTCCCGTGCGATCCATGCACGCCGTCAATGATGTTTCGTTCAGCGTCAACAAGGGCCGGGTGGTCGGTGTCGTGGGTGAATCGGGCTGTGGCAAGTCAACACTTGCACGGCTCATCCTGCGACTGATCGAGCCAAGCAGTG
>JAJFHC010000107.1 GCA_021775835.1 Hyphomicrobiales bacterium | reverse complement strand
GCGCCCCTTCGCGGCGATTTATTCAACATTCCTGCAGCGCGCCTACGATTCCGTTGTGCATGATGTTGCGATCCAGAACTTGCCCGTGCGCTTTCCGATGGACCGCGCCGGTCTCGTCGGCGCCGACGGGCAGACCCATGCGGGGGCCTTTGACGTCGCCTATCTCGGCTGCCTGCCGAATATGGTGTTGATGGCGGCCGGCGACGAGGCCGAGCTTGTCCATATGACGGCGACAGCGGTCGCCTTTGACGAAGCCCCGATCGCGTTTCGATATCCGCGCGGCGAGGGCGTCGGGATTGATCTGCCGGAAAAAGGAACAATCCTGGAGATCGGCAAGGGCCGGCTCGTCCGGGAAGGAACCAAGGTTGCGCTGCTCGCCTATGGCGGACGGCTTCAGGAGGCGCTGAAAGCTGCAGACATGCTGGAAACGCAAGGCCTGTCCACAACGGTCGCCGATGCGCGCTTCGCCAAGCCGCTCGATCATGATCTCGTTCTCGATCTGGCGCGCAATCACGAAGTCCTCATCACGATTGAGGAAGGCTCGCGCGGTGGTTTCGGCGCGTTTGTCCTGCATTTCCTTTCCGATGTCGGGGTTCTCGACAACGGTCTGAAGATCCGCACCATGACCTTGCCGGACGTTTTCCAGGATCACGATTCGCCGGTCAAAATGTACGACACCGCGCGCCTGAACGCGGCGCAGATCGTCGAGCGCACGCGCGAAGCCCTGGGCATGACCGCGGAGGTCGTTAACCTTCACGGTTAGCAGGCGTCGGACGGTCTATCGGCTTTCCCGGCTGCGACCGGATTTTCCGGTTGGATTTCTTTGCGCTGTTTCCGGCATTTTTCGGTATGGGAATCGGCGAAAGAATCAAAAGCGCCCGCAGCCAAAGCGGGTTGTCTCAGGCTGATCTCGCCCGGATCGTGGGGCGGTCTCAGTCCGCCGTCGCCGAGTGGGAAACCAGCGATACCGAACCCCGCCGAAACATTGTCGAAAAAATTGCGGAGGCGCTCGGCGTGAGCGCCATCTGGCTGGAATCAGGCGGCGTCAGCGAAGAAGGACGGTCATCGCGATACGACGCGTCGCGCATTTCAGCGCTGGCGGAGGCGCCGATCGAGCGGTCGGATGCCCTCGTTCCGGTTTATGCCGCTGTCTTAAACGACGGCGCGGCGCAGACCTTTCATTTGGGCGACATTGTGGAGCATCGGCAGCGCCCGGAACAATGGAAAAATGTCAAAGCGCTTTACGGCGTCTATGTCGTCGACGACGCCATGGCGCCGCGAATCAATACCGGCGAGCTTGTTTGGGTGCATCCGCACCGTCGCCCCGCGCCGGGGCAAGAGTCCTTATTCATCGCCAGAAAAAAAGGGTCGCACGATGTGATTTTGCGACTCTTTGCCGGCCAGACGGCTGCGAAGTGGATTGTTTGTCAGCTCAATCCGAAAAAGGAAAGCGATCTGAAAAAGGCGGACTGGGACTGCCAGCTTGTCGTCGGAATCGATTTGAATAGATGAGCCGCATTATTTTCAGCCCGTGATAATCGGCGCGCTATACAAGTTTTAACCGGAAAAACCGGTTGACTTTATTTTCAAAAGACTTGAAGTTGGCATTCGACGCAACCGGGCTGGCTTGACGAAAATGGGGGAAGACGACGCAGAGCAGAAGCTCTCCGCGATAGAGGCAGAAATCGCCCGGTTGCGTCACCAACTCGACACACGCCTCAGCGCCGTCGCCGAAGAATTACGCCGCGCCGAAGCGCGTGATGAATGGGCGGCGTCGCGTTTGCGAGAGATGCGACGAGACGTCCGCAGTCAGGGCGAGCTGATCAAGGTGATTCACGCCGCGGCCATTCGAGATGACAGCGTCCGGTAGTGTATTGCCGGCGTCGCCTTAGTGTATTGCCGGCGGCGCCTTCGTTGCGGCGTCATTCGTTAACCTTCCCAATTAACAAATGCCGCGCGGCCTGATCAGGGCTGCGCGGTCTTTATCGGAAATTTGCATGGCGGTGCGGACGATTTCGTAAAATCGGCGCGCAACGTGCATGCATACGGGCTTGTGCAATGTGAGTGTGTCGAGCCGTGTCCCTGAAAACTGACAAATCAAAAACATCCATCATCATGCCGGCCTTCAATGTCGGGCCGTATATTGGCGAGGCCATTGCGAGCGTTTTGGCGCAGACGCGCGATGACTGGGCCCTTGTGATCGTTGATGACGGCAGCACGGACGACACGGTCGAGATCGCCCGGTCTTTCGATGATAACCGCATTCAGATTATCCAGCAGGAAAACGCTGGCGCCGCGGCCGCGCGCAATCGCGCGGTGCAGGCGTCCGAAAGTGAATTCCTGTCGATGCTGGACGCTGACGATACATGGCGGCCCGATTATCTTGAGAAGATGCTAGACGCGATCGAAGCCGCGCCGGAATGCGCCTTCGTCGCTTGTGACGCCCATACATTTGTGGACGAAAAACGCCCCGGCAATCGGTGCTCGGAAAACGTACGGATGGTTCCGCCAGTGACGCTGAAACGGGTCGCAACGCGCGCCTTTCAGGTTTATACGGCCGTCACAATGCGGCGCGAATGGTTCGACCGCGTTGGCGGTTTTGATAATAGACTGCGTAATGCGCAGGATTTCGACTTATGGATCCGCATGCTCGCCGCCGGCGGCAAGGCCGAATATTTGAACGAACCGCTTGCCTGGTACCGCCTCAGAGACGACTCACTTTCGTCGAATGACGTGCGGCTCAGCATGTTCACGATCAAGGTCTATGAAAAGTTGCGCGCCGCGCGTTCGGACCTGATCGTGCTTTGTGACCAGCAAATCGATAAATTGCGTTACACGATCGCCCTCAGCAGAGCAAAAACCGCCTTGCGGCATGGACAGTTCGGCGAGTTTCACGAACAGGCCGAAGAGGCGCTGACGCGCGGGTACAACCCGAAACTTCGCGCGACGATGCGCATCGCACGCGTCTCCCCGCCGCTGGCGCGCTTTTTGATGACCGCGCGAAACTGACCTAGGCTGCCTGTTCCGATCGGATTGGGTAGGGCGCCATGCGGCTCGATTTACATCTCGTTGAATCCGGCGTTTACGAATCGCGCGCCCGCGCACAGGCGGCGATTGCGGCGGGCCTTGTGCGCGTCAATGGCGAAATGGCCAGGAAGCCGTCTCAAAATATTTCCGAAGACGATGAGATCATCGCTGACGGCGAGGCGCATCCCTTCGTTTCGCGGGGCGGTGTGAAGCTCGACGCGGCGCTGCGGAGCATGGACGTTAACGCGGCCGGCAAGACTTGCCTCGACCTCGGCGCGTCAACCGGCGGCTTTACGGATGTGCTGCTGCGCGCGGGCGCGGCGAAAATTTACGCCGTCGATGTGGGGCGCGATCAGCTGCATCCATCGCTTCGCGACGATGCGCGCGTGGTCAATCTGGAAGCGACGCATGCGAGGGAATTGTCGCCGGAAACGATACCGGAACCCATCGACATGATTGTCTGCGACGTCAGCTTTATTTCGCTAAAGAAGGCTCTGCCGCCGGCTTTGGCCCTCGCAGCGCCGGGCGCGCAGCTGATCGCGCTGATCAAACCGCAATTCGAAGTGGGTCGGGCGGGGCTCGGTAAGGGTGGGATCGTCAAGCCAGGCCGTGCGAATTCTATCGACGTCGCCAATGATATCGATGCCTGGCTCAATGCGCAGCCGGGATGGAAATCAACAAGCTGGATCGACAGCCCCATCGCCGGCGGCGGCGGCAACCGCGAATTTCTGATTGGCGGCGTGAAGGCGGGCTAGTTCAGACAGCTTACAAGTTCAGTCGAGAACGATGATTGTCCGCCGAAGGCGGCCACTCACGAAATGCGAAAGATTCTATATATCGTTCGTGGTTATGGTTTAAAAACCGAGGCGAGTTTTGACCGCGCGCGTATCCAAAAAAAGGCGGCCACAAAAACCATAATGCCGATACTGATCCAACCAAACTCGCCCATCAAATTTCGTCCGGGTCCTTCGACCAGAAGCGGGCGAAAAATATCGTTCATGAAGAGATTATGCGACCCATGAAAGATGGCGGCAGTCCACAGGCTTCCCGACCTTAAGCGAAGATAGACCATGGGGAACGACGCTAAGGTTGTTGCGGTTAAAAATTTCGCCGCGTCTAATGTTGGAAAGGCTTCCGCGCCGCCATAGCTCGCGCCAAAGATAATTGGAAAATGCCAGAGGCCCCAAATCAATCCTGATACGATGCATACCGCGGTGAAAGGCATAAGCTTGGCGAACTCGGGCACCAGAAATCCACGCCAGCCAATTTCTTCACCCAACGCATTGGCGACAGCGCCGCCCATTCTCGAAACGAACAAAAATACGACGAAGACGATGAACTGTAGCGCGAGAGATTGCGGTTCGACACCTGCTCGCTTGCTAACGATGTTGTTGACGTGCTCTGCGTCGTATACGCCGAGGCCCAAACCAATGATGATCAGGAAAGCGAAAAGCGAATATCCAATTGGCAGAAAAAACGCCAGTAGCAGATATTTTGGTTTGCCAAAGCCCCAACCGAGGCTGGAAAGGGGGCGCCGCAAAACCAGGCAAGTAATAATTGCGGCAACGCCAACGGACCACATCATCCCTGTGATCCAGCCGCCATAATTCCATTTCACAACGGCGTATTCGAAAAAGCCAGTAAGTGGGATAAATATAACGAAGAACGTGAGTATTGCGATCATTGCCGATGACTTTGAATTTGCAATTGACGTCATTGGTATTCCCTCGCCAAAACTTCTTCGTTATGGCTAGACGGTTGAAGCTCGCTGCTTTCGACAAGCAAATTCCGAGTCATGGATTATTTCTATAAGGTTCGAGTCGGTTTTCGGCGCCGGCCAGCGGCGGAACCAAACGTCGGCATATTTAATAGCGCCCCGTCCGACTGCTGCTCGATCAACGCGCGAATCTACCGCAATGCTCGGCAGATTGCTTGCCCGCGGAAACGAACAGCAACGCGCAATTTGAACCCAATACATCCTCATCGCGAGATTTGGAAAACATCACCTTGACAAGTATAGATTACAACCTATACGAGCTTTCATTAAATAATACAGCTAATAGGGGTGTGCAATGGGCTCATCAAATACAATCGAGCAGCAAAAAAAAGAAAACGAAGCCTTCCGCGATTATGTGGATGAACAAACGGCGTCGATGCAGACCATTCTCAAGTCGAAGCAGGATGAGCTGGAAAAATTAAAGGCCAAAACGTTTTCTGAATCCCACATCACAGACCAGTCTTTTTTATTCGGCGGCCATTATCAGCACCTTGAAACGATGTCGGAATGGTCTTTGAAAAATGTCGCCAAGATCGTGGACGCCGTAGGCGGCGCAATTTTTGGCGGCCCGATACCGAAAGGCACAAAAGCCGCGAGCGGAGATGCGCTCAAGGGCGTCGCCACCTCTCTGGCCGGTATGGAGGGGTTGATTGCCGAGGCTGCTTTTGCCGGCGTGCAGGCGCTGTTGGGCGGATTGACGTCAACCACAAGCACCAGCGTCATGAGCAACACGACTTACAAACAGTCGCGCCGGGCCTCTTCCTGTTCATGACGACCGTGTCAAACAAGTACAGCCATTCCAGCTTTTTCGACAACGAGATCATCAACGAAACGATCTATGTGTTTTCGGGATATTCGTCGAAACAAGCGATGGAAGCGGTTGCGGGCATGCAAGTCACCCAATTATTGCTCAATGGGTATACCGAATTGGCGACCGCTGACGCCGGCTTGCTCGTCAAAGTCACCGACAGACTGCAGCAACTTGATCCGACCGATCCAAATTTTATG
>JAJFHC010000106.1 GCA_021775835.1 Hyphomicrobiales bacterium | reverse complement strand
CACTATGCAACAGTGCCCCGTGCAACTGTTCAGGTTGGTTAAAATGGACGGGTGGGGAACCGAGCCGGATCACGGTCTTGCAAGTCAGAGGACCAGGGGCCGTAAAGGTCTCCCACCCACTCCAATATCGCACACAATCAGCACACAGGGGCCGTACCGGATCGAAGCCTGAACATAAAACGATCCAGCCCCAGGGCCGGGCAGGCAGGTCACTCCACTTCCTGCACCCGGCCGCCGGTCAGGACATCATTCACGAATTCGGGGATCTTGAGACCCGCCTTCACCCTGGCATCGAGGGCGGCTTCCGCGGCGAGCAGTCCCGGCAGGGTGTCGATGACGTGGCCGATCCGGTCGAAGGGAATGACGACGACGCCGTCGAGATCGCCCAGGACAACGTCGCCCGCCGATACGGTTTCTCCGCCCAAAGTGATCGGCAAACCGACAGTGCCGGGGCCGTTGCGGGCTGGTGAGTTCGGCGTGACGCCGGCGGCAAAACAGGGCAAGGCGACGTCATTAATGCCGACAATATCGCGCACGCAGCCATCCGTGACGACTGCGGACACGCCACAGTTCTTCGCCATGCCGAGATAGAGGTCACCGATCACCGCCGTCGTCAGATAGGCGTCGGTGGCAATGACGATGACATCGCCGGGCTCGACCACATCGAGGGCGGCGAAAGCTGACAGGTTGTCGGCCGGACCGGTGTGACAGGGCACGGCGACACCGCAAAAATGGACCGCGTCCGGATCGATCGGCTTGATCGCGCCGTCAAGGGCCGCCCGCCCGTTCAGGCAGTCAACGACAAAGCCCGTTGGAGTGCCGGTGAGCGCTTCGATCTGGCTCTTGTCCGGGCGGGGAAAATTGCGGCGGATCGTGACGAGTGGCGGATCTTCGATCATGGGGCGGGACCTGTCCTGATGTTCAACGGTGAGATTGGTTTGCCCCGCCATACACCACACATCGGTGGCAGTTTCAATTGGGGCGGAAATTGGGGCGATTCAATTCGTCAGGCCGGCGTTCTTGAGCCAGCGGCTGGCACTGACGATTGCCGCGCAACCGCCGAGCGACGGTCCCAGCGGCATTTCGCGATAAACACCGGTCGCACCGTTTTCCTTGAGGCGCCCGGCAAAACCGGCGTCGCTGCCGTCGGCGACCCAGGCGAACCCAAGCCATGTCCGGCGCATGGGCCGTCCGCCGGCGTGGACGATGGCCGCAAAGATGTCGTCCTGGCTGGCGCTGATCGGGAAGGTTGCCAGGACCGTGCCGTTGGCTGAGGCTTCGACTTCGGCGTCACCAAGGCTTACGGTCATGAGCGCAAGCCAGACCGCCAGCACCCCTGCCGCCAACCCCAGCGCAATGCCATGTCCCGACTTCACGGAAGCCTTCCTTTCAGTACCCAGCGGCCCTAGCCTTGTGTCACGAACCGGTCTACCGGTCGCTCACTGATCGGCAGGTGTATCAATCCCGCCAGCACGCCAAGGCCGACGCCGGACCACCAGATAATATCATAACTGCCATACTGGTCGTAGAACCTGCCGCCCAGCCAGACGCCCAGGAACGAGCCGACCTGATGGCTGAAAAAGACGATGCCGAACAAGGTGCCCAGATAGCGCGGCCCGAACATTTGGGCCACCAGGGCCGACGTCAAGGGAACTGTCGACAGCCACAGCAGACCCATGACGGCGGCGAAGACCATCACCGTCACCTCGTTCGACGGCAAGGTGATGAACAGGGCAATGGCCAGGGCGCGGCAAAAATAGTTGGCGCTCAGCAGATAGGGTTTCGAGTAATGGCCGCCGGCGACACCGGCAAAGTAGGACCCGAAGATGTTGAACAGGCCAATGGTGGCGATGGCCCAGGCGGCGGTGCTGCCGGAAAAGCCCTGGTCGCTGAGATGTTTCGGCAGGTGCACGGTGATGAAGGCCACATGGAAACCGCAGACGAAGAAGCCGGCAATCAGCAGCTTGAAACTCTTGTGGCCCATGGCCTCGGCGAGTGCCTGGCGGAGACTCTGGCTGTCGGCAACCGCCCCTGATGGAGGTTCGCTGCGCCCGGCGAGCACGGTCGCCATGGGAATGATCAGGGCAATCATGACGGCCAGAAAAATCAGAGCGGTCTGCCAGCCATAGGCGGTGATGAATGTCTGGCTGACGGGGACGACGAGAACCTGGCCGGCCGAGCCCGCAGCCGTCGCTATGCCGAAGGCCCAGGAGCGTTTCTCCGGCGGCACCAGACGTCCGAACGAGGCCATGACCAGGGGAAACGCGCTTGCCGACAGGCCCAGGCCGATCATGACACCGGCGGTCAACTGGAACGTTGCCGGGCTTCCGGAAACCGACATCAGTGCCAGTCCGGCCAGATAGAGCAAAGCGCCCGACACCAGGACCTTTGCCGTGCCGTAGCGGTCGGCGATCATGCCGGCGAACGGCTGTCCCATGCCCCACAGGAGATTCTGGACGGCAATGGCGAAGGAGAAGATTTCAGAGCCCCAGCCGCGGGTCACCAGGATCGGTTCCTGGAACACGCCGAAACTTGCACGCACACCGAAGCCGACGAGAGAAATGAGGCAGCCGGCGACGATCACCATGATGAATTTGTTGGTGGCGGTACTCTGGGACGGATCGGCGGGGGCTGTTTGAGACATTCGTCTGCTCCGGGGGATCAGTGCTCCTCACCTGCGTGAGGTCGTGGGCACAGCCTATCTCAACAGCAATGCCCCAACAAATTCATTTTAAACATAATGATTATGCGCTTACGGAACGATCATGCCCCATGATGTCGAGAAACCGTGCCTCCAGAACGTCCATTGCCGGTGAAAACCGGCCTGGATAGCGACCTCTGACAAGCCATACAGAAACATCGAGACGAAACTCCGGGCAGGCCACGACCCGGATACTGCTTTCAAACGGCGTATCCCTGAACATCAGCGGCGGCGCCAGGCCAATGCCTGCACCCCGCCCCACAAGTGTGAGAAGGAGTTCCTGGCCAAACGATTCAACAGCTACATTGAGTGGCCGGGATGAACGCTCGAGAGACCGGCGCAGGGTGGTTCTGTAGCGGCAGCCTTCGGGCAGGAGTATCCAGCCAAAATTGTTCATGGCTTCAATCGACCCGGTATGGTCCGGATCGAGATCATGGGGCGCAATGATCTGTACTTGTTCCATCGACAGACGCCGGCTGAGCAGATCCGCAGAAGGCTTGCCGTCGGCAGCAAGCATGACAACCGCCGCCTCAAGATCGCCAGAAACAACACGGGACATAAGATCCTTTGACCAACTGGCGATCACACTGATCGACAGGCCAGTAAAACTCTTCCGCAGGTGCTCGACCGGACCGCGCGCCACAAACGACGCCAGGGCATGCGACAGGCCGAGCCGGAACGGGCCGGCGGGCGGTGCCGTGTCGGAGAAGTCGGAGGAAAAATCATCCACCGCCCTCAGGACGCGGCGGCAATGCACGAGGGCGTTCTCCCCGGCCCTCGTCAACCGGAACGGCTTGGTTTTCCGGTTGAAAAGTTCCGACCCCATTTCAGACTCGAATCGCTGGATCAGGCGCGAAACGGCCGATTGCGTCAGGTGGAGCCTGAGAGCCGCATCCTGGACGGACCTGGACTCGGCCACCGCCACGAATGTCTCTATTTCGTTCAGCTTCATGACGAAACTATAACATGAGAAGGGCTTTCATTCCATAATGGAATAATGCACTGCGCCCAACTTGGATCAGTTGCCGCGCTCGACGGATTTCAGCCCAAACACCGGGACCTTGTCATCGAACCCCTTGAGTGCGAACCGGCCAAGGTCCTCCACCGGTTCGGATATATAGGAGGCAAATCTCTCCGACATCACCAGGCGGCGGCCGAGATCCTTGCAGACGCCTTCCAGACGGCTCACCAGATTGACGTCACCGCCGATCACCGTGAAATCGAGACGGTCACCGGCCCCGATATTGCCATAGGCGACGTTGCCCACATGCAGAGAGATGACGGGCTGGTAGTCGTCGAGCATGCACTCGACACAGCCGAGGTTGTTCAGCACCTTGTGGGCAGCTCTGAGCGCGCGCTGGCAGGCATTGCAGGATTTTGGATCCTCAGACACCGTGAATGCGGCAAAAACGCCGTCGCCCATGAACTTCAGAATCTCACCGTCCTCGTCCTCGATGGCCGGCACAACAGTGTCGAAATAACCGTTCAGCCATTCGACCACGCGGTCGGGATCAGCATTGTTCGACATACTCGTGTAGCCACGCAGATCGCACACCAGCATGGCCGCGTCGGTTGACTGGACGTCGCCGCGGTGGATGGCACCGTCAAGGATGCGGCGGGCGGGATCCGAGCCCACATAGGCTGCCAGAATTTCCGGCATGATGCGCCGTAATCCTTTGATTTCCACAACCAGGGACAACGGTTTCAGCAAACGGTCGAAGATGGCGACATGCTCATCCGTGAACCCGAGAGCATTGTCGGTTGACCAGGAAACACCATTGATTGCACCGTCGGAGAAGTGTATCGGCGCCAGCACGTAATGGACGAGGCCGTCCGCTGCCAGACGGTCGAGCATGGGGACATCGAGGTCATGGCCTTGGTCTAGGCGGACATTGAGCCAGCAATCGTTCTCGCGGATGTAGCGCAAGGGGCTGCGCTCATACATGGTAACGCTGTCCGGATTGTAGACCGGGCGCTCCTCGCGCATTGCTTCACCGCAGGTCCAGATCCGGCTGACCGCGACGTAGCGCGGATGAAGTGTCTGGATGATCGTGGTGGATCGGCACAAGGGGATACCGGCCTCGACCAGCCGATTGGACAGGGCTTCCAGGACGGTGCCCAAATCAGGCAGGAACCGCGCCTGGGACATCAGCCAGGATTCGATCGCGGCAATTGCCTCCCGGTCCACAGCCGGGTGCTCTTTCGGCTCTTGCGACGATGCCTGGGAAGCGGCATCAGCCACAGGTTCCACCAAAGCCTCTGCCACAGGCAGCGGACTCTCAATTCCCATTACAATTTCCCGATCATGATCGTTTGCTTAAGTTACTCTTACACATAGGCTACCGACCGACAAAATCCAGTCAGCATCAAATAGATATTGTGATTCCGGATGCCCATCATACACTGACCGGTCTCAATGCCATAATGGACCTGTGTAGGGTCTGTCGGGGACCAGAGCATCAGGAGGATTGCCATGTACAGCCACGCCACAGTGGGAACCAACGATCCGGAACGCTCGAAAACATTCTACGACGCCACCATGGCAGCGCTTGGTCATGGCTGCTTTTACAGTGACGGCGGTTACAACGCCTATGGTGCTGAGGAACGCGACCAGTTCTGGGTCATGCCGCCGTTCGATAAAAAACCGGCGACCCCCGGCAACGGCGTCCATATCGCCTTCATCGCCCCGTCGCGCGCGCATGTGGATGCCTTTCACGCCGCAGCCCTTGCCCATGGCGGATCAGACGAAGGGGCACCCGGTCTCAGGCTGCATTATCACCCCAATTATTACGGCGCCTATGTGCGCGACCCGGACGGCAACAAGCTGCAGGCGGTCTGTCACAACCCAGAGTGAAGGAGCGATCCATGAACGACACGTCCACCCGACAGACGAATGACGAGGTATTCTGGAACCGGATGACGGCGGAAACCCTGCGGGCCAGGGCAGATGCCGATGCCATCGTTCTTCTGCCCGTCGCCTCGACCGAACAACACGGGCCCCACCTGGCAACCGGCGTCGATACCATCCTGTGCACCGAGGTCTGCCGCCGCACCGCTGTCAAGGTCGCGACGGAGCGCCCGATCGTGGTGGCGCCCACAGTCTGGATGGGACTGGCGGAACATCACGTGGCCTTCGGCGGCACATTCTCTGTCTCCCTCGCCACCTGGCACGCCCTGCTGCGTGACCTGTGCGACGCGGTCCTGAGGGCCGGGTTTGCCAAGATCCTGATTGTCAACGGACACGGCGGCAACATGGCAGCGCTCAGTGCGCTGACCACGGACCTCACCCGGGAACTGGAGGCCCCTATCGCCACCACCAGTTACTGGACCAAAGCCTCACAGGAAGGCCTGATCGACGCCATCCTCGAGGACCAGACGGGCCTGATTCATGCCTGTGAGGCGGAAACGTCGATGATGATGGCGGTGACCCCGGATCTGGTGGACACCAACCGCTTGGAAGAGGCTGTCGGTCCCAATACCGGCATGGCCGAGGTTCTGTCGCCGCCGATCCTGCGCTGGCGCTCATTCCGCGACATCACGCCTTCAGGTGTCCTGGGAGACGCCCGCAAGGCGTCGGTTGAGAAAGGCGAGGCCATGTTTGAAGCCACGTCGGGCTGCCTGGCAAAGGCCCTGCTTGCCGGAGAGCCGTGGGGGTAAGCGGATGGCCTTTCTTCCCGGCTCATTTGCCTGCAGCGGCTGCCCGGATCACTGCTTCCACCTCCATCCTTTTTAAGATTTTAAATTATAACTTTGGTTTATTCATTTGATTCAACGACAATAATTCATTGGTGTTTTCACGAGATTCTGTTAATCATAAACAATCTCAGATGAGAAACCACCACTCCAGGAACGCGGAATCACGCGAGCATTCTGTCCCTGGAGAGAGGTGTTGGGGGTCGAAATGAATACCATTCACCGATTAAAGAAGTCAGCGTTTTACGCAAGCCTGGTGGTCGCTGCGGGCAGTGCCATGATCTGGAACTGCCTGGCCCGGCCAAGCCCGAGACGGTTCGGCTGAAGCCTACCTGGGACACGCGAAGCGTTAAGCCGTGGCCTTGCCAAATTCAGGTGTTCGCGGGTGATACGATCCCGTGTCTGCGAAGCAGCACTGGCGTGCTGCATCACGCACGGGAAACAACGCCGGAAACGGCGTTCCCCGGACGCGCGAAGCGTGAGCCGGGGGCGTTCCAAACTCTGGTGTTCGTGGGTGAGACGGTCCCTGCGTCTGCGAAGCAGCACTGACGTGCTGCTTCGCACACGAGAAACGGGGGTCACGCCGGTGCGTTGCAGGTCACTTTCCCGACTTTCTGGGTCCGGAATTCCTCGATGAATTGGGCCAGGTTCTGGCCGATGGCCGCCACCATTGCTGCGCCTTTTTCGGCACTGGCGGCTGTTGGATCGGCGTTGCAACCGTAAGGGGCCGTCGCTTCGCGGTGCTGGGCGGCGGTGATGAACCGGGAGACCGCGTTGCCGTTGAGATCGGGGTCGAGTTCCACCGGGTAATCGAAGGCGCCAGGGGCGGCGGGTTCCGAGAAAAGGGCCTGGTTCATGTCCACATGGTCGCCGCTCCAGTGCAGCGCCAGCGACGTTTCCGCCTCGCCGGCGTGTTCGATGCCGCCGTCGGCCGCCTCACACAGAGCCTTGATCTCGTGGCGTGCGATCAGCCCGGTATCGGCAACCGCAACACGGGCGCCGGTTGAATTCTGGAGTTCGACGGCGGCGATCTCCAGCGGCGGCAGGTTGGCGATCCGGTTGCCGTTGACGATCACGATGTGATGGAAACCGTGGCAGATCAGGCTGGTGCAGATATCCACTGCCACCCGGCGGAGCGTGTCGGCGCTGAACGTGATTGTGCCGGGATAGCCCATGTGGTGGGGCGACCAGCCAAAATGTACAGGCGGCGCGATGACGGCGCCGGCGATCCTGGCGGCTTCTTCGCACGCAGCTTCCGCCCAGCCGGTATCGACCATCAGCGGCAGATGGTGGCCGTGCTGTTCTGTAGCCCCGATCGGCACCAGCGCCACATCGTCGTTGCGCAGATGCTCTTCAATTTCGGGCCAACGCAATTCGTGCAACCAGTGGGTCCGTTTCATGAAAGTGCCTCCTGCGCCCGGTGAACTGGATGGACCGCCACGATATACCGGGTGCAGACGTGACGCCATTGCCTGCGTCATGTTGGCCGCCTTGAAAATCTATATCAAAGCGATATATTCACATTGGATATATTCAGGTTAGATATATACTCGTTCGATACATAAGAAAAATGGAACAGGCCGGGCTCATGAATGCGCGCACGTTATGTCTCGGCATCCTCTCTTTTGGGGATGCCACGGGGTATGAAATCAAGAAGATGGTTGAGGACGGCATGTTCAACCACTTTATCGAAGCCAGCTATGGATCGATCTACCCTGCCCTCACCCGGATGACGGAGGACGGGTTGCTGACCTGCCGGGAAGAAATCCAGACCGGCCGGCCGGACAAGAAGGTCTATGCGATCACGCAGGCCGGGCGAACGGAGCTCGAAGCGACGCTTTCCGAACACCCCAGGGATGACAAATTTAAGTCAGAATTCCTGTTCATCATGCTGCTGTCGAAAAACCTGCCGCGCACCCATGTGGCGCAAATCTATCTCAAGCGCCTTGAAGATGTGCGGGCCGAGTACGACATGATCCGCAAAATGGCCGGACAGTGCGACGAAGCAGGAACCAGGTTCGTGACCGGTTACGGACTGGCCATATTCGAAGCGAAGATCAAATACCTGGAACAGAACGCCGCCTTTGCCGGGCTCGACGCCTCCGCCGTTTCGGAGTCCGTCGTATCCGGGACAGCACTTAGCGAAACTGACGACCTGGACGCCGCGGAGTAGAGTCGATGAAAATCAAACGTTCCTATTACTGGGCGGGCGCCATCACGATTGCCATCGCGGCATGGATGGGTTCCGGACTGGTGCAGATGCCGGAACCGGCGCCCGAACAGGAAACCAAGGCGGAAACCGACCGTCCGTTCCGGGTCGAAGTGAGACGGATATCGTCGCGGCCGCGCGAGGCCCGTCTGGTCATGCGTGGACGCACCGAAGCGTTCCGCCGGGTCGACGCCAGAGCACGGACGGCCGGCATCGTCGAAGAAGTCGCTGTTGACGAGGGCCGCGCGGTCAAGGTCGGCGAGCTGCTCTGCCGGCTGGACATGGCATCGCGTTATGCCCAGCTCGCCGAGGCAAAAGCAAAACTCAAGAGCGCGGAACTTGAATTGAAGGTTGCCGACGACCTGGTGAAACAGAAATTTGTCTCAAAAACCCGCCAGGCCTCGGACAAGGCCAAATTTGACGCAGCCCAGTCGGCCGTCGAGTTGATGCAGCGCGAGATGAGCTACACGAACATTACAGCGCCGATTGACGGCCTGATCGATACAAGGCCTGCCGAGCCCGGCAGTTTCCTCCAGGTCGGCTCCGTGTGCGCGCGGGTGCTTGTGCTCGACCCCCTGCTGATCGTGGGCCAGGTCTCGGAACGTGAAATCGCCGCCCTCAAACCGGGCATGGCCGGCACGGCGACCCTGGTAACCGGCGAGACGGTCGACGGCACGATCCGTCATGTGGCGACATCGGCGGATTCTGCCACACGGACCTTCCGGGTCGAACTGGCGGTTCCCAACCCTGACAAAAGCTTGCGTGACGGGGTCACCAGCGATGTCACAATTCCGCTGGCAACGAAGAACGCGCACAAGTTTTCACCCGCCATCCTCACCCTGAACGACAATGGTGAAATCGGCGTCCGCGTGGTCGATACCTCCAACGTCGTGCAATTTGCTCCGGTCAAGATCCTGGCCGACGACAAGGACGGCATCTGGGTCGCGGGCCTGCCTGAAACCGTGACGCTGATCACGGTGGGCCAGGAATATGTCACCGAGGGCCAGAAGGTCGAACCGGTCCAGGAGGCTGCTACCCTGGTCGAGGAGACAGTCCAATGATGCAGGCTCTTGCCGCAATTCTTGGCCGGCCGAGAACCGTTCTGACCTTGATGGTGGTCATGATCGCCGCCGGCATCTTCTCCTACATCACGATCCCCAAGGAAGCCGACCCGGACATCCAGGTGCCGGTGTTCTATGTCTCGATCCCGCTACAGGGCATTTCGCCGGAAGACTCTGAGCGTCTGCTGGTCAAGCCCATGGAGTCCGAACTGCGCGGCCTGGAAGGCCTGAAGGAGATCACCTCGATCGCCGGCCAGGGCCATGCGGGCGTCATCCTGGAATTTCATGTGGGCATCGACAACGACGCCGCCGAACAGAATGTGCGCGAGAAGGTCGACCTCGCCAAGGCCGAACTGCCGTCGGATGCGGAAGAACCGACGGTTACCGAATTCAACCTGAGCCTGTTCCCCGTGATCGTCGTGACCCTGTCGGGCGACGTGCCGGAACGCACGCTCTATCGCCACGCCCGCCAACTCAAGGACAAGATCGAGGCAATCCCCTCGGTGCTGCGCGCCGACTTGAAGGGCCATCGCGAAGAGCTGGTCGAGATCATCATCGATAACGCCAAGCTTGAATCCTACAACGTCACCCAGGCCGAACTGGTGAACGCCGTCACCCAGAACAACCGGCTCGTGGCAGCGGGTTCGCTCGATACCGGCAAGGGCCGCTTCAACGTCAAGGTGCCGGGCCTGTTCGAGACCGCAAGCGACATCTTCAAACTGCCGGTCAAGGTATCGGGCGACGGCGTCGTCACGCTGTCCGACATCGCCGAGATCCGCCGGACCTTCAAGGACCCGACCCGGTTTGCCCGCCTGAACGGCAAACCGGCCATCGCCATCGACGTGATCAAGCGGATCGGCACCAACATCGTCGACAACAACAAGGCGGTCGGCGATGTGGTCAGGGCGGAAACAAAAGACTGGCCCAAGTCGATCAAGATCAACTACACGCTCGACCAGTCGAAGACGATTTTCGAGGTTCTGGGCTCGCTCCAGTCGGCGATCATGACGGCCATCGCCCTTGTGATGATCGTCGTGGTGGCAGCCCTTGGCATGCGCTCAGCCTTGCTGGTCGGCCTGGCGATCCCGGCATCGTTCATGATCGGCTTCCTGCTGGTCGGATTCATGGGACTGACCGTCAACATGATGCTCATGTTCGGCATGGTGCTGACCGTCGGCATGTTGGTCGATGGCGCCATCGTGGTGGTCGAATATGCCGACCGCAAGATGGCGGAAGGGCTCGATCGGAAAGCGGCCTACCTGCTTGCGGCCCAGCGTATGTTCTGGCCGATCGTGTCGTCCACCGCAACGACGCTTGCAGCCTTCCTGCCGATGCTCCTGTGGCCCGGCGTATCGGGCGAATTCATGAGCTTCCTGCCGATCACGGTGATCATCGTGCTCAGTGCCTCCCTGGTCACCGCCATGATCTTCCTGCCCGTTCTGGGCGGTATTTTCGGCAAATCGGAAGCCAAAAAGGACGATGCCCTGACGCAATTGGCCGCGGGTGGCGAAGGCGACATTTCAAAGCTGCCAGGCCTGTCGGGTGCCTATGTCAGGTTGCTGATCCGCATGATCCGCGCGCCGCTTCTGGTCACGGCGTTCGCAATCGTGGTCATGATCGGCACCTTCCAGATTTTTGGGGCCTATAACAACGGCGTCACCTTCTTCATCGACACTGAACCGGAGCAGGCAATTGTCCATGTGAGCGCACGCGGCAACCTGTCGGCACGGGAACAACTCGGCCTGACGCGGCGGGTGGAAAAGATCGTGCTCGGCATCGAAGGCATCGAGTCGGTTTCCACCACCACCGGCGATTCCGGTGCCGGCCCGGAGGTTGGCGGCAGCCAGGACCAGCCGAAAGACCAGATCGGACAGATGACGATCGAACTCCTGCCGTTCGACCAACGCCGCCGCGGTGCCCTGATCCTGCAGGACGTGCGCGACAAGACTGCCTCCCTGCCCGGCCTCAAGGTCGAGGTCCGCAAGCGCGAGGACGGCCCGCCGACCGGCAAGGCGATCCGCCTGCAGGTCAAGGCCGGCGATCATGGAACAGCCATGGCCACCGCGGGACGGGTGCGTGATCACCTGGAAACCATGGACGGGCTGATCGACATCGAAGACGGCCGTCCCCTGCCCGGCATCGAATGGGAACTGGAAGTCGACCGCGAGGAAGCCGGCCGCTTTGGCGCCGATATCGTATCGGTCGGTGCGCTCGTACAGATGATCACAAATGGCATCCTGATCGGCACCTACAGGCCCGACGACAGCGACGATGAAGTTGATATCCGGGTGCGGTTCCCCGAGTCCCAGCGCACGATCGTGCAACTAGACCAGCTGAAACTGCGCACCCAGAACGGGTTGGTGCCAATCGGCAATTTCGTCAAGCGCACGCCCAAGCCGCGCGTCGACTCGATCACCCGCAAGGACGGCCTGATTTCCGTCGACGTAAAGGCCAACACGGTCACAGGCGTGCTCGGTGACACCAAGGTGCGCGAGCTTCAGGCCTGGCTCGATTCCCAGAAATGGCCGGACAGCGTCGCCTTCAAGTTCCGTGGAGCCGATGAAGAACAGAAGGACTCCTTCGCCTTTCTCATGAAGGCCATGGTCGGCGCCCTGTTCCTGATGTTCATCATACTGGTGACCCAGTTCAACAGCTTCTACCACACCCTGCTGACCCTCTCGACGGTGGTCATGTCCGTGGTCGGTGTCCTCATCGGCATGCTGATCACCGGCCAGGCGTTCTCGGTGATCATGACCGGCACAGGCATCGTGGCCCTGGCCGGGATCGTGGTGAACAACTCGATCGTGCTGATCGATACCTACCACCGGTTGCGGGAAACGGGTATGGACGTGATCGACGCCGTGCTGCGGACCGCCGCCCAGAGACTGCGCCCGGTCCTGCTGACCACCGGCACCACAATCTGTGGCCTGTTGCCGATGGCGCTGCAGATCAATTTCGACTTCTTCACCCGGACAATCTCGTTCGGCGGCGTAACGTCGGTCTGGTGGGTGCAGTTGTCGACGGCGATCATCTTCGGCCTCGGCTTCGCGACCCTGTTGACCCTGGTGCTGACCCCGGTCCTGATCGCCGCGCCAACCGTCTACAAACGCCGCTGGCAGGCTTGGCGCGGCAAGCGCTCGGGCAAGAGCAACCTCCCCGTCGACCGCGAGGGCCGCACGCCCAAGTCGGAGACCAAGGAAGTGATTCCGGGGTATGTGGAAGCGGCGGAATAACCGGCACTGTGCCAAACGCACATGCCTGAACTTGGAACGGCCCCTGTATGCTGAATGTGCGCGATACTGGAGTGGGGGAGACCGATTGTTTAGTCACTGAGTCCCAACCGTCATTCTTGTCCGCGCCTGTGGCGAGGACGACAATCCATTCGCCCCCGCTGCCTGCTGAAGTCGGAGCGCGTGGATCTTCGGCGCCCCTTACGCGTCGCCAAAGATGACATCTTAGATTTAACGGGCAAAGACACCCTTTCAGCAATCCGCGTAAACCCAGTTGCTGCTGCGTGTCCGGAAAACGGTGGGTTCCCGGGGGCGATGCGGCACGCCGGTGCTGCTTTGCTGAACTGAGACCACGCCAGTCGCAAACGATGGAGACCGGTAAGATCCTGGCTCACGCTTAGCGTGTCCGAGAATCGGTAGTGTTTTCGTTTCCCGGACGGCCGCCAGGGTGCGCCGGGACCTACTCGCCTCCCCATTTTCTCAACGCTGATTTATCGCTCCGGAACAACCGCGAGTAGACCCCGGGTCATACTGCGTGTGCCCGGGGAACGATTATTTCCCAGAGCGCTGTTCCCGTGTTGACAGTGTGGGCATCCGCACGCCACAAGTTGAAAAATCAATGGACGTCGTCATGCGACATAACCGGGGGTTCGTCTGATGCGCGGATCTTATTCCCTGTCGGCTTTTTCCGCCGGACTGCTGGCCGCCTTTGTCGGGTTTGCCGGATCCTTTGCCGTCATCATACAGGGCCTGACGGCAGTGGGGGCAAGCCAGGCGGAGGCCGCTTCCGGTTTGCTGGCCCTGTCGATTTCCATGGGCGTGTGCGCAATCTATCTCAGTCTCAAGAGCCGGCTGCCGATCTCGATTGCCTGGTCGACACCAGGGGTTGCCCTGCTGGCCACATCAGGCGCGGTCGAAGGCGGGTTTCCCGCAGCCGTGGGCGCTTTCATGCTGACGAGCGTGCTGATCATCGTTTCGGGCCTGTGGAAACCGCTTGGACGGTGGGTGTCGGCGATCCCGTCATCGCTGGCAAATGCCATGCTCGCGGGCGTCCTGTTCGGCCTTTGCCTGGCGCCGGTCAAGGCGATTGGCGAAGTACCTTCGCTCGCGATTCCGATCGTTCTGACCTGGGCAATCGTCGGCCGCTTCAAGCGGTTGTTCGCGGTGCCTGCAGCCGTCCTGGTGGCAGCCGTCCTGGTCTACACGACCACGCCGCAGATCGCGCTTGACGGCGTCTCGTTGTGGCCGCAACCGGTTCTGGTGCAACCGACAATCACGCTCTCCAGCGTCGTTGGCATCGCCCTGCCGCTTTTCATCGTGACCATGGCGTCCCAGAACATCCCAGGCCTGGCTGTACTCAACGCCAACGGGTACCAACCACCGGCGGGTCCCCTTTTCACCACCACAGGCGTGTTCGGGCTGGCCGCAACTCCGTTCGGGGGACATGCGATCAACCTTGCCGCCATTACGGCTGCCATCTGTGCCGGTGAAGAAGCCCACCCGGATCCGAAAAAGCGCTACTGGGCGGCGGTTACCGCAGGGATCGCCTATGTGCTGTTCGGCCTGCTGGCCGGCATCGCCACGGCCTTCATCAGTGCCTCACCACCGATCCTGATTGAAGCGGTTGCGGGCCTTGCCCTGCTGGGCGCCTTCGGCTCTGCCGTGCAGGGAGCGGTTGCCGATACAGACGACCGCGAGGCTGCCGTCATCACGTTTCTGGCTACCGCCTCCGGGCTGACATTCTTCGGCATCAGCGGCGCCTTCTGGGGTCTCGTCGCAGGGGCCGCGATGCTGTTCCTGGCCCGGGGGAAAGCGGTTTTTGCGAAGAAGACACTGGATACAAAGGACAAATAGTCCTCGTCTACTCCGTCACCGGCGTGAGCACGGGCTTGCCGGCGAAATGGGCGTTGAGGTTGTCGACGACCAGATCGGCCATATCATTCCTCGTCTGGATTGTTGCCGAGCCCTGGTGGGGCTGGAGCACGACGTTGTCCATGGCAAACAGTTCCTCGGGCACGTTGGGTTCGTCTGCAAAAACATCGAGACCGGCGAAGCCCAGCGTGCCTTCCTGAAGGGCTGCCACAAGAGCCGGCTGGTCATGCACCGAGCCGCGGGCGATGTTGATGAAGGTACCGTCGGGGCCGAGGGCGTCGAGCACGGCCCGGTTGACGATGCCACGGGTCGCCTCGCCGCCGGGACAGATCGCAATGATCGTGTCGCAGGACCGGGCCATCCCGACCAGATCGGCAAAATACTCGTATGGCTGGTCGTCCTGTTTGCGCCGTCCATGATAGGCGATGGTGCAGCCGAACATCTGAAGCTTGCGCGCAATGTCCTGGCCGATGCGCCCCAGCCCCAATATGCCGACACGGGTGTTGCGGATCGCCTGGGTCAGGGGTGGCGCCCCTTCCGCCGCCCAACGCCCTTCTCGGACATAACGGTCATAGGACACAAGCTTCCGGCTGACGGCCAGCAACAGCATGATGGCGGTGTTGGCAACCTCGTCGTTGAGCACGTCGGGCGTGTTGGTGACGGTGATCCCCTTGGCCGCCGCATGGGCCACATCGACGCCGTCGTAACCGACACCGAAACTCGAGACGATCTCGAGACCGGGTAGTGCGTCCATGAGGGCGGCGTCCGCCACACCCATGGTGGCGATACCCCGGATGCCGGGAGCCACCGACGCCAGAGCCCCTGCCCTGTCATCGGCCTTGTCCAGCCTGTGGACCGTATAAGAGTTGTCCAGGGCATCAGCCACCCGCGGCATGATGGGAACGGGGATTAGAATTTCAGGCTTCATTCGATTTGGACTCCATGGTCTTCGTTGACATGTCGGCAAATATCCAATCCCACGCTGCCCCCGGCCTTTTGCACTCAACGCGCAGATACCATATTGACAACAACTGGAACCGATCAGGCTGATCCCGGATTGAGGGAAATCTGGATAGCACGGCTGTCGCACTTTTGGGAGACCATTCCGGCATGAAACTTCGCCCCCGCCAAAATCCCTATTATTCGGGTCCAGTCAGCGATCACTTCGATGGTGTCCGGTTCTTCAATCCGGGAAAACCTAGAAAGGGCGGCCTGAGGCAGTTTCTGAAATGGCAACTGACCGCCAAGTGGGAGGAATGGCCAAGGTCAGTTGCAAGCGGCCCACCGGACAGACCGCCTGAGCGCGTGGCGGGTGACGATCTGCGCGTCAGTTTCGTCGGCCACGCCACCGTCCTTATCCAGACACAGAACCTCAACATCATCACCGATCCGGTCTGGGCCCAGAGGGCGAGCCCGTCCCAGCGTATCGGCCCGTTGCGGGCGCAGCCGCCGGGCGTCGACTTCGACACCCTGCCGCCGATCGATGTGATCCTGCTGTCCCACAATCACTACGACCACATGGACCTGGTGACCCTGCAGCGGATCCAGAAACGCGATGGCGCGCGCATCGTTACGCCACTGGGCAACGATACGATCATCACCGCCTTCGATGCGTCGATGTCCGCCGAGGCCCATGACTGGGACGAACGCGTCGCCTTAAGCGACGATGTCCATGTCACCCTTGACCGGACCCATCACTGGTCGGCACGCGGCGTTCGCGATCGCCAGATGGCGCTGTGGGCGTCCTTCGCCATCGGCACGCCGGGCGGGACGATCTACTTCGTCGGGGACTCAGGCTATGGCGGCGGTGACTACTTTCGCGACGCCTTCGAAAAGTTCGGCCCGTTCAGGCTCGCGATCCTGCCGATCGGCGCGTATGAGCCGCGCTGGTTCATGGCCTATTCCCATATGAACCCACAAGAAGCGGTCCTGGCGCACCAGGATCTCGGCCGGCCGCCGACGCTTTCGACCCATTTTGGAACCTTCCGCCTCACCAGCGAAGCCTGGGACGCCCCGGTCCGGGACCTGGAACAGGCAAAGCTGGACGCAGGCGTCCCGGACGAACACTTCCGTGCCCTGTCGCCGGGGGAAGTTTGGGACGTGCCGTGAATGCGGTCGACGTGGGACCGCGCTAAGCGCAAGACTCGATGTATGGAACGACCCCGGATCACACTACGTGTGTCCGGGGAACGATGTTGTTTCCCGGGCGCGATGCGGCACGCCAGTGCTGCTTCGCTGAACCGGGAGCGTCCCAGCCGCAAACGCCGGCGTCTGAACCAGCCCTGCGCCCTGGAACTACTTCTTCATGGCGTTCTTGATCACGCCCACGATGACCAGCAGGACGGCGCCGCCAACGCCGCCACCGGCGACCTGCGAAACGATCCCGCCAATGTCCATGCCGCCACCACCGCCGACACCGAGCACGCTGGAGAGAATCTGTCCGCCGATTCCACCGCCGACGATACCGGCGATCGAATTGATCAGCACGCCCAGGTTGAACTGCTTGAGTACGGCGCCGGCGATATTGCCGCCGACAGCACCACTGATGAGTTGAATGATGAGCTGTTCCATAGTCCGTTGTCCTTCAACAATTGTTGAGGCGTGCCAGCAATTGGCCGCCATTGTTGCCCCAGACAAAAATGCCCAAATCAACATCCCCCAAGACGTTTATTCGAACTGATTCGGATTATAGTACCAACGGGGACTGACGAACAGCCAAACCGCCAAACAGGCCGTGCCCGATCAGACTTCGCCGTCGATGCGGGTGGTGTGGAAGTGCTCTCCAAGGTCGAACGTCGAGCGTTTACCGAGGTTGTCGAAATGGGCGGCAAGCCAGGTGCCCGCGGTCTGGCGGCCGATGTCACGCAGGTGGGTCAGGAAACGCCACTCCGCGTTCATCTTGCTCGATGCACTGAGTGCCAGAAGCTCCTCGCCTGCATCGATGATGTGCATGTGGACGCGCTTGTAGCGGTCGGTGTCGAGGTTCTCTGATTCAACCAATCGGCTGACGAACTCGATGGCGCGCAGTTCCTTGGTCAGGGAGGCGTTGAAGGTGATCTCGTTCATGCGGTTATGGATCTCGCGTGACGTGACAGGCGTTTCCTTGCGCTCCAGCGGGTTGACCTGAACCAGGACGATGTCGTGTGACTGGCTGTGATAGAAGAACGGAAACAGCACCGGGTTACCCATGAAGCCGCCATCCCAATAGGGCACGCCGTCGATCTCGACCGCCTGAAACACCAGCGGCAAACAGGACGAGGCCATGACCGATGTGGCGCTGATCTCCTCGCCCGTGAACACCTTGACCCGGCCGGTGTGCACATTGGTGGCCGAGATGAAAAGCTGGATGTCGGTGCAACACTGAACACGCTCGAAATCGACTTCCTCCTCAAGCAGGTCTTTGAGCGGATTCAGGTTTGCCGGGTTGAGATCATAGGGTGACGCCACGTGCGTGAGCATGTCGAAATAGAGGTAGGCCGGGTTGTGATCGAGACTGAAATTGCCCATCCAGATATCGAGCGGCGATCGCTGAATCGGACTCAACTCACCGAGCCGTGCGACGTGCTGCCAGAAATCGTGGAGTCGCTCGCGGGCACCGTCGACACCGGCCCGCATGAAGCCATCCGCCAAGACCACCGCATTGACGGCGCCCGCGCTGGTGCCGCTGATGGCCTCGACTCCGATCCGCCCGTCTTCCAGCAGCCGATCCAGAACACCCCAGGTGAACGCCCCGTGGGAGCCGCCGCCTTGGAGCGCCAGATTGATCATGGTTGTGTCGGATATGCCAACCTTGGCTTTGGGAGCCTTCGTATTGGGAGATTTGACTTTTGAAGTTGCTGGTTTCGACGGTCGCGGTTTGGCAGGCGGCATGGGTTCGGTCGTCCTGTTAGTGGGCGGTCCAGCCACCGTCGACGGAAATATTGCTGCCGGTGATCTGTGCAGCGGCATCAGAGCACAGGAACAATGCCGTGGCGGCGACCTGTTCGACGGTCACGAATTTCTTGGTCGACTGGGCTTTCAGCAGCACGTCACGTTTCACTTCCTCTTCCGTAATGCCGCGGGCCTTTGCCGTATCGGGAATCTGCGCCTCGACCAGCGGCGTCAGCACGTAGCCCGGCGATATGGCATTGCAGGTTACACCATACTCGGCAAGTTCCAGGGCCACCACCTTCGTGAGGCCGGCCAGACCGTGCTTGGCGGCGACGTAAGCGGCCTTGTAGGGCGACGCCACCAGCGAGTGGGCGGAGGCCATGTTGATGATCCGGCCCCAGCCGCGTTCCTTCATGGAGGCGCTAGTGAGCCGCGTCAGGTGGAAGGCAGACGTCAGGTTGAGCGCCATCACCGCATCCCATTTGTCTTCCGGGAACTCCTCGATGGGCGCCACATGCTGGATGCCCACATTGTTGACGATGATGTCGATGGGGCCAAGACCCGCGCGCGCCTCGTCGACCATGGCCGATATGGCACTAGACTTCATCATGTTCGCGCCGCAGAAGATGACCTTCGTGCCGGCCGCGGCCACCTTCGCGCGCACCGGTTCGTTGTCGTCCGCGGTGCCAAGACCATTGATGACAATGTTGGCGCCGGCCTTGGCAAAGGCCTCGGCAATGCCAAGGCCGATCCCGGAGGTCGAACCTGTGACGATCACATTGCGGCCGGCAAGCGTCAGGGTGTCGCTCATGAGCTATCCTTCTTCAGTCTCGATACTGTGATTGGTTGCATTGCAACATAGATGCTGCATTGCAAAATTCAAGACATATACAGCGGATGATGCCGGCATCACGTGAGAGTGATGGGTTTTGAAGCCAGCACGATCGACGCTCTTGCCTAGGACTGGTCCTTCCTCTGCCCGCAACCGTTTTACAACATGCTTAACAGTCCTGCGCATTTCGGTGTCAGGCATTTGCGTTTGTAAGAGAAATTTGCCAGCATCGAATTTGTCACACATAATAAGGTGTTATTTGAATGTGTGTGTTTGAAAGCAATTCAGACCAAACGGGCAACAAATCAAGGGGAAACAAGAAATGGCAAAGTGGAGATTTGAAACACCCGATACCACGCCGGGCCTCAAGCTCTTTGGAGAAGCGCACCGAGATTTGTCCGATGCGTATAGGGCGAAGCAAACCAAGCCTTCCAAAGACCGGAGGACAGCAATGTTTCGCGTTCTCGAAGGAAAAAAACAGAATGGTACAAACAATCCTGGCAAACCAAAGGCAAAAGACGCCAACAACAAGTTTGTGAAAGAAGCCACCCACGACATCGTGTTTTTGCCCGGTGGAGAAGAAGATACACTTAGCGTCATCAAGCCTAAAGGCGGCTTTCCTGACCCCCGTTATCTGAAAAGGTTTGTGGAATATTGTCAAACCGCTGCTCCGATGAAAGACAAGGTAAGAGCCCTGCACGGGATGATGCTTTTGTCGAAATGCAGGTAGCCCCATGGTCCAGTACTTTGTTAGGAAGTATTGGAACATCAGATCTTCGGCCGTGGCATTTGGGATTGTTGCAATGGTGGCCGGGGTCTCCCTGGCCATCGGTCCCAGTGCCAATGCCGATGTCTGCAACGGAAGCAAAAAATCCGCCGCTGTCACACCGTCACTGAATCTGAACATAAAGGACTTCAACGATGTCGACACCAGTTGCGAAAATGATCCCGCCAAATGCGCATTTTCATTCCGCAAGACACTTGAAGCCATCGTTGCGTCGGCGGGGTTGACGTTCGACAAGTCCACCGAGACCGCCATCCTGCAGTCGCTGGCGGACACATTCAAACAGTCAAGCTCCAGCCATACGACCATAAGGGGTGGCCATTTTGTCGCTCAGAACAGGCTCAACGGTCTCCTGACGCCGGTCGAGAGAATTCTCGATGGCTTCAACATCAAGGAGTTCCGGGTTGGAGACAAGGATTTCACGGACAAGACGGAGTACAAGTTCAAGCCGCTTGCCGTCTTCAATCGCTTCGACAAGGCCCGGAACGACTTCCTGCATTGTGGCGAACATCGCATTGTCTATCACGCGTCAATAAGACAAAAGCCATTTTACCTGATCTTTGAAGGCGCGATGCTGCCTAATTCATCACAGAAGGACAGGCAGAAGGGATGCCGTGACATTGCGGAATTTTGGGCGAATCTATCAACCGATTCCGATACCGCCACATCGGTCAAACGACTGGAGGAACTCTTTTACAAAGGCACGGCAGCGTTTAAGGGAATTGGCGGAAAAATCATTAAGATCAAGTATCCGAAGCGCCGCGGGCTAATCGACTACAGAAATTACGGCTCCGGCCCAACCGGCCAGATCCGCGGCAACATTCTACTCGATGAAAGCGGGAATGGACGCGATGGACGTTGGCACATGCGTGAATGGCGTCTGTTGTTGAAAAACCGACACGTGAACTTCAGAATGGAAACGCTGAAGGAGAATGCTTTTGCCGAGTTCTATCGTGATAACTACGATGCGTCAGGGGCTCCCTGGGCAAAGAAAGCCCCGTGGGCGGCCGGGAACAAGGACGTTTTCGACCGCGAAAAATTTCGGTTCAAACTCGGACTGTCATCCCGGTTCGAACAGATGAATGTAATCAGGGACAGGCGTTACTTCACGGCGATAAGTACATTCGTCGACACCCATAAAGCCTGCCTGCCAAGCACGTTCAATACCGACATACACAGCTACAGCCTGTCACAAGGAATGGACCTAAATCTTATATCCAACAAGATCGACGACCGGTTCAATGAATTTCAGTCCAGCGTAACTTTTGAGCACAAGCCCGCCGATCCGTACGACGATGTCTTCCCCCAGTTCACAGACACGACCAGTTTCCGAAGTCTCCTAAAATCCAACCTCGACTGGCTGAAACTGGCTGGAGTGGTCGACGCGGGTATAAAAACCAAGCACGTTTTCAACCGTGCCTATTTTACCAGTTGCGCCGGATGCCATGCCCCTAACCGGGCAAGCAGCGAGTTGTCGCCGGGCCTGCATGTACAGGAAAGCAGCGACTTTGTTCACGTCAACGATCAAGGCGGCAACTCCGAGATCCTGGAGAAGGTGTTTTTGCCATGGCGTCAGATAGTTCTCTCTTACTTTCTGTTTGACGCAAGTCCTCACCTGTTCGAGGCGTTGGAACCGCAATATCCTGACCAGCCCCCGGACTTGGTGTTGTTGAAGACACTTGTCCGACTGCAAGAGGAAGTCCTTATCGGCTTTCCGCGGGAAATCGAGGCGAAAATCAACGCAGCGGTCAGCATTCTGCGTAAACGCGACAGAAACACCGGCGGAGCCTTTATGCCTTATCGCCGCCCTCACTAGGCTCAAATGGAGACTCTGTCAGCAAACAGACCAGAAGTCACGACTCCGCCATCGCGTGGACCTTCAAGTCGTCCACTATGGCCCTGGTCTGGCGGCAGTCTGCGAGACCGGGTTTGCAGACATAGTGCAGTTCGTTCAGGCTTTTCTCCGGGCCTGTGGAAACCGGGATCGTTATCAGGGCAAGATCTCGGTAAGGGCCACCGCCAAGCCGGATGAGGCAATCGATTTCGTTGGTCCAGATTCTCTCAACGTCATTGGTGGTGATTGGCTCCCGCACGTGAGCCTTCAGGCCGTTGCACTGATTTGGCCAGTTCAAGGGCAGGATGTCAGCGGCCCCGGGACTGATGCCGATTGTAAACTTCTTGCTGTTGATCTGGGGCGCGATTGCTTCTGTCGCCTCGGTCAGGTCTTCAAAGACTTTGGTGATCCGAGGCAGGTAGACCTCGCCTTGCGTCGTCAAGAGCAAACCGTGCGGCAATCGGCGGAACAAGGACACGCCGAGAGAGATTTCCAGCTTCCTGACCTGTTGGCTGACCGCCCCTGCCGTCACGCCGAGTTCGCTGGCGGCCATCTTGAAACTTGAATGCCGGGCAGCGGCTTCGAAGGCCCGCAATGTGTTCAATGCCGGAAGTCTGTATGTCATGTCGAATTCTTCTCCTTGCTCCACAGTCACACAAAGGACGCCGGTCGTTGACTCAGTAATTCTATCCCTCCAACCGAGGTTTTCTGATTTGTGCGGGTGTCCGCCTCGGCGATAGTTTTCGGCACGAATTCAAACAACCGAACGAATGCCGCCTTCTCAATCCTCAACATGCGTTCCGGTTCGGCGCAAAAAACGGAGTGACCTCATCATGCCAGGAAAACAAGCAAACACCCAGATTTACGATGCCATCAAGGAACGCGGCATGGCGTATCTCGTGGTGTTTCGGGAACTGTCAAAACGCTATGGCAAAGCCGAGGCGATGAGCGTGATGCGCAGTGCCAGTTATGAGCACGGCAAGGCGATCGGCAAGACGCTTGCGTGTTTCAGCCCGCGCGATTTTGCGGGCATGGCCGAAGGGTACGCGAAAGCCCCGGACAACGGGGCGACCTTTTCTCCCGACATCAGACAACTGGACGACACCTGCCTCGAAGTCCAGATGATGACCTGCCCGCTGAAGGACGCGTGGATGGAGGCGGGCTGCAACGATGAAGAAGTCTGCACCTTGCTGCAGTGTGCCTCCGCCCTCGATGAAGGCACGTTGGACACGGCCGGTTTCGACTACGAAATTGAACTGTGGTCACCGGGCAAGCAGGGGTGTTGCGTCACGAGGATCACGGAGAAAGGCCAGTCGTGAGTCGGGAGCCGATCCTTACTTGCGGGCCATGCAGCCAAGGGTGTTTGCGATTATCCGGGCCGCCGTGAAGGTCGCCGTCCCGTTCAGATCACGTTCCGGGACAAATTCAATCATGTCAAAAGCCACCAGGTTGGCTTTGCCTGTCACGGCGGCGATCAGGTCAATCGACTGGGTGTAGGACAGGCCTCCCGGCGTCGGGGCCATGACTGCCGGCATGATGCTCGAATCAAGGCCATCGCAATCAAGAGTGATCATGCAGTTGGTATTGTCGCCCAGGTGCTCCAGTACCGCTTCAACACCGTTGAGATGGAAATCGCGCGCTGTGACGATTTCCGCGCCCCAGTCCTTTGCGATCTCGACTTCTGTTCGGCGCGCCGACCCAAGGCCCCGGATTCCGACCTGAACAATCCGCTCCACGTGGCTCATTTCCGATGCGCGCCGCATTGTGCTGGAATAACCAAGCGGCTCGCCGCGACGCTCGTCGCGCCAGTCAATGTGGGCATCAATCTGAACGATAGTCAGCGGACCTGCAGGTTCGAGCGCCTCGATAAATGGAATGGGGGTTGAATCATCCCCGCCGATCATCAGCGGGATGGCGCCTGCATTGAGAATGCGGCCGGTCGCTTGCCTGATCAGATCCCTGTTGCCCTGCCCGTCCAACGCAGACGTCTTGAGGTTTCCAGCATCCGCGACGACGAAGCCCTTGTCACCGAGCAACGGCCCGTCCAGATCAAAATCCCAGTGATCGGGCCATCGGGCGTCTTCTTCCAGGGCACCGCGCAACGCATCCGGCGCTGTCGCATGGGGTTCATTGTCGATGTTTCGATAGGGCGTGCCATGGGGTGCGCCGAACACGACCGCATCGGCATCCCCGAGAGCGATGTCGTTGCTGGCTCCCATAAACGGAACATTTGCCACTTCAAACAAATCCGGCATTGGCTTTCCTCCCTCACCAGGTGATCAAACGAACTGTGTCTGCCGAGCGCCGCATCAGCCCGGTTGGTGTGCGCTGCGATAGCGGTAGACACGCTCAGTCGCAGAGACACCCCTTAGAGTTGCCACTTCCGGGTGGCCCTCGTAGCCGGACCGGGTCAGCAGAGCAGGAATCGCATCTTCGTCATTCAGCGCTCCGGTGACACAGATGTCGCCGGCGTCGGCAAGACCCTGCACGCGCGCGGCAATGTTCACCGTCTGACCGAAATAATCCACGCTGTTTCCGGAGTTGATGGCAAGCGCCGGGCCGGCGTGCAGTCCGACCTTGAGGCCAACCTCGCCTTCCTTGCGTCCTTTCGCCACCTCCTGCATCGCCACCATCATCGCGATCGCGGCTGCCGTTCCGGATTCGCCGCTCGGGAACGCCGCCATTACGGCGTCGCCCATGGTCTTGATGACAGCACCGGAATTACCGCTCACCACCTTTTTGAGAGCGGCAAAATGATCCTGCACCAGCCGGTACGCGGCGAGATCGCCCTCGCGGTCGTAGAGTGCGGTGGAGCCCTTCAGGTCGGTGAAAAGCAATGTCAGGTTGCGCAGCTTCAGTTTCAGGTCCGGTGCCAGTTCGTTAAGCGCAAAACAATCGCGAAACGCCTGGTTGTTCAGAAGATGCTTGCCGGTGAGGCGCGGGCCGTATTCTGTCCCGCCGGCGCTGATGATTGCCCCTATTTTGTCCATATCGATCCGCAACGCTCGTATCCACACGGATTGTTCTGTTTCGTTGGCCAGTTCCAGCGTGCTGGCACCGGGGGACAGAGTGACGGCGGCTTGCGAAAAACCAGCCTCGGACAACGACAATCGCGGCGCTTGTGTTGCCCCAGCCGACGTATCGTTTTCGTTGACATGAATTTCCGCACCGGAATGCGTATCGAGACAAAGCAATCGGTAGGTTTCGCCGGCTGACAGATCAAGAGGCAGGCCGGCCTGCCCGCCGGGCTCGATCCTGATGTCGGCGATCGCGTGACTATCGCGATAGCGTCGCAACTCTTCTCCATAGGGGTGGCTGGAGGACGTGAAATAATCCAGGTAGGCATCCTGGTCGCCATGCAGATCGAACAT
>JAJFHC010000105.1 GCA_021775835.1 Hyphomicrobiales bacterium | reverse complement strand
ACGTTCTTCGCAATATCCAAACCGATTGTGATAATCTCATTCATGGACGGTACCCCTTTCATATGGTGCTCAAACGGCAACCATCTTATGGCACTTCAGATGCCGCATGGGGCGCCGTCCACAGCATCAAAAATCCCCGTAACCCGTCGCCAATTTTTTGCGGTGAATAGGTGAATTGGAACAGACGTTCGAATTGCACGTCTAAAGTGCGTGATCTCCAAAAAGCAATTTCGTCCGAGTGGTTCGGCTCGACAATGGGTGATTGGCCACAATGCCCCTTCAGCCGGACCCTGGCGAACCATCCGCATCCGGGTTGCGGACCATGTCGAGTAGGAACTCACCGCCGATCCGGGCGTAGGTCAACTCGTTGCCGAGCGCAATAAACCGGAACCCCATATCGGCATAGCGGCGGGCAAGCTCCGGTGAATTGGCGTAGATGCCCGGGATGACCCGGTGCGCTTGCGCCTTGCGCAGGATGTGGTCGAGCGCGTCCATGACCACCTTTTCCGAGGGATCGACAAGCTTGCCATTCGTCAGCGAAACGCAAAGATCGTTGGGGCCGACAAAAACGCCGTCGACCGCCTTCGACGACAGGATCGAATCCACAGTGCCAAGGGCGGTTTCGGTTTCCACCATGACCCAGGTCATGCACAGATCGTTGGCCTCTTGCAGATACCGGTCCTTGTCATAACCAAGAACCTCGAGAGCCCGCGCCGGCCCCCAGCTTCGGAAGCCTTCCGGCGGGTACTTTGCCGTGCGCCCGTGGCGAGCCGCTTCCTGCCCGGTATTGATCATCGGAAAGATGACGCCTTGAGCGCCGGCATCGAGAATCCGGCCGATCATGCCTTCATCGCCCAGGGGAATGCGCACCAGAGCCGGTGCTCCAGCACCAGTTACGGACGCAACCAGACTGACCATGGCGTCGTAGCCCACAGCGCCGTGCTGCATGTCGACGATCACGGCGTCCCAGCTCCCCTGTGCCAGAGCTTCGGCGACGAACGGCGCCGACGAGCCAACCCATGCGGAATACACCGTTTCGCCTGCTCGAAGCCTGGCGCTCAACATTGCCTCAGTCATTCAACCTGCCCGACCTTGCATCCCACCCCGGTCACGTCAGCCTTCGCTTTTGATCTGCTCGATGGCTGTGCCCATGAGTTCGTCCATCGTGCGCCTGATCTGGTGATCCGACTGCTCGACTTTGCGTTCGTCAAAATCTCCCCGGACCTTGCGGAAGACATCTTCATCACCCGGTTCCTCGAAGTCGGACTTGACGACGGACTTGGCATACTCTGCCGCGTCGTCGCCGGACATTCCGAATTTTTCCGCCGCCCAAAGCCCGAGCAGTTTGTTGCGTCTGGCGGTCGCCTTGAACTTCAGTTCCTCGTCGTGGGCAAACTTGCCTTCAAAACCTTCCTGCCGTTTGTCAAATCCAGACATGTGTCTACGCTCCTTGAAAATTCATTGCACGATTTGACGATAGGCATAGCCCGCGACAAGGCCTAAATCAACCAGCATTCCCTGATCGCGTCCTCGCAATAAACCGGCAGCATCAGACAGCGGCAAATTGACAGCTGGCATAGGCCGGCTGCCGATTGTACAAGCCGTCGTCATGGAGTAGGTTTTCGACTGGTTCATGCGTGATTCGAGACCGAAATCGAACTGAAATCCTCATCCGGCACGGATTGCCGGACTGCACAGCGAAAACTCAGTGACGAACACGAAAACTCATTGACGAGCACTCAGTGAAAAAGTCAATCTGGACTGCGCCGGTCGTGCGCGTCAATCAGGCAAGGAATTCAATATAATGAGCCGTCGCCGCCGCGTGTACGAGGGCAAGGCAAAGATCCTTTACGAAGGTCCCGAGCCCGGCACACTTGTTCAGCACTTCAAGGACGATGCAACCGCATTCAACAACAAGAAACACGACACCATCGACGGCAAGGGTGTCCTGAACAACCGCATCTCCGAATATCTTTTCACCCGTCTCAATGACATCGGCATCCCGACCCATTTCATTCGCCGGCTCAACATGCGCGAGCAGTTGATCCGGGAGGTTGAAATCGTGCCGGTCGAAGTCGTGGTCCGCAATGTCGCGGCAGGCTCCCTGTCAACCAGGCTGGGCATTGACGAGGGCACACCCCTGCCCCGGTCGATCATCGAGTTCTGCTACAAGTCCGATGAACTGAATGACCCGCTCGTATCCGAAGAGCACATCACCGCATTCGGTTGGGCAACGCCGCAGGAAATCGACGACATGATGGCACTCGCCCTCAGGATCAACGATTTCCTGACCGGTCTGTTTCTCGGCATCGGCATCAGGCTGGTCGATTTCAAGATCGAATTCGGCAGGCTCTATGAGAATGAGATGATGCGGATTGTCCTGGCCGACGAGATCAGCCCGGATTCCTGCAGGCTATGGGACATCAAGACCGACGACAAGCTCGACAAGGACCGGTTCCGCCGCGATATGGGCGGTCTGATGGACGCCTACAAGGAAGTGGCGCGCCGTCTCGGGATTCTGATGGAAAACGACCGGCCCGAAGGCACCGGGCCAGTCCTGGTAAAATAGACGAGAAGCGAGGCAGCATGAAGGCTCGTATCAAGGTAACCCTCAAGAACGGTGTTCTCGACCCGCAGGGCAAGGCGATCGAAAATGCGCTCGGGTCCATGGGTTTCGATGGCGTGGACAATGTCCGGCAAGGCAAATATCTGGAGCTGGATATTGCCGAAACCGACGAAGGCCGCGCGCGCGAAACGCTTGAGAAGATGTGCGAGAAACTTCTCGCAAATACTGTTATCGAAAACTACGACATCGACCTGGAGACGGCATGAAATCATCCGTCATTGTCTTTCCCGGTTCCAATTGCGACCGGGATGTGGCGGTATCTCTGGAAAAATCGACCGGGATGCCCCCCTCAATGATCTGGCATGGGGACGCACAAGTCCCCGATTGTGACCTGATCGTTCTGCCTGGCGGATTCTGTTATGGCGACTATCTGCGGTGCGGCGCCATGGCGACCCATTCGCCGGTCATGAAGGACGTGGTCCGGAAGGCCGAAGCCGGCGTCCCCGTGCTCGGCATCTGCAACGGCTTTCAGGTTCTGACCGAATCCGGTCTGCTGCCTGGTGTCCTCATGCGCAATGCATCACTCAAGTATATCTGTCGTGACATACTACTGCGGGTTGAACGCAACGACACGGCCTTCACAAGCCAATATGCGAAAAGCCAGGTCATCCGGATTCCCATCGCGCACCACGACGGTAATTTTTACGCCGACGACGATACCCTGGATGAGCTTGAAGACAACGACCGCGTGGCCTTTCGCTACTGTGAGGCAGACGGCGCCATTACACCCGAGGCAAATCCCAACGGCTCTGCCCGCAACATTGCCGGCATCTACAACGCCCGGGGCAATGTCCTCGGTCTTATGCCGCACCCCGAGCGCCTCGCGGACGCAGCCCTAGGCGGCAGCGACGGCAAGGCCATGTTCGACGGTCTCATGGAGGCTCTGCAATGAGTGCCCGAAACGCCCAGGTCGCCGACATAACCCCGCAGGTCGTCGCCGAGCACGGCCTTTCGCCAGACGAGTACGAGCGAATCCTGGAAATTCTGGGCCGCGAACCCAACATCACCGAACTTGGCATTTTTTCAGTCATGTGGAGTGAACACTGTTCCTACAAATCTTCCCGTGTCTGGTTGAAGAACTTCCCCACAACCGGCCCGCAGGTCATCTGCGGCCCCGGTGAAAACGCGGGTATCGTTGACATAGGCGATGGTCAGGCTGCCGTGTTCAAGATGGAAAGCCACAACCACCCCTCCTACATCGAGCCCTATCAGGGTGCTGCCACCGGTGTCGGCGGCATCATGCGCGATGTCTTCACGATGGGAGCAAGACCGGTTGCCAACCTCAACGCCCTACGCTTCGGATCGCCCGATCACGAGAAGACCCGGCATCTGGTGTCCGGCGTGGTTTCCGGCATCGGCGGATATGGCAACTGCATCGGCGTTCCGACGATTGGCGGTGAAGTCAATTTTGACTCTTCCTACAACGGCAACATCCTGGTCAATGCCATGTGCGTGGGCATCGTCGATCAGGACCGTATCTTCTATGCCGCAGCCAGTGGCGTCGGCAATCCGGTGGTATACGTTGGCTCAAAAACCGGACGCGACGGCATTCACGGCGCGACCATGGCGTCGGCGGAGTTCGACGACGATTCCGACGAAAAACGCCCTACCGTCCAGGTCGGCGACCCGTTCACGGAAAAACTGCTGCTGGAAGCCTGTCTTGAATTGATGGCCGAAGACGCAATCATCGGCATTCAGGACATGGGAGCCGCCGGACTGACCTCGTCTTCCGTGGAAATGGGCGACAAGGGCGGTGTCGGCTTCGAGCTGGACCTCGACCACGTCCCCTGTCGCGAAGACGCCATGACGGCCTACGAAATGATGCTGTCCGAAAGCCAGGAACGCATGTTGATGGTGCTGCGCCCGGGCCATGAGGACAGGGCCACGGAAATATTCGAAAAGTGGGGTCTCGATATCGCCGTCGTCGGCACCACGACCGATACCGGACGCCTCGTCGTCAAGCACAATAACGAAACCATGGCCGACATCCCGCTCGGCGCCCTCGCCAATGACGGGCCGGTTTACAAACGCCCCTGGACGCCGACAAAACCCCAGGCCGTCATCCCTCCGGAGAATGTGCCCGCACCGGACAGTTTTGCGGACACGCTGCGGACAATGATGGCATCGCCCGATCTTTGCTCGCGGCGCTGGATCTGGGAGCAATACGACCACATGGTCATGGGCGACACGGTTGTACGTCCCGGCGGCGATGCCGGTGTCGTGCGTGTCCACGGCACAACCAAGGGCCTGGCGGTCACCACCGATGTGACGCCACGCTATTGTTTCGCCGACCCCATCGAAGGGGGCAAGCAGGCGGTCGCAGAGGCCTGGCGCAACCTGACCGCCGTTGGCGCGAAACCGCTTGCCATAACCGATTGCATGAACTTTGGCAGCCCGGAACGCCCGGAAATCATGGGACAGTTTGCCGGATGCGTAGATGGCATGTCGCAAGCCTGTCTGGCTCTCGACTTTCCCGTGGTCTCGGGCAATGTCTCCTTTTACAACGAAACCAACGGTCTGGGCATTCACCCGACACCTGCTGTAGGGGGGATCGGCCTTGTTGCCGATGTCGACAAATTGGCGACCATCGCCCTCAAGAACGCGGGCGACGTTGTTATCCTTGTGGGAGACGAGCACGGCCACCTTGGCCAATCACTTTATCAGCGTGACGTTGTCGGCACGGCGGAAGGTGCGCCTCCGCCTGTCAATCTGGACAAAGAACGCAAGAACGGGGACTTCGTGCGTGGCCTGATAGACCAGGGCCGGGTAAAGGCTGTGCACGATTGTGCTGACGGCGGCCTCTATGTTGCCATCGCGGAAATGGCGCTGGCCGCCAATCTGGGCGCAGATATCTCCATAGCAAACTCTGACCTGCCGGCCCATGCCCGCCTGTTTGGCGAGGACCAGGGCCGTTATGTCATTGCCGTCGCGCCAGATGACGCTGAATCGATTCACGATGAGGCCGTTGCTGCCGGCATTTCTGTTGCCCGGATTGGCGTGACAACCGAGAATGCGGCTCTGACGGTCGACGCCGCAGACGCCGTCCAGCTTGAAGACCTGCGTAATATTCATGAGGGCTGGTTGCCGAATTTCATGGACGGCGCTACAACATAACTCATGTGTGCGGGTAAATTGTCGGGAGACGTTGTCCATGCCAATGGATGCCACGGAAATTGAATCGCTTATCAAGCAGAGTCTGCCGGATGCCCAGGTCTCGATCACGGATCTGCGCGGTGACGGTGACCACTATGCGGCTACCGTCGTCTCGTCGGCTTTCAAGGGAAAATCGAGAATTCAGCAGCATCAACTTGTCTATAAGGCCCTTCAGGGCAATATGGGAACAGTGTTACACGCGCTGGCTTTACAGACCTCGGCACCGGACGAGTGACGATTTGCACCGCCAAAACAGATAGAAAACGAATTGGAACAAAGTGTTATGAGCAATGATGCAGTACAGACCTGGATTGGTAATACGGTACAGGAAAACGAAGTCGTCCTTTTCATGAAAGGCACGCCAAATTTCCCCCAATGTGGCTTTTCCGGTCAGGTTATCCAGATTCTGGATTACCTTGGTGTACCATTCAAAGGCATAAATGTGCTGGAGAACGATGAAATCCGCAACGGGATCAAGGAATTCACAAACTGGCCAACCGTCCCTCAGCTTTACATAAAGGGCGAGTTCGTCGGTGGTTGTGACATCATCCGCGAAATGTTTGAAAAAGGCGAGCTGAAGAGCCATTTTGCCGAACAGGGCGTGGCGCTGACAGAGGCCTAACTGCCGACCGGAACCGGCAGAATCAAATTCACAACAAAGGGTCGCAACTCGCTGGAATTGCGGCCCTTTTTGTTTCTGAAGAGAATTGACACATCGGCCACGAGCCAGCACTGTGCAACGCAAGGGAGCCCGACCAATGTCGCGATCAGACTGGGAACTGGTTGCCGACCGCACCCGGCTGCTCGGCCCGAATATGCCCACCTTCTACGACGAGCCGGTTCATCTTGTGAAAGGCGACGGTGTCTGGGTCTGGGACGCCGACGGACGCAGATATCTCGATTGCTACAACAACGTTCCACACGTCGGGCATTGCCATCCCCGCGTGGTTGAGGCGATTTGCACGCAATCGGCGACGTTGAACATCCATACCCGTTATCTGCATGAGGGCATTCTGGGTTACGTCGAGAAACTGACGGCGACGTTCGACCAATCGCTCTCCACGGCGATCATGACCTGCACGGGGTCTGAAGCCAACGATATCGCCCTGCGCATGGGCGAAGCCATGACCGGCAAGCGTGGCGTGATTGCAAGCGATCACACCTACCATGGCAACACAACGGCCGTGTCGCAGCTTTCGCGCACCAATCCGTCCAGGACAGGGTTTGGCGGTCACGTGCGCCACGTCCCGGCACCTGACAGCTATCGCCCGTTGGGGGGCAAAGGGGGCGCTGCCCACGCCACGGCATTTGCAGACGAAGTGGCCAGGATGATCACCGATCTGGAGGCGACAGAGCATGGTTTCTCGGTCCTGATCGTCTGTCCCTTTTTTGCAAATGAGGGCTTTCCGGACCTTCATCGGGGCTTCCTGGATGAGACCGCGAAGGTCGTCCGCAACGCCGGTGGCATCATAATCGCCGATGAGGTTCAGCCCGGTTTTGGCCGGGTCGGCACGCACATGTGGGGTCACCAGAAAATCGGGCTTCAGCCGGATGTAGTGACCTTGGGCAAGCCGATGGGCAACGGCCACCCTGTGGCCGGCCTCGTGACATCACCGGAGATCATGACCACCTTTCGCAGTTCGTTCCGGTATTTCAACACTTTCGGGGGAAATCCGGTGTCCTGCGCCGCCGCCGAGGCCGTTCTGGGCATCGTTCATGAGGAGGGCCTCATGGAAAAGGCGCGAATTGTCGGCGATTACGCACGTGCGGGGCTGCGGTCCCTTGCCGACAAACACCCATGCATTGGCGATATACGTGGATCAGGGTTGTTTTTTGGAGCCGAAATGGTTCTGGATCGATCCACCAAAACACCAGCCGCGGATTTCACCAACCGTGTCGTCAATGAAATGCGCCGTGAGGGTGTTTTGCTCAACCGTCTCGGCATTCACTACAACACCCTGAAAATCCGGCCAAACCTTCAGTTCACAGAGGCCAACGCGGATCTGTTGCTTGAGACACTTGATCGGGTCCTGGCCCGGGTCGACCTCAACTGATGAGCCTCATCGTCGCACAGTCCGTGTTGGACCATTGGGGCCTCGGCACGGCAAACGTCAGCCTGATTGCCCAGCGGGAAAACCAGGTCTACTGCGTCACAGCCGCCAATGGTGACCGGTTCGCTCTCAGATTGCATCGCCCCGGTTATCAGACGATGACCGCGTTGAGATCGGAACTGGACTGGATGCACAGCCTTCAACAGGCAGGCGTAGAGGTCCCGACACCAATCCCGGCCAAGGACGGCGCCTTGCTGATCGAGGCATCGGGCTTCCATATCGATCTTCTGACGTGGCTCAACGGCCGCCCGCTCGGAGTGTCGGGACAGCCTCTGGCACTGGACGACCCGATCGGCACTTTCAAGGAAATTGGCCGGCTGATGGCAACCCTACACGACCACGCCGACACATGGAGGCAGCCTATGGGTTTCCAGAGGATGTCCTGGGATTGCGACGGGCTGCTTGGAAACGCGCCCTTGTGGGGCTGTTTCTGGGAAAACCCTGCCCTGTCCGCCGAACACAAGGACCTCCTGTGCTCTGCCCGGGAAAAGGCTCGCACAGCCCTCCGTGAGTGCCCTTTCGACTATGGACTGATCCATGCAGACATGGTCCGGGAAAACATACTGATAGGCGCAAACGGCCTGCAACTGATCGACTTTGACGACTGCGGCCACGGCTACCGTTTGTTCGACATTGCCACCACTCTGCTCAGGAACATGAACGAGCCCGATCGGGACGCTCTTCAATCGGCACTGATCGACGGCTACGTCTCGATGCGCCCACTCGATCACGAGATGTTGCCGCTGTTCACGATGCTTCGCGCGCTCACCTATGTGGGCTGGATCGTGCCCAGGCTGGGTGAACCGGGCTCAGCAGAACGGCAGACCCGGTTCATAGGGATGGCGGTTGACCTTGTGAGGACCTATTTGAGAGCCTGAATAAAAGGAGCAAAATGAGAGCAGGTTTCTTGCCCTTTACGCCGCCTATCTCGTTGTCAAAGGCATTATGCCAAAAGAAAAGGGCGCTCGATTGAGCGCCCTTTCGCAACTTCACATCATCCCCCTTAAGGGGAACCCGGCTAGCGAGAGTAAAACTCAACCACCAGATTCGGTTCCATAGTCACAGGATAAGGTACGTCACCCAAAGACGGCACGCGCGACAGAGCCGCCGTCATTTTCTTGCCATCGATATCCATGTAGTCGGGTGTCTGCCGATCCGCGGCTTGCTGGCCTTCGATGACCAGAGGCAGATCATGGGATTTCTCTTTCACTTCGACCACATCGCCGACCTTGAGGCGATAGCTCGGGATATTGACCCGACGGCCGTTCACCTTGATATGGCCGTGGCTGACGAACTGCCGTGCTGCGAACACGGTCGGTACGAACATCGCGCGGTAGACGACCGCGTCAAGCCTGCGTTCCAGAAGACCGATCAGGTTTTCACCCGTATCGCCCTTAAGCCGCGAAGCTTCCTTGTAGATACCCTTGAACTGTTTTTCGGTAATGTTGCCGTAGTAGCCCTTGAGCTTCTGTTTTGCACGAAGCTGGATACCGAAATCCGAAAGCTTCTGCTTGCGGCGCTGGCCGTGCTGGCCGGGACCGTATTCGCGTCGGTTGACCGGGCTTTTCGGGCGACCCCAGAGATTTTCTCCCAGTCGCCGATCGATCTTGTGTTTTGCCTGAATCCGCTTTGACATCGTGTTGATTTACCTGATTAATATGGTTGTGTCGTCGAATATGAGGCATGCCCTCCTCTGCCCGTTTCCGGACCAACAGGCTCTTCACTGAATTGCTTGGAACCACAGGCATGCAGAAAACGCGGACCTAATAAGCCCGCGTGTGGCAGTTTCATACACACGCTCTGGGCCTAATGTCAAACCGAAAACACCCGCGATTGGCCATTGCCGTCGAGATCCGTAATCCCGCATTGCGAGAACCGTTCCTGCAGCCGGTCCGAAATCGTCCCATATGCCGTTGACATGAACTGACCCGTTCCGTCCGGAGAGCCTTTGTCTGCAGGTTTCATCCCAAGAAAATGCGCCACCCGGCGTGCAATCGCGGGGGACGGGTCAATCAGGGTCACCGGCCAGGGACAGGCTGCAGCAATTTCGTCGACGATCAGGGGATAATGCGTGCATCCCAGGACCACCGTATCGGTTCTGGCGCCGTCCTTTTCGGTAAACGCGGAGGAGATTTCTGTAGCGATTCGATCGCGGGAGACTGGTCTCCCGTCAAGTATCTGCTCTGCAAACACCGCCAGATGAGCCACACCGGCGAGGGTCACCGTGCAATGACCGGCAAATGTCTCGATCAGATCGCGGGTATATTCCCGTTCCACGGTTGCCGGGGTCGCCAGAACCCCGATGAGTCCCGTTTTTGTGGTCTCTGCAGCAACTTTGATCGCCGGTACGGTGCCGACAAAGGGCACTTCCCAGCGTTCGCGCAAGGCCGACAATGCCGCCGTGCTTGCCGTATTGCACGCGATGACCACCACATCGGGCTTGAACCGTTCAATGGCCGCCGACACGACCTCAACCACACGACGTTGGACCTCGCCTTCTTCAAGGTCGCCATAGGGAAACCGGGCGTTGTCCGCCAGGTAAAGATAGGCGGCGTCGGGCCTTGCCGCATGGACAGCCTTCAGCACGCTCAGGCCACCCAGGCCCGAATCAAACACCAGTACCTTGGATCGCGCTGTCATGTGTTCCGGTCGTTCTTTGGCCGCAGATGCTGGCGGACCAGCGAGGAGACCACGCCCCGCAATGTCCGGATATCCTGCTCGGTCGGCGCCATGCGGTGAAACATGTTGCGGACATTGCGAACCATGGCCGGCCGTTTCTCAGGCGGTCGAAGGAAACCAGAGGCGTCGAGCTCCCGCTCCAGGTGTTCAAAGAACCCAACCACCTCGTCTTTGGTGGCCGGTCTTGTTCCGGGCATCCGCAGACCTGTCTCGGAAAGTGCCTCGCCCGTGGGAGCTCCATCGCCGTAACTCAGAGGTCCGAGCTTGAACCATTCGTAGCCGACCAGCAGAACCGCCTGCGCAAGATTGAGAGACGCGAAGGCCGGGTTCACTGGCGCCATCAGTATGGCATCGGCAAGGGCAATGTCGTCATTGGTAAGGCCGGTGCGCTCGCGCCCAAACAGGATGCCGGACTTCTGGTCCGATCCAAGACGGTCCTTGATACTCAAGACGGCTTCGGCCGGCGTCTCGACCTGTTTCACCATGTCGCGAATCCGCGCCGTCGTTGCATAGACAAAGTGGAGGTCGGCAATCGCATCTGCAGTCGTGTCGTAGAGCTTGACGCCGTCGATCACCCAGTCGGCTCCAGATGCTGCTTTCCGCGCATCGATGTTGGGCCAGCCGTCGCGGGGCGCAACGATCCGCATTTCGTTCAGGCCGAAATTGGCCATCGCCCGCGCAGCGGTGCCGATGTTCATTCCCAGCTGGGGTTCAACCAGGATAATCGCCGGACCACCCTCAATCGCGACCTGGCTATGGTCGGTTCCTGCCATTCATTGCTCCAGTTTATTGCGCGTACGGCAAGAGACCGCACGCGGCGTCGATACCTGCGTCAAAGCTGCCATACGCCATAGGTTGGGTTTTATCAATCGCGCGACAGTGCTATAGGGGGCGCGCAACGCAGTTTGACTCACTCCACACACCAAGGCCTGTGCGTAAACTGCGTATCCACAATTCAATTGTCCACCCTACTCACCGAGGTTCCCCATAATGTCCAAGATCAAGGTCGAAAACCCGGTTGTCGAACTCGACGGCGACGAAATGACCCGCATTATCTGGCAGTTCATCAAAGACAAACTGGTTCACCCTTATCTGGATCTGGAATTGAAGTACTACGATCTTGGCATCGAATGCCGGGACGAAACCGAAGACCAGATTACCATCGATGCCGCCAATGCAATCAAGCAATATGGCGTTGGTGTAAAGTGCGCGACGATCACGCCAGACGAAGGTCGTGTGGAAGAATTCGGCCTGAAGAAAATGTGGCGCTCGCCAAATGGCACCATCAGGAACATCCTGGGCGGCACCGTGTTCCGCGAGCCGATCATCTGCAAGAACGTGCCAAGGCTTGTGCCGGGATGGACAGATCCAATCGTGATCGGCCGCCATGCGTTCGGCGACCAGTATCGGGCAACCGATTTCCTGGTCCCGGGCAAGGGCAAACTCACAATGAAATGGGAAGCCGAAGACGGCTCTGAAACCATCGAACGGGAAGTCTTCGATTTCCCCGAATCGGGCGTCGCCCTTTCCATGTACAACCTGGACGACTCGATCCGCAACTTTGCCCGCGCGTGTTTCGCTTTTGGTGTCAATCGCAAGTGGCCGGTCTATCTTTCGACCAAGAACACCATCCTCAAAGTCTATGACGGCCGGTTCAAGGATCTTTTCGAGGAAGTCTTCGAAGCCGAATTCAAGGACCAGTTCGAAGCGGCAGGCATTACCTATGAGCATCGCTTGATCGATGACATGGTTGCAGCAGCACTCAAATGGAGCGGCAAGTTCATCTGGGCCTGCAAAAACTATGACGGCGACGTCCAGTCCGATACCGTGGCACAGGGCTTTGGCTCACTGGGGCTCATGACCAGCGTCCTGCTGACCCCGGACGGGAATACCGTCGAGGCCGAAGCCGCCCACGGCACGGTTACCCGCCACTTCCGCAATCACCAGAAGGGCGAGGAGACCTCGACCAACTCGATTGCGTCGATCTTCGCCTGGACCCGCGGCCTGGCACACCGCGCCAAGCTCGATGACAACCAGGCACTGGCAGACTTCGCACTGACACTGGAGAAGGTTTGTGTCGACACCGTCGAAAGCGGCTCTATGACCAAGGATCTGGCACTCTTGGTCGGTGCCGAGCAATCCTGGCTGTCGACCACTGGTTTCCTCGACAAGGTTGACGAAAACCTTCAAAAGGCCATGAGCTGAACCACCGGCATGATATCACTGCCGTGCCCTGGATGCTCACTTCCGGGGCACGGCAGAAACTTCAGTCTCAACCAAGATGCTCCGGCGTGTCCGATGCCATGACGCCGCGTGAAACCGAAGCCTCCTGGATCCGTTCGCGGATCTCGGGATGTTCCTTCAGCAGATACTCGAAGTCATGACGGTCGAGCAGCAGAAGATCGCAACGCGTCAGGGCCTTGGCGGAGCGCACATATCGGGTGTGCCTGTCGAGCAGAGCTGATTCCCCGAAAAAATCCCCGGCATCGATTTCGGCGGTCCGATTCAGCAATTGAAGTTCCACCCTTCCCGAAGCCACAAAATGAAGTGCCTGGATCTCGTCGTCTTCGCTGAGAAGAATGGCACCTTCGGGATAAGACAGCGCGCGCAACTGGGTCACGATCTTGGAAATGGACGCGGCATCCAGGGTCCCGAACAGGGGCACATCCACAACCATACTCCAGGTTACGACAAACTCACGCCGGTTGATCTCCTGGGCGAAACCGGTTGCAAGAATACCGATGGGAAGCGCGAACATGCCCAGGCCGAACAGCATCACGACCGCGCCGAACACCTTGCCGGCCTGAGTGATCGGCGTGACATCGCCGTACCCTACAGTCGTCAGCGTGGCAATCGCCCACCAGGCCGCCGCCGGGACACTGCTGAACACCTCCGGCTGGGCATCGTGTTCCAGGAAATACATGACCGTGGAGGCGGTCAGCAGCATCGCCAGCATGACGATCCCTGCGCCGGCAAAAGCCCGGCGTTCGCTCGCAATCACTCTGCCCAGCGTCTGCAGGGCAGGCGAATACCGGGCAAGTTTGAAGAAGCGAAGCAGCCGAAGCACACGCAACACACGCAAATCCAGCGCAAAGAACATGCTCAGATAAAACGGCAGGATCGCCAGCAAATCGATGATCAGCATCGGGCGGCAGGCAAACTGCAGCCGTGCCTTCCAGGCCGGCAGATGACGCAGGCGCGTCAGTTCCACACACGTCCACAAACGCAACGCATACTCGATTGTAAAGACGATCACGGAGAGGATGTTGAACAGTTCAAGTGCCGAACCGTACTGGGCCTCAACGCTATCGACAGTCTCCAGAATGAAAGCAGCCACATTGGCGATGATCAGAACGACGATCGTCGCGTCAAACAGGGTGCTCGCCGTGTCTCCACCATGTGCCGCTTCAACAATTTCGCGCGTGCGGGTACGCACCTGTTGATAGCCACTTTGATTTTGGACAGGCATGATCTCCTCCCCGCCCGGCCCGGTCACCTGTTATGCCGCGCCAATGAGATCCGTAATAGCCTCAAGAGCCGCATCGGCCTTGGCCCCATCTGGACCACCGGCTTGCGCCATATCAGGCCGTCCGCCGCCGCCCTTGCCACCGAGCGCGGAGGCACCGGCCTGAACCAGTTCCACGGCGTTGTATGTAGCCACCAGATCTTCCGTGACCCCAACAGCAATCCCTGCACGACCTTCGTCGTTGACCCCGACAATGGCAACCACTCCTGAACCGATCTTGCTCTTGCCGTCGTCAACCAGGCCGCGCAGGTCCTTGGGGTTGATCCCCTGCAGGGCGCGGGCCATGACCGTGACGTTGCCAACCTCACGAATGCCGTCGTCTGCGCTGGTGCCGCCACTGAAGGCAAGCTTGCGCTTCGCATCAGCCAGTTCGCGCTCAAGAGTACGTCGTTCTTCAACCAGGGCTTTGACACGATCGGTCAGGTCCTGCGGTGACGCCTTGAGCAGGTCGGACGCTTCGCGGACCCGGCGGTCCTGTTCGTCGAGATAGGCCCTGGCTTCTGGCCCCGTGAGCGCCTCGATCCGGCGCACGCCTGCTGCCACAGCACCCTCCGCCACGACTTTCACAAGACCAATGTCACCGGTGCGGCGAACGTGAGTCCCACCACAGAGTTCCACCGAATAAACACCATTCGATTGCTCCGAGTCATGGCGTGTGCCCATGGAAACCACACGCACCTCCTCGCCATACTTTTCACCGAACAACGCCAGCGCCCCTGACTCGATCGCATCGTCAACACTCATGAGCCTCGTCGTCACCGGATCGTTCTGCAGGATCACCCGATTGGCAATTTCCTCAACGTCCTTCATCTCGTCGAACGAAATCGACTTTGGGTGACTGATATCGAAGCGGAGGCGGCCGGGTTCCACAAGTGACCCCTTCTGGGCCACATGAGCACCGAGAGTTTCACGCAGTGCTTCATGCAGCAGATGGGTTGCTGAATGGTTTGCCCGCGTGCCCGAGCGACGGACGCCGTCAATCTTGAGCTCGAGCGCGTCCCCGACGGAGACCGTGCCTGAGGCGACAACAACTGAATGTATGAACAGATCGCCCAGTTTCTTCTGAGTATCGCGAACCTCGAGCATCACGCCATCGGCGTTCGACATGATGCCGCGGTCCCCGACCTGGCCGCCGGACTCACCGTAAAACGGCGTCTGGTTCAAGATGACCTGCACAGACTGTCCCTCCGGTGCGGAATCGACGATTTCATCGTCAACCACCAGGGCCAGGACGACACCTTCGGCCTCTTCGGTTTCATACCCGAGAAACTCCGTCGCACCGTGGGTCTCGCGCAGGCCAAACCAGATGTGCTCCGTGGCTGCTCCACCTGAGCCCGACCAGGCCGCACGGGCTTCTTCGCGTTGGTGTTCCATTGCGGCATCGAATGCCGCATTGTCGACCGTGATACCCCGCGGTCTGAGTGCGTCTTCCGTCAGATCGAGCGGAAAGCCATAAGTGTCATAGAGCTTGAACGCGACGTCGCCGGAGAACTTGTCGCCATCGCCGAGTTCACTCGACGCGTCGTCCAGCATCCTGAGACCGCGCTCCAGGGTTTTGCGGAACCGCGTCTCTTCAAGTTTCAGGGTCTCTGTAATCAGTGCTTCGGCACGGTGGAGTTCCGGATATGCCTGGCCCATCTCGTGCACCAAAGTCGGCACCAACCGCCATATCATGGGCTCACGGACACCCAGTAGTTCCGCATGACGCATGGCGCGGCGCATAATCCGGCGCAACACATATCCACGCCCCTCGTTTGACGGCAGGACACCGTCGGCAATGAGAAAGCTTGTTGCCCGCAGATGATCCGCAATCACCCGGTGGCTGACCATATGGCCCTCGTCAGCCGCCACGTTCGAAGCCTCGACAGACGCCTGGATCAAGGTCTGCATCAGGTCTGTCTGAAATATGTCGTGAGAACCTTGCAGCAGCGAGGTTATCCGTTCCAATCCCATGCCGGTATCGATTGAGGGACGCGGCAGGTTCACGCGTTCTTCCAGCGACAGTTGCTCATACTGCATGAACACCAGATTCCAGATTTCGATGAAACGATCGCCATCCTCGTCCGGACTGCCCGGAGGCCCGCCGGGGATATGATCGCCGTGGTCATAAAATATTTCCGAACACGGTCCGCAGGGACCGGTATCGCCCATCGACCAGAAATTATCGCTTGTGGGTATCCGGATTATCCGGGATTCTGGAATCCCGGCGATTTTCTTCCACAGGTTCAGCGCCTCGTCGTCCTCAGAAAACACGGTCACCAGAAGACGGTTCGCATCAAGGCCGAATTCCCTGGTGACCAGGTTCCAGGCAAGTTCGATGGCCCGGTCCTTGAAATAATCGCCGAAGGAGAAGTTTCCGAGCATTTCGAAAAACGTGTGATGGCGCGCGGTATACCCCACATTGTCGAGATCATTGTGCTTGCCGCCGGCACGGACGCATTTTTGGGATGTCACCGCACGATCGTAGGGTCGTTTCTCAACACCGGTGAACACGTTCTTGAACTGCACCATGCCCGCGTTGGTGAACAGGAGAGTCGGGTCATTGACCGGCACAAGCGGTCCCGACTGCACGATCTCGTGGTCGTGGACATTAAAATAGTTGAGAAACGTCGTTCTGATTTCGTTCATCGAAGACATGGCGCGTCCGTACATGTTGGCACACAAGACCCGGTCGGCACTCTAAGGAGAGCGTTATCGGACCGCGCCGGTGTGGAAAAGTCATATCAAGCAGTGCTTTTACAGTGCGCCTCCAGCAGTGTCCAGACAACCGTCGTGCCACAGCGGCAAGGCACTGCACAATCCCCGGTCATCGAAACAAAAAAAGAGGCGCTTCCCTGAAAGAAGCGCCCCAGAAGGGGACCGTAGGACCGGTCCGGGGGATAGAAAGGGTTACCCTGTCAGCCGGCGGCTTCGACGCTGCCGATGTCGTCGTCGTCATCGTCAGTGCCCATGCCCGGATCGTGAAGGATCTTTTCAGCAATCAGCCCGGCATTCTGACGGATTGCTTCCTCGATCTGGTCGGCAGTTTCGGGATTGTCCTTAAGGAATGTCTTGGCGTTTTCGCGGCCTTGGCCCACACGCTCGCTATTGTAGGAATACCAGGAGCCCGACTTCTCGACGATGCCCGCCTTGACACCCAGATCGATCAACTCACCGGTTTTCGAAATGCCAACCCCGTACATGATGTCGAACTCGACTTGCTTGAACGGTGGTGCCACCTTGTTCTTGACCACTTTCACCCGGGTCTGGTTGCCGACCACCTCATCGCGATCCTTGATCTGCCCGATCCGTCGGATATCCAGCCGCACAGAGGCATAGAACTTCAGCGCATTGCCGCCCGTCGTGGTCTCCGGCGACCCAAACATCACCCCGATCTTCATGCGGATCTGGTTGATGAAAATCACCATGGTGTTCGATTTGGAGATCGATGCGGTAAGCTTGCGCAACGCCTGGCTCATCAGGCGGGCCTGAAGACCCGGCAGGCTGTCGCCCATCTCGCCTTCCAGCTCCGCCCGCGGTGTCAGCGCGGCGACTGAATCGATCACCAGGATCGACACAGCGCCCGAGCGCACAAGCGTGTCGGCAATCTCCAGCCCCTGCTCGCCCGTGTCGGGTTGGGAAATAAGCATCTCGTCCAGATCGACACCCAGTTTGCGGGCATAAATCGGGTCCAGCGCATGTTCAGCGTCGACGAAGGCGCAGATACCACCGGCCTTCTGGGCTTCGGCGATGGTGTGCAGGGCAAGTGTCGTCTTGCCGGAAGACTCCGGCCCGTAGATCTCGACCACCCGGCCGCGCGGCAGACCGCCGATGCCAAGGGCGATATCGAGCCCCAGCGAACCGGTCGATACCGACTCTATCTCGACCACCTTGTCGGATTTGCCCAGCCGCATGATCGAACCTTTGCCAAAGGCACGCTCAATCTGACTGAGGGCGGCATCAAGCGCTTTTTCTTTTTCCATGGGATTGCTCTCTACGAGACGAATTGAACTTTGCGACATACTCGATTTCCTTATTTCACAGCGGCTGATCGGTTGCAACGAAAGTGAATGTACCGGTTTTGTTCTTATTTGCAAGATAATTCTCAAACCGTTGATAAAATGTGAACATTTCGATCATGTTCCAAGTTTGTTCCCTGTTGATATGATTCCCGGGGCATTTCAGCGCATCCGGTTTCTGTGATTGGAACGGATCGAGAATCGGTTACCCGTCGCAAGTTTTCATTCTTGGATCTCTTCAACAAGTCGATCACGAGGCCCCGACGGCGGAACACCCGCCGGAGATCACGCCGATCACGTGCCATGAGTTCTCACGGACGTCGTCAGGTGTCGCCGCGAAGCTCATACGCGGAAATCTGGGCATCGAGCGCGTTGCTCATCGGCTTGAGGTGGTCGGCATAATGACGCCACCGCTTCCAGGCGGACCGATAGATCGGCTGCCTGACCTGCTCGACACTTGCACTGCGAACCGTGTTGCCGGACTTGTGAAAGTCAAGACAGGCCTCATCCCACTCCAGCGAGACGTGATCGAGGATCTTCCTGATGTTGGCTTCGGGATCGTCGACCAGCGCCTCGTAGCGCACATCCAGAATCCGCTCCGGCAGGACCTGTCTCCAGTGCTCCATGATATCGTCGAAAAGAATCTGCTGACGGGCAATGCCTTCCTGGGAACACGTGAAAGGAACCGAGCCCGGCTCGAACATCTGGGCGTACATCGATGCACCCGCCGCCATCGGATGCCGGTTACAGCAAATGAAGCGCGCCTGGGGGAACATCAGGCTCGCAAGTCCCACGAAAAGGTAAGAACTCAGCGACTTGTCGACAATCCGGACGTCACGCCGCCCTCCGCCACCCGACCTTGCCTGATATCCGACGGCTTCCATGTAGCATTGTGCAACGTTTGCGATCCAATCGTTGGACGGAGACCCAAGCTGGCTTTCCGCCCAGTAGAGCGCTTCGATTTCGCCGACACCACGCGCCTTCGGATGGCTCGAAATAATCTGTTCGACAAGTGTCGTGCCGGATCGGGGCATGCCGAAGACGAACACCGGCGCAAATGTTTCATCTGCATGGCTAGTATTCCCGGCCAGGAATTCTGCCGTGTACGTAGTCTTCAACTGTTCGACCAGCGCGCCCGCCTCCGCCGCGTTTCCCTCGCCTGGTTCCGACATCAGTTCATTGCCTGCGATCAGGTGACGGAACGCGCCGTCATATTCCGATTTGCGGTCCAGAAGCTGAAACAGGGAAAAGTGCAGTGGCGCCAGATACTCTCCCGCATGCTTGCCCGCCTTCAGTCGCTCCAGTGCCTCACGGGCTAGAGCGATCTGATCGTCGAGGGCGTCGTCAGGCACACCGGAGGCCAGCATCATATGGGCGTGGGGATAGTTCGGATCCGCCCTGATGGCCTCTTCCAGACAAGTCCGGGCGGCTTCGAAATTGCCGCGCACCTGTTCGATCTTGGCGATATAGGTCATGACGACCGCGCGCGGCACGCCAAGTCCTATGGCTTTCTTGTAGAACTCAATCGCCTTTGCCGGTTGCCCGGCCTGATCGTAGGCCGTGGCGAGCAGGTTGATCCCGGCAGCACTAGGCTTCCCGGCAAGTGTACGCCGATAAGGGTCGATAGCCTGGGAAAACCTCTTGGTGGCCATGAACACATCGCCGATGAGCTTGTCGATAACGGTCAGCTTTCGATCGATCTGCTTGGCCTGCTTCAGAAGTGCGAGTGCCTCAGGGTATTGTTTCAGCTCTGCATGGCAGGTCGCGCAATTGCACAGGGCCGCAACAAATTTACCATCCAAGTCAAGGGCTTGACGATAACATGCGATGGCTTGCTCCCAGTTGTACATGCCTTCGTGAACGGTTGCGGTAACAAAATGAACCCCCTTGTTGTCAGCCTCAAGAGGTAACGCGCGCTCGCACAGGTCGAGCGCCTCGTCAAATTGACCGCTATCGCGGAATTGAACCGCACCGGATATGGCAGCTTCCACTTCAGGAAATCGAAAGCTGCTAGTAACCGTCGCCCGGTTCTTCTTCGCCTGCTTCGCGGCCAGCCGGCGTTCCCTTCTGTTTGCAGACATATCGCGCAAGCTCCGACATGGAGAGGATCAGGGGAGTATCCAAGCTTCTGTGCGCACGAAAATATTCAACATACGGATGGTCCGCAAGATGGAACGTCGACGGAATATCGGATTAATGCACCGGATTTTGCGTCTAGCTGGTCAGTGGCAACCCGAACGGAGCGTACAGATTCCTGAACCGCGACCCGTCGGTTCAATCTCGCCTCATTTTGTTCTAAACTGAACCAGTCGATTCCCCGCCGGTCCCAACGGCCTAAACCTTGTATTCGGGAGATGTCTTCCATGTCAGTAATCCGCCGTCTCACCACGTTCTTCGTACTTGCTGCCTTCGTTCTTGTGGCCACACCGGTTCTGGCGGAAATGATCTACCACAGGGGCAATACCGGCGAGCCTGAGACGCTCGATCTGCACAAGACTTCGACGATCTATGAATCGAACATCCTGCGCGATCTCTATGAGGGGCTGGTGATCTACGATGCCGCAGGAAAAGTAATCCCTGGTGTCGCCGAAAGCTGGTCGGTCAACGACGACGGCACCCGCTACACCTTCAAGCTGCGCGCCAACGCCCGCTGGTCCAACGGCGATCCGGTCACGGCTGAGGATTTCGTCTATTCCTTCCAGCGCATCATGACGCCTGAAACCGGTGCCAAATATGCCACCGTGCTATACCCGATCAAGAACGCCGAAAAGATCAACAAGGGCGAAATCAAGCCCGCCATGATCGGTGTGACCGCCACGGACAAACGCACTCTCGATATAGAGCTGGAAGCCGCAACGCCCTATTTTCTCGAACTGCTCACCCACCAGACCGGCCTGCCGGTGCACAAGGCCTCGATCGACAAACACGGCAGTGACTTTGTCCGACCCGGCAACATGGTGTCCAACGGCGCCTACAAGCTTGCCGAATTTGTCCCAAATTCCCACGTCAAGTCAGTGCGCAATCCGGAATTTCACGGCAACGACTCCGTCAAGATCGATTCGGTCTACTACTACCCCACGGAAGACCGGGGTGCCGCCCTCAGGCGATTCCAGGCCGGTGAGTTGCATTCCAACAACGACGCGCCCACCGAACAGATGAAGTGGATGCGCGAAAACCTCGGCAAGCAGTTCCGCGTAGCACCCTATCTCGGCACCTATTACTACGCGGTGAAAACCGACAAAAAACCACTCGACGACGTGCGGATCCGTCAGGCTCTGTCCATGGTCATCGACCGGGAGTTCCTGGCCGACGAGATCTGGGGCGGTTCCATGGTGGCCGGCTACAGCCTGGTGCCCCCTGGCATCGGCAATTACGGTGATCCAGCCTATGCGGACTACAAGGGCCAGGATATGCTCGACCGCGAGGACAAGGCCAAGGCCCTCTTGAAGGAGGCAGGATTCGATGCCGACAATCCCCTCAAGATCGAGCTGCGCTACAACACCTCCGAGAACCACAAGAACACAGCGGTCGCCATTGCCGACATGTGGAAACCTCTTGGGGTCGAAGTGTCGCTTCTCAACACCGACGTGAAAACCCACTATGCGCGCCTTCGTGACAAGGGCGACTTCGATATCGCCCGCGCCGGCTGGATCGGTGATTACTCCGACCCCCAGAACTTTCTCTTCCTGGTGGAAAGCGATAACCCCGGCTTCAACTATGCAAACTACGCCAATCCCGAGTTCGACGCCCTGATGGACAAGGCCGCATCCCAGACCGATCTGGCGGCACGCGCAAAAACCCTGTTCGAAGCCGAAACCATCTTCATGCGTGACCTGCCCTATATCCCGCTGCTCTACTACGGTTCGCTGAGCATGGTGTCCGACAAACTGAAAGGCTGGGAAGACAATCTGCAAAACGTTCACGCCACACGGTGGATGTCGATCGAGTAGGGTCTCAGGCCAGGCTCCCCGACAATGATCCACTATGCGATCCGACGCCTGCTGGGAGCCATTCCAACCCTGTTCGTGATCATCACGATCTCGTTTTTCCTGATCCGGGTGGCACCGGGCGGACCGTTCGACCTTGAACGCCCGCTCGAGGCCAAGGTCATGGAGAACCTGCTGCGTATTTACCAGCTCGACAAACCGGTCTGGCAGCAATACCTGATCTACCTGAAAAATGTCCTGCAGGGCGACCTCGGACCGAGCTACTATTTTCGCGATTTCACGGTCGCTGAACTTTTTGCACAAGGCTTGCCGGTCTCCATCCAGCTTGGAGCCTCGGCCCTGGTTCTGGCACTCGGCCTGGGCATACCGCTGGGCTGTCTCGCAGCCCTTCACCAGAACCGGTCGACCGATTATGCGGTCATGACCGCCGCAACATTCGGCATCACCGTGCCCGGTTTCGTGGTCGCGCCCCTGCTGACCCTGGTCTTTGCGGTTCATTTTGACCTGTTGCCCGCAGGCGGATGGGGCAGCGGCAGCCTGTCCTACAAGGTCCTGCCGGTCATCACGCTTGCCTTGCCTCAGATCGCCGTCATCGCCCGGCTGGTCCGGGCCGGCATGATCGAGGCCCTGCGCTCGAATCATGTGCGCACGGCGCGGGCCAGTGGCCTGCCCACCCGTGTGGTTGTCGGCGTTCACGCCCTGCGCAGCGCCCTGCTGCCCGTAGTTTCCTACCTTGGCCCGGCCGCCGCCGCCCTGCTCACGGGGTCGGTTATCGTCGAAACCATCTTCGGCATTCCCGGCGTCGGGCGCTATTTCGTACAGGCCGCCCTCAACCGCGATTACACGCTTGTCATGGGCGCTGTCATCGTCATCGCTGCCTTTGTCATCGTCTTCAACCTTCTGGTCGACCTGCTTTACGCCGTGGTCGATCCGCGTGTGCGCCACGACGGTGGGGACCGTTCATGACCACAGCGATCGAAAACCAGACCGACGAACCGCTGATCGTTTCCCATTCCCTGTGGTGGCAGGCCTGGCGCCGTTTAAAAGCCAATATCGCCGCTGTCGTCAGCATGGCGGTGCTTGCCGCTATTGCCCTGGCCTGTCTCGTCGGACCGTCATTGTCGCCCCACACGTTCGACCAGGTCTACCGCAACTACGTCAAGGTGCCGGCCGGTCTTGAAGCCTATCCGAAAGCCTCGGACGTCTCTGAAACCGCGCGCAAGGCACTGAAACGCGCGCGGCTCGACATCACCGACATCGTCATCGATGGCGATCTCCTGCGTGTCACTGTCACATCCAAACGCGGCCCCATCGACAAGCGCGTCCTGCGCTATGTGGAGCGCTCCGACATTTTCTCCAACGCCCGGTTGACGGAGCCGAGTGCCGACCGGCAACAGGCCGTGATAATCGCAAAGGTCACCAGGTTGCGCTTCCTGTTCGGCACCGACTCGAACGGCCGGGACCTGCTCACCCGCACCCTTGTGGCCGGTCGCGTGTCGCTCCTGATCGGCCTGCTGGCGACCTTCGTCGCCCTGGTCATCGGCGTCACTTACGGTGCTGTCGCGGGCTATTTCGGCGGCCGCATCGACGCCGCCATGATGCGTGTTGTCGACATTCTCTATTCCCTGCCCTTCATCTTCTTCGTCATCCTGCTGGTGGTCTTCTTCGGACGCAATTTCGTGTTGATGTTCATCGCCGTCGGCGCCATTGAATGGCTCGACATGGCCCGCATCGTGCGCGGTCAGACCTTGTCGATCAAACGCCAGGAATACGTCCAGGCCGCCGAAGCGCTCGGCGTCGGCAGCGCCGGCATCCTGCGCCGGCACGTCGTGCCCAACACGCTCGGTCCCGTGATCGTCTACATGACTCTGCTGGTGCCAAAGGTCATTCTGCTGGAGAGTTTCCTGTCGTTTCTGGGCCTCGGCGTCCAGGAACCCATGACCAGCTGGGGCGTGTTGATCTCCGAAGGCGCGCGCAACATTCAGGGCGCCTCATGGATGCTGATCTACCCCTCCCTCTTCCTGACCACAACCCTGTTTGCCCTCAACTTCATCGGCGACGGCTTGCGTGATGCCCTCGACCCGAGAGATCGCTAGGACATGGGCGATCAGCAATCACCGTTGCTCGACATCAGGAACCTCAAGGTCCAGTTCAGAGCCCACGAGCAGACCATCGACGCGGTCCGGGGCATCGACATGTCGATCGCCCACGGTGAAACCGTCGGCATCGTCGGCGAGTCGGGCTCCGGCAAAAGCGTCACCACTCTGGCCGCCCTGGGTCTGCTGCCCGATACCGCGGTGACATCGGGCACTGTCACGCTCGATGGCCACGAAACACTGAGCCTTTCCCAGAATGCCCTCAATGCTATCCGGGGCGTCACGGCTTCCATGATCTTCCAGGAACCGATGACATCACTGGACCCGCTCTACCGCATTGGGCGCCAGGTTGCCGAAGTGCTGGTCTATCATCAGGGTCTGTCCTGGAGAAAAGCCCGCGCCCGTACCGTCGAGCTGCTGGACAAGGTCGGCATCGACAATCCCGCGCGCCGCCTCAATGCCTACCCCCATGAGCTCTCCGGCGGCCAGCGCCAGCGGGTGATGATCGCCATGGCGCTTGCCAACAACCCGAAGCTGCTGATTGCCGACGAGCCGACAACCGCCCTCGACGCCACTGTCCAGGTCCGGATCCTCACCTTGCTCAGGGAACTGCAGACGGAATTCGGCATGGCCATCGCCTTCATCACTCATGATCTGGGCATAGTCAGCCATATTGCCGACCGGGTCTATGTCATGAAAGCAGGCGAGATCGTCGAACACGGTCCCGTCGACCGGGTCCTGAAACACCCCGCCCATGACTATACCCGCACGCTGATCGACGCCGAACCTCAGGGGCGCAAGTCACCCTCACCAAACCAGAACCCGCTCCTGCAGGCCCGCGATCTCCATGTGCATTTTCCGGTCACCGCCGGGCTTTTCGGACGTGTCACTCACACAGTCGACGCGCTGGACGGTGTCAGTCTCGATGTCAGCCCCGGTCAGACGCTGGGCATCGTTGGCGAATCCGGTTCCGGCAAGACCACGCTTGGCCGTGCCCTCCTGCGGCTTCAACCCTGCGAAGGAGAAATCCTGTTTGACGGCCACCGGCTGCAGACCCTTGACCGCGCCGAAATCAGACCGTTGCGCCGGGACATGCAACTTCTTTTCCAGGACCCGAACGGGTCTCTCAGCCCGCGCCTGACCGTCGGCGAGATTATCACCGAGGGCCTGCTGGTCCACGAGCCCACCATGAGCGCAAACGAGCGCATGTCCCGCGCTGTCGAAGCGCTTGAGACCGTTGGCCTTCCCGCCGACTGCCGCCAGCGTTTCCCCCACGAGTTCTCCGGCGGCCAGCGCCAGCGCATCGCCATCGCCCGCGCCCTCATATTGAAGCCTAAACTGGTGATCCTCGACGAGCCCACGTCGGCGCTGGACCGAACCGTCCAGAAACAGGTCGTCGACATGTTACGCGACCTCCAGACGACTTTCGACCTGACCTATGTCTTCATCAGTCACGATCTGGCGGTTGTCCGCGCCATGGCAGACGAGATCATCGTCATGCGTCACGGCCGGGTCGTGGAGCACGGGTCCACTGAAGAGATATTCGAGCACCCGCGCGAAGCCTATACACGCGATCTGATTGCCGCAGCATTCCGGCAGGCGCTCACCTCTGGTTAAACGAAGCTTCACAAGACCGTTTCCCGGGCGCGATGCAGCACGTCAGTGCTGCTTCGCAGAACCGGGACCGTACCACCCACAAAGGCCGGCGTTCGGAACGCCCCCGGCTCACGCTTTGCGTGTCCGGGGAATGATGCTGTCTTGCCCCGGGCGTGATGCAGCACGTCAGTGCTGTTTCTCAATACCGGGATCTTACCAACCGCAAACACCAGCCGTTCGGCACTGGTTAGTCTCCACCACCGTCGCCGGAGCCGTCGACATCACCGCCGCCACTGCCGCCGAGCGCACCGCCATGGCTTTCACCATACGCAATCGCCTGGGCGACACTGAAGCCGCTATACCCGGCAAAACACAGGTTGGCGACGTCCTGTCTCATGGCATCGTAGTCGCACACCTCGCCCCGTTCCCGGTGGACGGCGTCGAAATTCTCTCGGTCCAGGTACATGCAGTAGCCAAAGCAGATGTAATTTGACTGAAGACGGTTTCGCTTTACTGCTTTTTGAATCTGCTTGGAAGTGTAACCGTCCGAGAGACCGTATGACTTCTTCAGCTGTGGGCCCAGTCTTCGGGCATACTGTTTGATGGCCTTGCGTTTCCAGAACTCCGAAAACCAGCTCATGGCTCATCCCCCATCAAAAATCACTGGCACTATGCCTCGTGCCGGTTCGACCACGTCTCCCACAGGAACCGGGATCTGACCCCGATATCGAGGAACGGCCGGGGCGGCAGCGGGTCAGGAGAACCCAGGCTCTCCATGTCGGCGATCAGCGGGTTGTCACGGGCTGTCGCCATGTCTGCCGCCAGCAAGCCACCGATGGTGCCCTTGGTCACGCCGACCGCGTTCTGACATACAGCACTCCAGACATTCGACGCAAGCTGCCCGAACCCCGGCGCACCATTGCGCGAGAGGCAGATGAAACCGGTCCAGGTGTGTTCGATGCCGACATTCGGCAGCATGGGAAACCGCGCGTCGAACAACACCTTATGCTGCCGTGCCATGGCCTGGCGTCTGGCTTCGGTCGTGCGCTGGCCCGGCGCGTAGTCGAACCCCTGACGGATCAGGATGCGATGGTCGTCGGTATAGCGCATGGTGATGCCGGCAAATGCATTGACAGGCGTCATGCCCCACGACTCGCCGACGCCGTAGGTCTGCCGTTCCTCTTCAGTCAGGCGCCGGGTCAGGCTGGCGTGGGCCGCGAGGTTCATGAGATGGCGCGTGTGAAACCCGAACGTGTCGGCAAAACCGTTGACCGTCAGGATCATTTTCGGCGCCCGCACAGAACCGGCCGGTGTCGTAACCTGCACACCGTTACGATAGTCGACTTCGGTCACAGGCGAATTTTCGAACAACGAAACATTCTGCGGCAGGCTGCCGGCCAGTCCGCGGGTCAGGGCTGCCGGGTTCATGAGTATGCAGCCGGGCGTGTAGACCGCTGCGTTGAAGTGCGCACTACCCAGTTTCTCCGCAACACCGTCACGGTCGATCCAGGTATAGGGCTCTCCGAGCGCTTCCAGTTCCTTCGCAAAGGGTTCAAGAACATCGCTCGTGCCGCGCTCGGAAACAGCAGTGTGATACTTGCCGCGCTGGGCCCAGTTGCATTCAATGCCAGATGTGGTGACTTGTTCCTCCAGATAGGTAATGGCAGCACGGGCCAACCCCATGAACCGGTGGGAGCCTTCCAGTTCTTCAAGCGATGACCCCACATTGTGCGGCAGATCGATGGCGAATCCGGAGTTCCGCCCGGACGCATTTTCACCCACCTGCCCGGCTTCCACCAGCACCACCTTTTCGTCCGGCCGGTTTTCCGCCAGCCGCCGTGCCGCGGCAAGTCCCGCATAGCCTGCCCCGATCACGACCCAGTCGGCCGTCAGGTCCTGGTCGAGCGCGGGCGTCGGTTCGCGGCTCGCGAGGATCCCACTCCAGCCGTTGGTCTTGTCGTCACTTGGCAGGCGTTCGATTTTCATGTCCCCTCGCCTTCCGCCCAGTTCACGGGATGGATCGCATAGAACACCAGTGCATCCACCGCCCTGTAGATCAGTTCAGTGCCCGCCGGCAACCAGATGCTGTCTCTTGGGCCAGCGTCAATCGTAGCGTCGCCAATCACAATGGACACTTCGCCATCGAGAACCAGAAGCACCTCGTCATACCGGATCGTCCAGGGCATCTCCGCATTCTTCAGCCTCACGAACCCGGTCCCCAGCGGCGTGCCGTCGCCTGATCCGCAGACTTCGGCAATTTCCGCCTGATCGCCATAGGCAAATCGCGGCACGTAATCGAGATCGCCGAACTTCACACAGCGTGGAATGACGCGTTGGGATGTGTCCATGAAACAATCCTCAGTAGTCTTCAGCTTGACATTTCCATACAGGAGTGTATGGAACAATACAACCCTGTATGGAGAAATTTGAATTGAAACCGGCTAACCAAATTGCAGAGAAAGCAACACCCATCGCGGCGGCGGACGAAGACCGCCGTTTCCCGCTGGCCAAGGCAGACTGGCTCAGCGCGGGCTTGCGCGTCCTGGCCGACGAGGGCATCGAAGCGGTGCAGGTTACCCGACTGGCCCGTGACCTGGGCGTCACGAGGGGCAGTTTCTACTGGCACTTTGCCGATCACAACGACCTTCTCGAGGCGATTGTCGGGGAATGGCAGCGTCGCAATTCAGGCGTCATGCTGGCGGCTCTCGAAGGTTCCACCTCCCTGACCCACGGCATCCTGTCGCTGTTTCAGGTGTGGGTCGACAAGGCCCCGTTCGACCCCCGCCTCGACCACGCCATGCGCGACTGGGCGCGCCGGTCACCGGATATCCGCGAAACTGTCGACGCCGAGGACGACAACCGTGTGGAAGCCATCGCAAAATTCTTTCGGAGCAACGGTTACGAAAAGACCGAGGCCTTCATCCGGGCCCGCGTGATCTACTTTACCCAGGTCAGCTACGACGCCATGGGCGTCGAGGAACCGATGACAAAGCGGATGAGTTACCTGAACGCCTATTTTCGCTGCTTTACCGGCACCGAAATCAATGAGGACACGGCAAAAGCCTATCGCAAGGCCTTTGCCCGCAGGAAGGCGACGTCATGACAAAACCAGAACGCCGGGGCCGGACCAAGGGACGCAAAGGCTCCGCAAGAGTCGTGAACTACAGGCAGCTGCGCCATCCGTTTGAACCGCAAAAAGTGTTTTCCGACGATGCGGTCGTCGCCATGCACGAAATGGCGTTGAAGCTGCTGGAGGATCTTGGCATCAAGATGCTTCTGCCCGAGGCCCGTGCAATTTTCCTCAAAGCCGGTGCCAGGGTCGACGAAAACGAACAGATGGTCTACATCGGCCGCGACGTCGTCGATGCAGCACTGGCCACCGCGCCGTCATCCTTTCGCCTGCGCGCGGCATCTTCAGATCGAGAACAGGTCTATGAGGACGGTGCCATGCTCTTCGTGGCCGGTGCCGGTTGCCCCCACGCCACCGACATGGAACGCGGACGCCGGCCCGGCACCCTCACCGACTTCGAGGAGACCATCAAGCTGCAGCAGGCCTTCGACGTCATTCACCTGTTCTCGCCTTCCGCCGAACCCCAGGACATTCCCGCCAACCTGCGCCACTACGACATGATCCGGGCGCAACTGACCTACGGTGACAAGCCGATGTTCGTCTATGCCCGGGGAACCGCCCAGGTGGAAGAGAGCTTTGAGGCGATCCGGCTGGGCCTCAACCTCTCAGACGACGACTTTGCCAACGGAGTCTGGGCAACCACCATCATCAACACCAACTCCCCGCGCCAGATCGACGTGCCCATGGCACAGGGCATCATTGACTTTGCCCGGGCCAATCAACTGAGCGTCATCACGCCCTTCTGCCTCGCCGGGGCCATGGCCCCGATCACGGTCGCCGGTGCCCTCATCCTGCAGCACGCCGAAGCACTGGCGTCCATCGCCCTGGCCCAGTTGGCCCGAAGCGGCGCTCCGGTTTCCTACGGCGGCTTCGGCTCAAACGTCGACATGAAGTCGGGCTCGCCCGCCTTCGGCACACCGGAACACATGAAGATGTCGATCGGCTCGGGCCAGCTTGCCCGCCATATCGGCCTGCCCTGGCGCTCGGCGGCCGGATCGGCGTCGAACATCGCCGACATGCAGGCGGCTGGTGAAACTCATATGGGGCTGTGGTCATGCCTCATGGCCAACGCCACCTTGACGCTCCATGCGGCAGGCTGGCTCGAGGGCGGCCTGACTTTTGGCTACGAGAAATTCATCAACGATGTGGAGGGCCTGCAGATCCTGGCCGAGATGTGCACCCCCCCTGAAGACGACGAGGCGAGCATGGGCTGGGATGCACTGGCAGACGTCGATCCTGGTGGCCATTTCTTCGCCACCGACCACACGATGCAGCGCTACGAGCACGCCTTCTACGAGCCGCTAGTGGCGGACCTGTCCAACTTCGGTAGCTGGACCGAAGCCGGCGAGCAAACCTCCAGCGAGCGGGCAACAGCGATCTGGAAATCGAAACTGGAGACTTTCACACCCCCGGCCCACGGCGCAGAGGCGGGTGACCGCATCGCCGGCTTCATCGCCGACCGGACCGCCGCCGGCGGCGCGTCGCCGGTAGATTAGGCGAACCATTTCCGCGGACGCGCATAGCGTCAGTCGGAGCCGTTCCAATTACAGGCGTTTGCGGGTGGCATGCTCCCGGTTCTGCGAAGTTGCATTGACGTGCCGCATCGCGCCCAGGAAGTGACGCCCCCGTTCCCCGGCCACGCATAGCGTGATCCGGCAACTGTGTTTTCAAGCTTGGAACATCGTCTGTTTTCTTATGATTGCATTGGCCGTTACGAGGAGTTTCTTTGCCACAGCGATGAGTGCGACTTTTGGTTTGACGCCGTTTGCCTGCAGTGAACGGTAGAACTTCGCAAAGCGAGTATCAGTTCGGGTTGCCGCGACAGCGGCCATGTAGAGGGCCTGACGCACACGCCTGCGTCCTCCTC
>JAJFHC010000104.1 GCA_021775835.1 Hyphomicrobiales bacterium | reverse complement strand
CAACTAAACGAGGTGGACACTCTTTGGATAAACGTCAAGTCCGAAGACTGCAAGTTTCAGGCGCCTGAAGGCTGCATCGAACGTGATGGTGTCAAGCAGACGTTAGTGCCTGTTTGAAACCGATATGGGATCCTTCAAATCCCAGATCGGTATAGAATTGCTGTGTATGTACTCGCGACCTGTTGCAAGTCAGTTGAACCAGATTGCATCCGCGTAGCGTCGCGAGCGCCTTGGCGTGATGAAGGAGAGCGTTGCCAACGCCCTTGCCGCGCCAGGCCGACGACACGAACATAGCCTCGATCAGTGCCCGTTCGCTGCCACCGTCCAACAGGTATGGAATGAAAGTCATTTGATATGTTCCGATAATCACTCGTGATTCACAAGCAACAATCAGACGGTTACGTCTATCGTTCCAGACATTATCAAAGGCAGCCTCATAACGATCGAAGTTGTTTGAGAAGGGTGGATTGTCATGCAACTCCTGATCGTCTTCGGCATACAACCGAACGATGTCCGGAACGTCCTCTCTCGCGGCGTCTCTTATCTGAATGTCGTTGGGTTTGTTTTCCGATTTCCCTCTGGCGCGATCATATTGCATGGAACCTCTTACTGGGATTATGGATGCGTTCAAACCTAATCGGCGACACAGTCAAGTTTGGAAGGGTCACCACGGAATTGTTACCTCTGAAAATGGCAAAAGCGTGATCAAGTCTCTGATCGGGAAACATTTATGGCGTGATAATGGCGGGAATGGACCCGCTTCATTGCAGCATTCTGGCGCGGCGCGGTGAACTCAATGTGATCGACCCTCTCGCGAAGGTGAGCGGAGCGTGTGGAGCGGTGGAGTATCATGGAACAAACGCCTCCAGATGAGGCACGCGCGGTTCTCACAATTCTCGGAGAAGATCCATGCATTCAATGTTAGCCAGAAGTTCATCGGTTCTAGCGGTCTCAATTGCGTATATTGTGGTGTCGGGTTTTTCAGGAATACAAGAAAGAGCAACAACAGCCACTGCTAAGAGCAATAGTTTCCCGCTGATAACTGCCAATCATCTCGACCCTACGACAGCGGCTAAAGCCACAGGTCAGTTCGCAGGTCATTTGCTTGAACACTCCGACTTTTCCGACAAGGACCTGAGGGGGGAGAATTTCTCCTATGGACACCTGGTGTCCGTTGATTTTTCTGGGTCAATGTTGCGTGGGGCCAATTTCGCCGAATCCGCAATGGATGCGGTTGACTTTTCCGGCGCAGATCTGGAGCGTGCCAACTTCACCGGAACCTTCCTGAAGAATGTGAATTTTTCGAACGCGGTGCTTCACAAAGCCTGCCTGGTGAATGTGGACTTGAAAGGCGTCAACTTTTCAAACGCCGATTTGTCCGGCGCTATTGCAATGAAGTCCACGCAACGTTTGCTTGAAGCGTCCGGTGCGGATTTGTCGAAAGTGGTCTGGGCTGAACAGCCTAACTGTTTAAAGAAGCAGGCATATGCAGGAGCGACCGCGCATTACTGAGGCGTTTCTGCCACACTGATTTCGGATTTCGGGTTTACATGAGTCGCTTCTGCCAGACGTCCACGTCCGTTGTAAACGGTAGTTTTGTTAGAGCCGAAAGGGTGGCGCAGACTTGATGGCGCAGCCATTGGGGATCGTCAAACCGAGATAAACGCCTGACCAGAGCGGACAGCGTCTTTCTATTGTTTTGGTTAGCGTTGCGAATTGCCCACAGCGCTGCGGGCAGGTTGTCAAAGTACTTTTCTGCACGGTTGGTCGGCGTGGACCAGGGTAGAGTGAGTATCTCCAACGGTACCGAATTCTCCTTCGCCAAGCCCATGCCCCAAAGCATCACCCACCGGGCGTAAGTATGAGACGGAATTCTAACGCGCCCGCCGATCATTGATATTTCCTGATGTGGAAGAGGTTCGGAGGTCAGGTTGCCAAAAAACCGTTCCGGCGGATGCTGTGTGGCAAATTTATAGACGACGTCACGAAGGTTGTTTTCCTGTGCACGATATCTCTCTGGACTGGCTAACACAGCGCGTATTTCTTGTGCCGCCTCAGACCAGAATTCAGTTCCATCTTGGTTTGCAATTTTCGGATCGATGGATGTGCTCCTGGACGTTCCACCGGTGTTGTCGCAATCCGGCTCGCCCCATACCATGCCGGATCCATCCTGTCCGTCTCCTCCCACGAAGATGCATCTACCGCCAACCTCAAGGTCTCTGGGAAAGCCACCGTCAACAGCGGCTATCTGCTCGAATGTCCGGCCCGGTTTCTTGGACCAGACCCGACCTGAACTGGAGGATGTCCGTGTCAGGACCCAGAGCGTCGTTCCAACATAAAGAACGTCCGCGATTGGCTGTCCTTCGAACGGTGTTGAAACCTGTTTCGATGACACGCCGTCGGTCGACCACAACTCCCATTTTCCGTTGTTGTCCTGAATGCCGGCAAAGACATGTGTCGCCGTTGCGGCAAGTGTGGATGTGTGCTGCGCAATCGGCCATCCTTGAACTGGGCGGGAAATCTGCCCGTCGAAATGGACAAGGCTTATCCCGGTCCTTTCCCGAAGCCTTGCAAGCAAAGCGCCATTCAAGTGGACAAGAGACGTCATTCGACTGACCCGGCCGTTAGGCGTCGGATGCCGGTACACCTCTTGCCACGATTTTCCCATGTCCGTTGAGGTATTCAAGATGGCGTCCCAGCCTGAATTTGCGGCAACGATTTTGCCGCCAGACACTGCAAGAGCATGAGTATGAAAGATGGACGAGCCTGGGATCTGGAGATGGTGCCATCTTTCGCCGTCTGTTACGGCAACGGTGCCCCATCCCAGGCTGAATCGATCGTCCTCCATCGGCCAGTAAAGCAAACCGTCGTGCGTGATCGGATGGCCTGCATCCTGACTGAAGAGATGATGCCGATAGCGAAGAGATTGGGTCTGGAAATCCACGCTGTAAATGTCAGCGGAGTTATGATTTCTACCTTTGACACTGTTGACGAACCAAAGATCGCCCCGAAAGGCGATCAATCGGGTAGCGCTTGGCCATGGAAGACCTGATACTATGGGTTGGAGGTTCTCCACCGCAAATGCCGGACTACCTGGAATAGCCCAGTTGGCTCCGGCGAGTGCCATTGTCGCGACAAGCACGGACGATAGGAATTTCAGCATGATTGGCTAAGCATTGACGATCACTCTGCGAAAGGCTTTCACGGGTCAATTTTGCAACAAATTTCCAATCAGGTGTGAACACGCTGTCGTGATGATAGCGCACGTTTCAGAGTTAAATGTGGTCTCCCAATGCCATTACATCCATCGATAGACGCCTGGTTGCGCAAGTCGGTCAATGCGCCAGTTCCTGGAGAGCGCACCCCCGAAGGTGCGTATCATTCATTGACATTCGGTGCTTCACAGGAAGGCCCGGCGGATGGGTTGGATGACGTATTTCGCATTGAGATTCCAAGTCCCGGAGGGCACTTGTCTTTATTGCATTACCCAGCACATGGGCGGGATTCTCTGAATGGCTTGGTTTGGTTCGAGGACACCGGCTTCCTGTCGGATACCTCCAGCCCCAGTCCCTCGCTTTCAAGGCTGGTGAAAGCCTGTGGATGGTCGCTCACAGTCGTTGAGGCCCGCGGCATACCCCAGCACTACTACCCGTCCGCCCACCGTGATGCGGAAGCCGCATTGAGGTGGGTACTGGAAAACCCCGGTGAATTGAACATCTCCGGCCTTGTCGCTGTCGGCGGCGAGGGGACTGGGGGCATGCTCGCCGCAATAGCTGCCTCGAAACTGGGCACAGCCTCCGACATCGGTCCGGTATCGCTGGTCCTGGTCAACCCGCTCCTCGACGCCCTGCTGGCGAGCCCCTCATGCGAATCCTACAGGGAAGGATATGGTTTAACATTGCCGGTGCTGCGCGGGTGTTTGGACAGGTATTTTCCGGAAGACCTTGATAGGAAGGACAGCGCCGTATCGCCTTTTTGGGCAAACAGTTTTGCCGGCCAGGTGCGAACGTTCGTTGCAGTAGCCGAGTTCGATATCCTGCGTGATGAGGCGGAAGCTTACGTCCAGTTTCTTGAAGATGAAGGGTGTGACGTGTCGATGAGTTTCTATGAGGGAATGATTCACGGATTTATGCGACTTGGCGCTCTGGTCGCCGACAGCGATGCCCTGTTTGCCGACATCGCGGGATTTCTGAATCATTACGATTCGGGTTGAGCCGATGCTCCGATATTGCAGCCAGGACAGACGAAATGGACATTCGTGAAACGTCTGCAAATCCATGGAAGCATCAATTCTTGGACAACGTGAGAGATTGGGTTTTGGAATAGTCCCAAATCAGTGTATGGACCGGTCGTTAGCCTGGATGTCCAAGGGCAGAGGCTTTGTGTGTGGCGTTTGATGCGGAAAGAGATTTTGACATGACGAAGACCTTTCGCGTCGTTTCGCTGCTTTCGGCCTTTCTTATTCCGCTCAGCGGATGCCTCTCGCCGCAATCCAAAGTTGCTCCTCTGGCTCCTGACATGATGATTTGGGTTGCTGAACGCAAATCGACCTCTTGTACAAGCCTGCAGCCCAGATACCGGATAGCTGCCGGTGTAAAAACATCCCTTACACTCAAACAGTATCGGGCAGCAATATTGGACGAACTTTCCGGTTCGGGCAGGCCTCCGATGGCTTATCAGGACGCGTTGTCTCTCAGCAGAAGATCGTCAAAATTGCTGCGTGCAGAACTTCGCCGGCGATGTCCGAAACAGAGAATTCGCGGCAAGGAACGGATTGTCTACGTCCCGCAATCTGCTTGAGCTTCGTGATTTCGTTCATCCGGTCATCGACTGTGTGTTCGATTTAACGAGTATCTCCAGGAGGGCTTGGTGAAGGGCTGCGGTTTCGACCCGGTCTCTGGTGACAAAGGCGACGTCCCTAAACACCGGTGCTTCTCCACAAGCGGCAACGACGTACTGGTCCATCAGCTCTGGTGAAATGCAGCTCTCGGGTACGATTGATATGCCGAGGCCATTTGCCACCATACTGAGAATGCCTTCCAGGGTATCAATCTCCATGATTTCATCAGGCTGAATGTTCTGACTCACGAGCAATGAATCGATGATGCGTCCAATCCCCGTGCGGCGAACAAACCGGATAAACGGGGCGCCATGCAGATGTTCCAGTGTGGGTGGCCGACTGATATCGTGACGCGCAATCAGGACCAGTTTTTCCCGGTAGACGGTTGTCATGCGGATCCCGGCGATCGCCTCGCGGGGGCGTGTCACGAGCGCGGCATCGAAAGATCCGTTCCGTACATTTTCAAGAAGATCATCGGTTAGCGCCGTTTCGATTCTAACCTGTGCGGTAGGATAATCACGAGCTATCAGTTCCAGGGCTTTCGGCATGAGCCGGATAGTTGCCGTTGAAATGACGCCCAGGAGAAGCCGGCCCGAAAGTGGTGTGTCGGCTTGTGCAAGCCTTGTCAGAGCGTCGTAGCGTGCAATCAGTTCCCTTGCAGGATCAACCAATCGTGCTGCCGCAGACGTCAGTGTTGGGGGGCGGTGTGAACGGTCAAACAGTGCAACGTCCAATTCTTCTTCAAGTGCCTTCATTTGCATTGAGACCGCCGACAACGTCACATTTACCCGCCGCGCAGCGGCGACAAATGATTTGTGGTCGCTGATCGCCACAAGGGTTCGAAGATGCTTGATTGACATGTCTTAAATTCAATAAAAGTGAACCTGATGTCAAATTAATATCGCTTGTCTTAAGACGATTGAGCCCTATGCTGTCGCTCGGTTCAACCGGTTCCCTCGTTCACTGCATCCTGGAATTCATCAATGTCGCACAGCATCACTCATGATCAGATCAAATTGCAACAACAGGCCCGCGAAATAGCAAATACCGTGATTGCGCCGCGCGCAGCAGACATCGACCGCAGCGAACAATATCCCTGGCACAACATAGAAACTCTCACAGAAGCGGGTTTCATGGGAATGACGATTCCCAAGGAACTCGGCGGACGCGGACTGGGGTTTCTCGAAGCTGTAATCCTGATTGAGGAAATGGCAAGTGTCTGTGGTGTCACGGGACGGATTGCCGTTGAGGCAAACATGGGGGCGATTTCCGCCATCATGACCTACGGCACCGAAGTACAGAAGAAGATTGCGGCCGATCTTGTTCTCGCCGGCGATAAACCGGCAATCTGTATCACGGAACCGGATGCGGGAAGTGCCGCCACAGAGATGACGACCCGTGCAGACAAAGTCGACGGTGGTTATCTAGTGAATGGCCGCAAACACTGGATCACCGGGGGTGGGGTTTCAAAGCTGCATTTGATTTTTGCTCGTGTGTTCGACACCAAGGGAGAGGAACAGGGCATTGGCGGTTTCATTACCGTTGCGGGCGAGTCCAAGGGTCTCAAGGTTGCCCACCGTGAACCGACGATGGGACTGCGCGGTATCCCGGAATGCGTTCTTGAGTTTGAAAATCTCGAAATTCCCGATGCCATGGTGCTTATGCCGCCGTCCGGTTTCGGTCGGGGATTTGCAGATTTGATGAATGCCTACAACAGCCAGCGGGTAGGGGCGGGAACCGTGGCTCTCGGCATCGCACGGGGGGCTTACGAAACGGCATTGTCTTACACGAAATCGCGCGAGCAGTTCGGCCGCCCCATCGGCGAGTTCCAGGGACTGCAGTGGATGCTGTCTGATATGTCGACGCAGATAGCGGCAGGCCGCGCCCTGATTTATGAGGCGGCCCGGTCATCGACCGAGGACGGCCGCTCATTTCCTGACCCGTTGCTGGCTGCCCAGGCCAAACTGTTTTCATCTGAAATGGCGATAAAGGTTACAAATGACGCCCTTCAGTTGCACGGTGCAGCCGGCTACTCACGCGCCAATCCTCTGGAACGGATGGTCCGTGATGGCCGCATGTTTACCATTGGCGGTGGCACTGCACAGATCTTGAGAACGATGGTCGCGTCCCGATTGCTTGGATGGAAGCTGCCCCAGACACGAGACGGATATGAGCGGCTTCGCAATACTCGCCGAGAAGAATCTCCCAGATAACATCGAACAGGACATCCTTTAATGCGCGCAGCAGACATAGTCGCACGCCGTCTTTATGACGCCGGCTGCCGGTACGCTTTTGGCATACCCGGTGGCGAAGTTCTCACCATGATCGACGCTTTGAAAGATGCGGGCATATCGTTCATTCTGACCAAGCATGAGAATTCGGCTGGGTTTATGGCGGAAGGCGTATTCCAGAGAACCGGCGCACCAGGCATTCTCGTGGCAACTCTGGGGCCGGGTGCTGCAAACGCCGTCAATGTGGTTGCCAACGCCGAGCAGGACAGGGTGCCCATGATCGTCCTGACCGGTTGCGTGGATGAGGACGAGGTTCATACTTACACCCATCAGGTGTTTGATCATCAACAGATGTTCCGGCCGTTGACGAAGGAGACATACCGACTGACGTCAAAGAGTGCCGGCGTCATTGCCGACAAGGCGGTTTCAATCGCAATGGCCGAACGGCAGGGTCCCGTCCACATCGATGTGCCGATAGCGGTTGCCGTTGAAGATGCCGATCCCGGATCACTCTTCGAGTCTGTCGTTACAGCTGCCAGAAGTCCGGCCCCCGGAGAGCAGCTTGACCGGGCCCGGGCCTGGTTGTCAGCAGCGCGCCGGCCCGTGGTTGTCGCGGGACTAGACGTCCTGACTCAGAAAGCAAGCCAGGCCGTTGCCGAGTTCGCAGAAGAGTTTCGCATCCCGGTCGTCACATCCTACAAGGCCAAGGGCGTTTTGCCAGAGGATGCGGCGTTTGCGGTCGGCGGTGCCGGGCTGTCCCCGGTGGCTGACAGGCACATGCTCCCGATTGTTCGGAATGCAGATCTGGTTCTGGCGGTGGGATACGATCCCATAGAGATGAGAACCGGATGGCGGGATCCGTGGGACCCGAACACCCAAAATGTCGTTGAAATAGCCTCAGTGGCGAACCGTCACTACATGCATCAGGCGTCGATTTTCTTTGAGTGCGATGTCGCACCCGCGCTTCATGCAATTTCAGATGGCGTTGCCACCAGTTCGGAGTGGCAGCCCGAAGACGTTGCAAGCATTCGCGGCAAGATCAAAAAGGAGTTATGCGTCGGCGAAGAGTGGGGCCCATCAGCAATTGTCGACGAGACCCGAAAGGTGCTGCCGCGAAACGGCATGGCGACCGTCGACAGCGGGGCGCACAGAATACTGCTGAATCAGATATGGGACTGTTATGAACCGCGGACTCTTCTTCAGTCGATTGGCCTATGTACAATGGGGTGCGCAGTTCCATTGGCAATGGGAGCAAGGATTTCAGATCCGGATCGGCCGGCGGTAGCCTTTGTCGGGGACGCGGGATTGCTGATGTTCCTGGGCGAACTTGCAACCGCCGGAGAGTTGAACTTGCCGATAGCGGTTGTCGTTTTCGTCGATGCGTCGCTGGCCCTGATCGAACTTAAGCAGAGGGGCCGCCAAATGCCGAATGTGGGCGTCGACTTCGCGCCATCAGACTTTGCCGCTATTGCGCGCGCCATGGGTGGTCATGGATTTGATGCCAGGACCCGTCGGGAACTTTCTGATGCGTTGATTAGTGCTTTTGAGGCAGACACTTTTACGGTTATTGCCTGCCACATCGATCGTAAGTCCTACGACGGGCGGATTTGAGGAGACAAATCAATGAACGGGCCTCTTGAGGGAATTCGGGTCCTGGACCTGACGCGCATACTGGCAGGGCCGACCGCCACTCAGCTTTTCGGTGATCTTGGAGCGGATATCATCAAGATCGAACGTCCTGGATCGGGAGATGATACGCGAGGTTGGGGCCCTCCCTTTCTTGAGGACAGTGAAGGCCGGCAGACCCGTGAAAGCGCCTACTTCATGTGTACCAACCGAAACAAGCGCTCAGTCACGATCGACATCACCAAGCCCGAAGGCCAGGAACTGATACGCAAACTTGCAAAATCAAGCGATGTTATAATGGAAAACTTTAAGGTCGGCGGACTCGCCAAATACGGGTTGGCGTATGACGACCTGAAGGATGAATTTCCCGGCCTAGTCTATTGTTCGATCACCGGCTTTGGCCAGACCGGCCCATATGCCAAGCGTGCCGGTTATGACTTCATGATTCAGGCCATGAGCGGCCTGATGGGGGTCACCGGTGAAACCGACGGCATGCCGATGAAGGTGGGTGTGGCGACTGCCGATGTCATGACCGGAATGTATGCCTCGACTGCAATTTTGGCCGCTCTTCGGCACAGAGACCGCACAGGACGCGGCCAGTTTATCGACCTGGCTTTACTGGATTCCCAGATGGCAGCATTGATCAACGTTGCCGCTGGACACCTTGTGTCGGGAAATGAACCCAAGCGTTATGGCAATGCTCACCCGAACATTGTTCCATACAGAGTCTATCAGACGGCGGACAGTCACATTATCCTCGCGGTGGGCAATAACTCACAGTTTCGAGCCTGGGCCACGCTTGCTGGATGCGGAGAACTGGCCGATGACGAACGATTTGTTGATAATGAATCTCGCGTTCGCAATAGAGAAGTACTTGAACCCCTGGTCGAACAGGCCATGCTGACCCGTTCCCGCGATGAGTGGATCAGCGAGCTGGCAGTGCTGGGCGTCCCTTGTGGACCTGTGAATACGGTCTCCGAGGCATTCGTGGATCCCCAGGCAAAGCACCGGAACATGAGCGTACCGTTTCAGCACCCAACGAACCCTGATGTGCCAGTGAACCTGGTTGGAAACCCGATCAAAATGTCGGAAACACCCGTGCGATACAACTCGCCACCACCGCTGCTTGGACAACATACAGATGAGGTTCTGTCCGACGTTGCAAGGCTATCACAAGATGAAATCTCAGCCTTGAGGGGTGGTGGTATTATCGATTGATATCATCGCTGCTCCGCGGCGTGATCTACCGCTTTGAGCGGCGGGACCGGATTACTGCATCGAGCGACCAGCCGTCATGACGCCTGAGCAAGACCAGGGCCGCAAATGCTGCAAGGGCAGCAACTCCTGCCGCATAAGACCGATTCTGCGGGAAGCCATTTACGACGACGAATGGGTCCAGGATTTTGGGGAAAACGATGAGTATCGTGGTTAGGTGGATCAGAAGTCCGGCCCCGTAGGCGGGCAGTCGAAACAACCCCAGAAGTATCAACGCTGCGACAAGCAACTCTCCGGCACCCATAAACTTGGGTATCGTCTGATCAAGGTCCAGGCCGTAGAAATATTTGTAGAGTTTGACCGACTGCGATGTCGTCGTGAACTTGCTGACACCCCACACGATCAAAAAATATCCAGTGCCTAAGCGCAGGATCAATGCAGCGAGGCACAGTCTCCAGTCTTGTGATAGGTGTATGGGATTTAGTCCGCTAGTGGTCATGGCGTGACTATAGACTTGCCACTCGTCAATCCGATTCAATAGATTGTGACCGCACGATCAGGGATCTCATGAAAGGCTGAGTTTCTAGGTATTGGCTGGCGTCATTGACTCCAGCAACCATCGCACTTCTGCTCCATTGGAGGCGTTTGCCAGCAATCGGTCAAAACGCTGGAGGCGGTTAATACGCTTCTCAAGTTCCGCACCGGTGCGTCTTGAGTGGTTTATCGCTGAACGGGCTTCGCGGATGACCCTAAGTGGTTCAACATTGTTCATGGTTGCGGCTTTGCGACAATAATGACATTGCGCCGTATTTCCGACAAGAAACCGGCACAAATTGAACATGGGGATTACTTCTTTGGTTGTGAAGAGGTCTTCGCAAAAAAGTCAATTGTCGTGAGCAGGGCACTCCATTGCACGTTCTTTTGTCAATCAGGGCGTTCTTGGATCAATCGGTGTGTGACTGCAGAATCCCAGAACATCGTCGAGCACAGCGGCGGCACTGAGCAATTCGCCTTCTCCTCGTGGTCGACTCACCATCTGAAGCCCAACAGGCAGCCCCGAAGGTGTAAAGCCTGCCGGTAGCGACAGGGCGGGGCACGAGGTGTTTGTCACGGCATAGGCAACCGCAAGCCACTGGATATAGTTCTCGAAAACGTGGCCGTTACATTCTTCTACGAACCTTTGTTCAATCGGGAAGGCAGGAACGATTGTCGCGGGTGAAAGCAACAGGTCATAGTCGTCAAAGAACGACACAACTCTGTCCCTGATCACGGCGCGTTCCGTTTCAGCACGCAAAATTTCTTCAACAGAAAGATTAAGTCCCTTTTCGATGTTCCAGATGATGTCCGGTTTGATGAGATCCCGGTGTTTCTCAAGCAGGGGTCCAAGCCCAATCGCGAAGCTCAGCGCGCGAAGCGTCTGAAAAACTTCTTCCGATCCGGAGAAGTCCGGGCAGGCCTCCTCGACAACGACCCCCGCGTCTTGGAAACGCGCAGCGGCGTCAGCGCAGACCCGGGCAACGTCGGGGTCGACCGGCGTAATGCCGAGGTCGGGACTGTAGGCGACACGTTTTGGTTTGATGCGCTTTTCGACACAGGCTGAAAACTCGCCGGGAAACGAGGCAAACGAAAGAGGATCGTCAGGATGAAACTTGCTCATCGCGTCAAGTAACAGGGCAGTGTCCTCAACCGTCCGGGCCATTGGCCCCTGTTGGCCGAGCGTGTCGTAGGGTGTGCTCGATGGGGAGGCCGGGACCCGGCCAGGACTTGGACGTAGGCCGACTATGCCGCAAAAACTTGCAGGATTGCGCAATGATCCTCCCATGTCCGATCCATGGGCAACCCAGGCCATGCCTGACGCCAAGGCGGCTGCAGCACCCCCCGATGACCCTGCCGGTGATCGTGTGGTGTCCCAGGGGTTTCCCGTGCGCCCGAACACTTCATTGAATGTCGATGCACCCGCTCCGAATTCAGGCGTGTTCGATTTGGCGTAAACAACGCCGTCTTGCTCTTCGATAACTTCGACCAGACCAGCGGACTCTTCAGGGACGTGGTCTGCAAAAATCGGGGACCCTGATGTCGAGCGTACGCCTGCTACGGGTGACAGATCCTTGATGGGTATAGGCAGACCCTGCAGTAGTCCTCGCTCGGCGGGCGGCCGGGCACTTATCTTGCGAGCGTGATCGCGAGCCCGATCAAAGCACAAAGTCGGTAAGGCGTTGAGTGTGCCGTCAACCTCGCCGATCCTTTGCTCAAGGGCGTCAAGCAGATCCAGTGGTGTGACTTCACCGGCCTTGAGCAAATTAACAATAGAAACTGCGGATGAACGGATTAGCTCGCTGCCTGAACTCATGGGAATGCCTTTGGTGAAGAGATGGAAAATCTGGCTGTCGAATTTGGAACCTGAACAATACACATGACCATTATTGCGGGAAGGATCATCCTCTATGCACACCTTTGCGGTCAACATCCGTTCGCAAGACGATAGACGTGTTGACGGATGAAACTAACGCTAGTGAGGCAATCGAGTCCCTCGTTTCATTGAGTGTTTCCAGGGTGTCCGATGATATTTCGACGATCAGATCGGTTTCACCCGAAACGGAGTAACATTTTGTGACATCGATGAAACTCTCGACGTGGGCAACGACGTCGTGGGCAGGTGTTTTCTTGAGTTTTACAAGCAGAAAGGCCTTCACTCCTAGGGAACCTGGTATTGACGTTTCAACACGGTATCCCGTGATAATGCCGTTAGTCTCAAGTCTGGCCAATCGGTCGCGCACGGTGCTGCGGGCGAGGCCGGTCGCCGCGGCAAGACTCTTCATGGACATCCTGGCATTGCTCTGCAGGGTGTCGATGATCAGTCGGTCTTTGGGGTCTAGGTCATTTGGCATCGCGGACAGACTATCGTGGTCCAAATTACCGGTCCATTGATCAATTTGGCGGAACAAAACAGCTCAGTGCTGAGGTATCTTCAGGTTCGAACTGTTCGACTGGGGATCGTCAATGTCTGTGCTTGATACACCACCGCCTTGCTTCGACACCGAAGTTGCCAAAGAGATGCTCGATTTCCATTTCGGCATAAACGGTGAACTTCGGAGGCTGGACAGCGAAAGGGATCAGAACTTTTTGGTCATCGCCGACAACAGCAACAGTTACGTCCTGAAGATAGCAAACACAGCGGAGGACATCTCTCTTCTGGAAATGCAGAACGCGGCACTAAGGCATATCGAAACGGTTGCACCAGGTTTGGATGTTCCACGCATTGTCGGGACACGCAACGGCGGCGATCTGGCGGAGATCGAGGCCTCTGACGGTTCCCGTCATGTTGTTCGGCTTGTTACCTATCTGTCAGGACAACTGTTCAAGGATGTCGAGCATTCCGATCCTGTTCTATCGGCCCTAGGGGAATTCCTCGCACGCGTTGATCTCGCGCTACAGGGTTTCATTCATTCCGCGGCAATAAGGGATTTCTCTTGGGACCTTCGTCACGCAGCGAAATTGAGGCTGGACGTCACCGAAATTCAGAATCCAAGACACCGCCAAATTGTCGAACAACATTTCAATCGTTTTGAGTCAGAGATTAAACCGCGCCTTCCTAAACTCCGTTCACAGATCATACACAACGACGGTAATGACCATAATCTGATTGTGGGAGCGGGGAATGCAGAAGAGACGTTCGGCATTATTGACTTTGGCGACATGACGCATACCTGTCTGGTTTTTGAACTTGCCGTTGCACTGGCCTACGCCATGATGAACAAGTCCGATCCGCTGGCAGCCGCGGCACAAATCGTTTCCGCATATCATTCAAGGAACAGCCTTACCGAGCAGGAAGCGGATGTTCTGTTCGACCTCGTTATCATGCGATTGTGCATGAGCGTTACGATCGCCGCCCGTCGCTATGCGCAGTATCCTGACAACCAGTACATCCTGGTGTCACAAGACGGGGCATGGGATCTTCTCACCCGGTTTAAGGTAACCGATCTGCCCATTGGCAGAGCCGTGATTCGTTCTGCCTGCGGCTATCCGGCACTTCCAAACAGCCATGTCATTGTGCAATGGCTTGCCTCCAACAAGAGTTACTTTGCGCCGATCCTGGGCAAGGACCTGAAGAGAACACAAAACACGGTCTTTCGTCTCACAGGTGAGGATTCAAGATTAGACGCCGACATTGTGAACGGCGACGTTCACGTGTTTCAGGATGTGTTGGATAAAATTACACGTCAGGATGGCGCCGAGATCGGGCTCGGTCTCTATGGCGAAGATAGGGTTGTCTACACAGGTGATAGCTTTGCTTCGGAATTGATCACCGACCAGCGGCGAACCGTTCATCTTGGTTTTGATTTGTTTCAACCGGCGGCGACGCCCGTCCACGCACCACTGGACGGATTCGTAGAAAGCATTGTCGACAATGCTGTGCTGAAGGACTACGGGCCGACGGTCATCTTGCGGCATGGCGGTGATGGGGTTCCCCCGTTTTTTACTCTTTACGGGCACCTCAGCAAAAGAACACTGGATCATCTCAAGCGACATCAGGAAGTGAAGCGCGGGAACATCATCGGGTGGTTGGGCGCACCGGATGAAAACGTCGGATGGCCACCTCATCTTCATTTCCAGATTGTTTGTGATCTGCTGGGTCACGAAGGAAATTTTCCCGGTGTTTGTGAACGAGGGTTGGCGAGCATCTGGAAGGAAGTTTCTCCCGACCCAAACCTAATTCTGTCAATTCCTGAGGAAGCATTGAGTTACCAAACCGACACGACAGGGTCCGTGAAGAAGAGGAGAGACAGGCATCTCGGGCCGTCACTAAGCCTTTCCTACGACAAACCGCTGAAGATCATACGCGGGGAAGGCGTCAATTTGATTGACGAGACCGGTCGGGCCTATCTGGATATGGTCAACAATGTCTGTCATGTCGGACACTGCCATCCGGCGGTTGTCGACGCGATTCAGACGCAGGCTGCCCTGCTCAACACAAACACCCGATATCTGCATGACACGATTGTCCGTCTCTCGGAAGCACTTACAGCAACGCTTCCCGAACCACTGAACGTGTGTTTCTTCGTTTGCTCGGGAAGCGAAGCCAATGAACTTGCACTAAGGTTGGCAAAGGCACACACGGGTCGGACTGGCGTCGTCGTCATCGATGGCGCGTATCATGGCAACACGTCCGCACTGGTTGACCTCAGTCCTTACAAATTTGATGGGCCAGGCGGCGACGGGATGCAACACCATGTCAGGAAGGTGTTGATGCCTGATCCGTATCGAGGGGAGTATCGTTCGCCAGAACCGGGTATTGGTCCAAGGTACGCCCGTGACGTCGAAGTGGCGGTGAACGACTTGGCATCGAGCGATCTTGGCCCCGCCGCCTTCATTGCGGAATCATTGCTTGGTTGTGGAGGCCAGATCGTCCTGCCCGATGATTATCTGGACGAGGCGTTTGGTCATGCTCGACGATCTGGCGCTGTCTGCATTGCCGATGAAGTGCAGGTTGGGTTTGGCCGGGTCGGCGCGCACATGTGGGGTTTCGAGTCGCAGAATGTTGTTCCCGACATCGTGACGTTCGGCAAACCGTTCGGTAACGGTCATCCGCTGGCGGCTGTTGTTACGACACCGGAAATTGCCCGCGATTTCGCCAATGGCATGGAGTACTTCAACACGTTCGGCGGCAACCCGGTCTCCTGTGCTGCCGGACTGGCAGTCCTGAACGTCATCGAAGAGGAAAACCTGCAGGCAAATGCACTCGCCACCGGAAACCTGATTATGGATGGTGCGCGTGACCTGCAGGAAAAGTTCGAGTTCATCGGGAATGTTCGCGGACTAGGGCTTTACATCGGAATCGAACTTGTAAAAGACCGTGTCACCCTCGAACCCGCTGCTGATGAAGCATCGTTGATTGTCAACCGGATGCGCGATCTGGGAATTCTCCTAAGCACCGATGGTCCGCTTCACAACGTCATAAAAATAAAGCCACCGATAGTGTTTTCCCACTCAAACGTGGATCTGTTCCTGGATCGTTTTGAGCAAGTTATGCAGGCACTTTGAGGTTCTTACCCGATTTGAATTTGCTCGACCCGCGCGTTGTCTTGACCTCGAGAATGGACGGCAGAGAGAACGCATCTTCGACAAGACGGACAACGATTGGGTCCTTGCGTCCACGAACCTCAACTGTGTTAGTTGGATGCTCGGAAAGATCCACGTTGGCATATGAACAAACGTCTTCGGAGACGATCAACTGAACGCCGTGTTCTTTTGTCATGGTTTCCAGACGACTTGCCGTGTTGACGGCGTCGCCAATCGCGGTCAGGGACGTCGCATCACCATGGCCCATTTCTCCGATTACGACTGAGCCAGTGTGAATGCCGATACCTATGCGCAACGGCGCGTTCAAGTCGTTCTCCAATTCGATGTTTATTTCCTTCAGTCGCCGCGCCATCTGCCGGGCGGCTTCGAGGGCACCCCGGCAACCTTCAGACGCATCTCCTTTCACGCCGAAAAGTGCCATTACGCCATCACCGATAAACTTGTCTACATGGCCGCCGGAATCCTCGACGGCAGTGCCCATTGCCGAAAAATATCGGTTAAGTAGAAACACGACGTCGTAGGGAAGTTTGTCCTCCGAGAAGCTCGTAAATCCCCTCATGTCGGCGAACAAGATGGCTACGTTGCGTTCTTCACCTTGCAGATGCTGGGGACGAGGTGCGGAACTGCTGCTTGTCGCCGAGGGAGAGACAAGCGGCGCCACTTGGAGATTGCCTACGGGACGAATCTGACAGGCCAGTCTCACGGTCGGGGGCGCATTGACCCGAGACAGGACCAGCTTTTCGGAGTCATCGGGTGGCGCCAGATTTTCCATGCCAGCAGAGATGCGGACACGGCATGTAGAACAACGGCCCCGTCCACCACATACCGATGCGTGCGGGATTTGGCCGTGGCGGCTGATTTCTAACACGGTCATTCCAGGTGTGGCTTCGATTAACGTGTCGTCGGGATACGTCACACGAATGCGTCCAACCTGACTCTGGCGATAGGCCCTTATCGCCCGGGCCAGCAGGATCAGAGCGATTGCCACGGCAAACCCGTATTGAAAAACCTGGCGTGCAATGGACGTCATGGCGACTGCATCCATGTTTGGTTGATTGGCGTCACTTAGTGTCTCCAGCAACCAATCCTCCTCCATCGCGAGAACGGCGGCTTCGCGGCCGGCATTGGCAAACCCAAGCAAAGCCAGTACGGGAATGAGGACGGCAATGGAGAGCAGAAGCGGCGCCAGTTTGCGGTAACCGGACTTGAGGCGCAGCCAGTAGTGAAGACCGATGCAACCGTGGATCCACGCACCCATTAACGCCAGGGCATCCAGAAAGCCTTTGAAAGGAGCCCCGTTCCAAAGGAACAGCATCATGAAGTTGTAGGTCGGATTCGTTCCATGAATCTCGTGGGCGACTCTCGTTCCAATGATGTGTTCGATGATCAGGAACGGTAACAGGAAGCCGAGAATGAGTTGAGCAGCCTGCCAGACAGGCATCTTGAGTAATTTGCGAACATAGAGCGCACGCAAGGCAATCAGGATATGAATAATGGCCGATGCACAAAGCAAAACCGTCACAGGCATGAAGTGCCAGAAGGCCAGAAACGGTCCCTGAACGGCAGTTTGTGCGGAAAGCGAAATCAGCCCGCAGGCGTGGTTTAGAAAGTGCGTGGTTACATATGCAAACAGAACCAGACCGGTGGTTTGCCGCAGACGGTTTATCGAATGAGTCTGGAGTTTGAAACGAGCTTTGCCGCCCGGACTTGCTGTGCTGGTCATGGTGCAGACTATGCCGTACCCGCGCACGACGGTCCAGCGAACAGCTCTAACGACGGGTGGATTCAAATGTTATGGGTTTGATCGGCAAACGAAGCGGGGCAGGTGTGCAATCAGATTGCCACTAGCAAATCACATCAAAACAATGCAGTCAGCAGACCAGTCGAAATAGATCGTTCACAGTCGATTCTGCCATTTTTCGACTCAACCCAAATCGTTGTTGAACATGAGATGTCAGGCTCTCACGTCTGGAATTTCTGGAGTGTTTGAATTCAGGGCCGCCAACGACATCATCGTAGTGACCATCGTCGCTTGTGTAGAGCCCGTCGCCATCAATCGTCACTGGCGGAACAGCCGGCTTTCCAATGTTCGGAGTTGCAAACCGAAACGCATGGCCTGGCGCACTAATTGGCCGGCAAGCAGTAGAACGAGCCGATGTGCGTTCGGGCACACCAAACCAGTCATGCGCTACCGTGCGAAATATGGTTTCGCATTTTGACCTGTTATGCACCATCTGACCGGTCCTTCCGACGCAATACACTGTGAACACCGTGGCACGGATGACGATTGCATTGTCGTGGCGGTCTTTGTCGGATTTGGGATTAAGTTATGGCAATAATTTGGCATTCCTGAGAAGCACTCTTCAATTGTCACGTTCAAAACAGGCGTTGCTCTTAGAAGTGTGCTGGCATTGGAAACGAGAAAACTCGTATAGTTCCGTGTTTGACAGGCCAAGTATGTTGGAGTGGCGAAGGTGGATTTTCTGACTAGACTGACGGCAGGCGGCATCGACATTCTCTCGTCCTTAATGGTTCTTGGCATTGTCGTGCTATTGGTCGCCATCATTGTTCTATTTGTTCTCGATGTCTCTCAAACGCAGGACGCAGTTCGTAGGAACTATCCTGTCATTGGCCGGTTCCGTGATCTTTTCTCGAAGCTGGGCGAATTCTTCAGACAATATTTCTTCGCCATGGATCGCGAGGAAATGCCATTCAACAGAGCTGAACGCGACTGGGTTTACCGGTCATCGGAGGGCACGGACAACACAGTCGCCTTTGGATCGACGCGAAATCTCACGCCTCCAGGGACGGTGATCTTTGCAAATTGCATGTTTCCCACGCTCGAACACGATGCAACAAAGGCGCCGCCAGTCGTGATAGGCCCACATTGCGATCATCCCTATGAAGCACAATCGATTATCAACATCTCGGCCATGAGTTTCGGCTCGCTTTCGAAGCCGGCGGTTCAGGCATTGTCGCATGGTGCACGAAAGGCGGGATGCTGGCTCAATACAGGCGAGGGCGGACTGTCGCCATATCATCTCGAAGGCGGCGCGGACATCGTTTTTCAGATCGGGACCGCGAAGTATGGTGCCAGAAATCCGGATGGTTCCCTGAACCAGGATATGCTTCGACAGGCGGCCAGTCACGAACAGGTCAAGATGATAGAGCTTAAGCTCGCCCAGGGTGCGAAACCCGGCAAAGGCGGCATCCTCCCGGGGCAGAAAGTAACGCCTGAGATCTCGAAAATTCGGGGAATTCCTGCCGGCAAAGATTCGATTTCTCCCAATCGGCATCCGGAAATCGAAAACAATTCAGACCTTCTGGACGTGATCAACACGATGCGGGATGTCACAGGCAAACCGACAGGTATCAAGGTTGTCCTCGGCGACGACACCTGGCTTTCTGATTTCTGCGCGGAAATTTGCACCAGGGGCGAGCGTTATGCGCCTGACTTTATTACAGTGGATTCCGGTGATGGAGGTACCGGTGCAGCCCCCATGCCATTAATGGACAACGTGGGGCTTACCATCCGGGAAGCGCTACCTGTCGCGGTTGATGTCCTCGTGCGATACGGCCTTCGCGACCGCGTTCGTGTGATTGCGTCGGGAAAGTTGATTACGCCTGCTGAGGTGGCATGGGCATATTGTGCGGGAGCCGATTTTGTTGCTTCCGCCAGAGGCTTCATGTTTGCACTTGGCTGCATTCAGTCGCTCAAATGCAACAAGAATACGTGTCCCACGGGCATTACAACACATGACCGCCGATTACAGCGCGGGCTCGATCCCGAAGATAAGTCCAATCGGGTCGTCAACTTTGTGAACAAGATGCGTTACGGTGTCGGTTTGATCGCGCACTCGTGTGGCGAAAATCATCCCAGGGCCTTGAAACGCCGCCACTGTCGAATTGTACAGGCAGATGGTCGGACCACGCCACTGGATCAGATATTCCCGGAATCTGACATTCTGCCGCATTAGAAAATTGCTGATATTCAATTGCTTACGTGATTGGAATGGACGAACACGATTCCGATGGAACGACTCGTCGGGCCGTTGACCTTGTCGATGTCCAACTGTATGTTCTCGATATGTTCCGGTTGTTTTGTTGTGGGCCATAAATACAGCGACCAAACAGAACAGAGAACGATAGCTTGAACTTTAACTGATGTTTTATGGGGCAGCCGCAGCGGTTGTTCCTGACATATCGCGGCAAACTCCTTAGCGTGACAGAGGACTTCA
>JAJFHC010000103.1 GCA_021775835.1 Hyphomicrobiales bacterium | reverse complement strand
GCTGAGCATTTGCGGGTTGTATTCGTCGCGGTTGGCGAGATCCTCAAACGACTGTTGTTTCGGGAAACCGTTGACAACGTCGCCCAGGTTCTTGAACAGGTTCTCGAACTGGCCGAGCTGGCGTTGTGCGGCCTTGACCGGGACTTCCCACTCGTCTTTCGTGTCGTAAAGTGCGGTATGCCGCATCACCGCGAAGATCGGTCGGGCGGCACCGGGATTGGCTTCCATTGCCGTATCCAGCCGGCCCTTGTAGTCCTCGACTTCGGAAAACGGCCGCGTCAAAGGCCAGGACATGATGTGACAGCCGTTCTTGACCGCATAGTCGAAAGTGATCGGCGCGCGTGCTGCGACCCAGATCGGCGGGTGCGGTTGCTGCAGTGGTTTCGGCACCGACGTTGAAGTGGGGAAGGACCAGTACTCGCCGTTGTGCTCATAATCACCGGCCCACAGCGCCTTTACGGCCGGCAGCAGTTCCTGCATGTAGCGCCAGGCATCCGATTGTTTCAGGCCGGGGTGCATGCGGTCGAACTCGCGCTGATAGGCACCGGAACCAATGCCGAATTCGAGCCGTCCACCGCTGATCAGATCGGTGAAAGCGGCCTCGCCGGCAAGATTGATCGGGTTCCAGTAGGGTGCCACGGCAACCGCCGTGCCCAGTCGGATGCGTTCGGTATGCGTCGCCCACCAGGTCAGGATCTGGAACGGGTTGGGCGCGATCGTCATTTCCAGGGCATGGTGTTCGGCGGCCCAGACGATGTTGAAGCCGCCCTGATCCGCCATCTTGACCATATCGAGCGTGTGGTCCGCGACCTCAGTCATGTCGAGGCTTTCGTCCATGCGCTCCAGGTTGATTGCCAGTTGAAATTTCATATCAAATCCCCTTCCTATCAAGAGAAACCGCCGGGCCAGCCGGCGGATTGTCTACTCTTCAAAATTCTGGACACCCTCACCGCGCCACAAACTGGCTGCCAAGTGGTTCGTCCGACGTATTCATCCACACGGTTTTGGGCCGTGTATAGTCATAAATTGCCTGAAAGCCGCTTTCCCGACCATAACCCGACCCTTTGACACCGCCGAATTCGGCGATCGGGGAAACGGCGCGGTAGGTGTTGACCCAGACGATACCGGCCTTCACGGCCTTGGCCATGCGCAGTGACCGGGCGCTGTTGCGGGTGAAAATGCCGGCGGCCAAACCGTGCTTGGTATCATTCGCCATGGCGATGACTTCGGCTTCGTCCTTGAAGCGCAGCACACTCAGGACCGGTCCGAAAAGCTCGGTGTCAACGATTCGCAAGTCGTGGCGCGGGCAGGCGATGATAGTGGGTTCGTAGTACAGACCGCCGTCACCGCTCACGCCATCAGGCTGCTTGCCACCGCACAGAATCTCGCCACCTTCTTCACGGGCGTGGGCGACTTCGCGTTCGATGTGCTCGAGCTGGCCGGTCGTGCACAATGGGCCCATTTCGGTCTCGTCGGCCAGGGGGTCGCCGATCAGGATTTTACCGGCCAGCCCGGTCATGCGTTCCAGGAAGGCGTCGGCGATACTCTCCTGGAGATACAGCCTGGACCCGGCGACGCAGCTCTGGCCGGCGGCGCCAAAGATGCCGCCGAGAGCGCCATTGACGGCACTGTCGATATCGACATCGTCGAACACGATGAACGGAGACTTGCCGCCCAGTTCAAGGGACACCTCAGCAAAATTGTTGGTTGAGTTGTGCAGCACATGCTGGGCTGCAACCGGACCGCCGGTAAACGATATGCGCGCAACCAGCGGGTGCGAGGTCAGGACCTTGCCACACGGATTGCCGTGCCCGGTCACGATGTTGACGACCCCTGCAGGAATGCCGGCCTCCTCGATGAGGCGGCCAAAGTCCAGCATCGCAGCAGAGGCATGCTCCGAGGCCTTGAGCACGATCGTGTTGCCGGCAGCAAGGGCCGGTCCGATCTTGACCGCGCTCAGGAACAGTTGCGAATTCCACGGCACGACCGCGGCGACCACGCCCAGAGGCTCGCGGTTGGTGAAGACAAACATGTCGGGCTTGTCGATCGGCAGGGTCTCGCCGCTGATCTTGTCGGCACACCCGGCATAGAAATGAAAAAACTCGGCGATGTACTGCGCCTGCCAGCGGGTTTCCTTGAGCATCTTGCCGGTATCGATCGATTCGGTACGGCCCAGGTCCTCGGATTTTTCCGCCAGAAGGTCCGCCAGACGCCTCAGGCAGTGGCCACGCTGGGTCGGAGACATGGCAGCCCAGGGGCCGTCGTTGAACGCCCGGTCGGCGGCGCGCACGGCCCTGTCCACATCGTCTGCTGTTGCTTCGGGAACGCATGCCCATATCTTGCCGGTGGCCGGGTTGATGCTGTCGAAAGTCCGTCCGTCAGAGGCGTCCACCCAATCGCCATCGATGAGCATCTGGTAGCTTTGAACGTCGGGCATGACGGGGTCCTTCTGGAATTCGGCAGTCGGTCTGGAAGTTTTATTCGGCGGCGACGGCTTGCGGCACGACACGATGGTAGGCGCCGTTAAGATAGGCCAGCGGTTCGGTCGCCCCTTCCTTCAGATCCGCAACATGGCCGATGAAGATCAGGTGAGACCCGAATTCGACGGTTTCCTTGAGCACGCAGGAAAACACCGTGGCTCCATCGATACCCGGCATCAGGCCGCGCTCCAGAGTGCAGTCGATACCATCGAACCGGTCCGGCACGTGGTCGTCATGGCAACCGGCAAACCGGTCGGCGATGTCGCGGCGCGACTGGGGCAGAACATTGACGCAGAAAGCGCCGTTAGCAGCCACCGACCGGGCAATCCGGCTGTCGGCCTTCAGGCAGACCAGCGCCGACGGCGGATCGGCAGAAACCGAACAGAAAGCGCTGACGGTCGCACCGTGGCGGCCCGCCGGTCCGTCCGTGGTCACGACGGTAACGCTGCTGGCAACCGCGCGCATAGCATGGATAAACGCCTGGCGAGGGGCAAGTTGATCAACCATTTCAATATGCTGGGTGCTGTCCATGTCGGTGGTCCGTGATGATGGTGCGGCGGAAATTCCGTGTCCCGGCTTCAGGACCACAATGACAAACGGCGATGTATTTGTGAAACGAATTGTTTTGCAGTTATTATTCGATTTACTCGAATTAAGGAAAGAGACGTCCATGAACTTCACGGCCCTGCAAACCTTCCTTGCGATTGTGGAAACCGGCAGTCTTGTGCGTGCATCCGAACGGCTCAATGTTACACAGTCCACCGTGACCGCCCGGCTGCAGGGCCTGGAGGCTGAACTGGGCCAAATCCTGCTGCACCGTCAGAAATCCGGTGTGGAAATGACGTCGTCCGGGTTCAAGTTCAAACGCCATGCCGAGCTGATGACCGAACTGTGGCGCCAGGCCCGGCAGGAGACTTCCCTGCCAGAAGGCATCGAGGCGGTCTGCAACATCGGGTGCCACATGGACCTGTGGCCGGAACTCGGCCAGCACCTGTTCGACGAAATCCACAAGAGCCATCCTCAATTGGCGCTTTCGGCCTGGCCCGGCGAACAGGATGAACTCGACCAGTGGCTGGGTATCGGTCTGGTCAATGCTGCCCTGACCTACCGTCCGACGGGCCACGAAAACCAGACGACTCACACGTTGCACGCGGAACAGTTGGTGCTGGTCACCACAAGACCGGGAAGCCCGATGCGGTTCGATCCGGGCTACGTGTTTGTCAATGGCGGCGAAGATTTCAGGCGCCGCCATGCGACAGCCTATGCGGACGCGGACACCGCGAAAGTGAGTTTCGGTTGTGCCGTCTGGGCCCTGGACTACCTTTTGAACTATGGCGGATCGGCGTACCTGCCCGAGCGCCTCGTTGCCCGGCACCGTGCGGCCGGCGTGCTGCACGATGTGCCTGACGCGCCGGTGTTCGCCCGCAACAAATACCTGGTCACCAATGACGACGACGCCGCCAACTGGACCTGGCTGCCGGGCCTCGTCGAACAGATCGCGGCGTCAGACGCGGCCGTTCAGCAGTAACGCTCGACGCCAACCAGCTGGGCCGCCGAGTACCGGTCGCCATGGGCGAATCCCACGGGCAGGATACGTTCGATCTCTGCGAGATCCTCATTCGATAGCTCTAAATCTGCGGCGCCTGCAATATCTTCAAGGTGGCCGGCGGAGCGCGTGCCCGGGATCGGAATCAGGTGGGGCCCGCGATGCAATGACCAGGCAAGCGCCAGTTGCGCCGAAGTGATGCCCCTGGCGGCGGCAAAATCGCGGAAGGGCTGGATGGCTTTCAGGTTGTGGCTGTAGTTGGGTGCAAGGAAGCGCGGATTGGGCGTCCGAAAATCGGACTCTTCAAATTTGGACGGATCGGGTACCGGGTCGGCGAACACGCCGCGTCCGAGCGGTGAGAACGGGACGAAGGCCACGCCCAGGTCCCGGCAGGTCTGGATCATGCCCAGGTCCGGCATGCGGACCCAGGGCGAATACTCGCTCTGGACTGCCATGACCGGGTGGACCGCCTGGGCACGCCTCAGGGATGCCGGCGAGATCTCCGAGAAGCCGAAGCCGCCGATCTTGCCTTCGTCCTTGAAGCGCACAAGGGTTTCGACAACATCTTCGATCGGACGCTCTTCCTCGCGGCGATGAATGTAATAGAGGTCAACATGGTCGACCCCCAGGTCCCGCAGTGACTTTTCAAGGGCCGCGCGCAGATGATCGGGGCCATTGTCGAAGACCCGCTTGTTGGTATCGGGTTCGCGCCTGATGGCACCCTTGGTGGCGATCCGGAACTGATGCGGTCGGTCCTTGATGAACGACCCGATGGCCCGCTCCGATATACCGGCGCCGTAGACGTCCGCGGTGTCCAGGAAATCGATCCCGACGTCGATCGCCCGGGCAAGCGTTGCATGGCTCTCCGCTTCGGTGGTGGGACCATAGGACCCGGCAAAACTCCAGCACCCCAGGCCAATGGCGCCAACTTGTGGACCGCCGGTTCCCAGTTGTCTCTTCTGCATTGAATGTCCCTCATGTTCCGATTTCCGGGGCGTTATAGCAGGATCGGTGCATCCGCCGACGTTAAAATGACTCGTCAGGCGTTGCGATCAGCACGTCGTTGGACGTTGCCCCACCTTCCTCCGTGAGCGACGTTTCAACCGTTGACCGCATGCTCTGTGTGGACTGGCATCACGGCCTGCAGAATCGTCTCCACAATATCTGGCCACGGGACAATTGCGGCTGCGGCGACTGCGGCGAAGACCAGTGTTTATGGGTAATACTTCATGGCCTCGCCTCGTCGCCCATGGATTGCGGTTTCCGCCGCTATGACGAATCGTGCGCGAATTGAATCAGATTGGGTGCAACGTGGAGTTGATACCGGAACCTACTCAGGCGACTTCGGAGAAAATCCGGTCTTCGTCTTTGAAAACGGCCCGGTTGCGACCGCACTGCTTGGCCACGTGGAGTGCTTCATCCGCCCGCTTAAGCAGATCGTGCGGCGTTCGGTCTTGGTCTGAAACCACAGCCATGCCGAAGCTCGCGGTAACCGCAATCACACTCCTTTTGGCACTAACCGGATTGGCGGCAAAGCTGCTGCGAAGTTTCTCAACCACCAGCTGTGCACCGGCACGATCAATTTCGGGCAACAGGATCGCAAAGTCCTCACCGCCGAGCCGTCCGAAGACATCAACTGGGCGCAGCGTCGATTTGCAGAGTGCCGCGATATTTTGCAGCACGGCATCACCCGACGCATGACCGAAGGTGTCATTGATCGTTTTGAAATGGTCGATATCGAATGTGATGATGGCCGCACTGTCCCGGCCGCGCTGTGCTCTTTCGAACGCCGTGCTGAGTTCCTGTTCGAAACTGCGGCGGGTCAATGCCCCAGTCAGACTGTCTGTTGTCGCAAGCAGGCGCAGTTCCATTTGATCGACGACCAACCGGGACAAGTCATACAGAATGCCGATTTCGAGGTCTGATATTTCCCGCGGCTGTGTATCAATCGCACACAAGGTGCCGATCTTGCTGCCATCATTCATATTGAGAGGGATGCCTGCATAAAACCTTATGTTAGGTTCACCGGTCACAAGGGGATTATCACAGAACCTCCCATCCAAGAGGGCATTCGGGATTATGAACGGATCGTCCTGTTCGATTGCATGGGTGCAAAAAGAGATTTCGCGTGGCGTTTCCGTCACGTCCAAACCCTGCCTGGACTTGAACCATTGCCGGTCCGCATCAAGCAACGACACGAGAACTATCGGCATCCCCAACGCGGATTGCGCCACACGGGTTATTCTGTCGAAGGCTTCCTCGGGCGCCGTATCCAGCACGTCATAGTCATGCAGTGTGGCGAGGCGTTTCGCTTCGTTGAAGCAGGAGGTTTTGATCATACGGCCGTTCCCTGAAGTGTCCCTTCAAGATACTCGACATAACTTAAGATATCGTCACGGTATTTATTGGATTTGTCGCGTATCTCCGCCTAATTGATGACCATGAGGGCAGCAACATTTTCACCGTGAACACGGAGACCTGTCACACCGATCTGAACCGTTTGGGCTGCTCCATCATTTTCATCACCAGTTCTTCGCCGCCGAAGCCGCCGCGGGACAGGGTCAGTGCCTGCTGACCGGAATAGCCCAACTCTTTCCGGACATCGGGATGCAGGTAGTAGGCGCCGCAGACGAGTGTTCTCAAGGTCATGAAATCCGATGTCGCGTCGTCGTGCAAACTCTGGACATGGGTGGCGGTGACCGGGTGCGCCAACGTGTCCAGGATCCGCATCAGCGGCGCTGCCAGAGCCGGTCTGGCCATCAACGCCTGATCGAGTTGCCTGCCTTCTATGCCAAGCCGGGCGCCATCGGGCATGTCCCGCCAGGCGGGCAGAAACACGCCAGCAACCTGCCGGAATGTCTCTCTGTGCCGCGGCGTCGGTGTCATGAGGGAACCGCCTGACTGTAGCGGTTCTCGATCAGGTGTTCGGTGGCCCGCAGGGCAATCGCGGCGATGGTGGCCGACGGATTGACCGACGAGCTTGTGACAAAACAACTGCCGTCCATGATGTAAAGGTTCGGGACGTCATGGCACTGATTCCAGCAATCGACGACGGAAGATGCCGGATCATCGCCCATCCGGCACGTGCCCAGGGCGTGCCAGCCGGCGTCGGCGGCAAAGCTCTGGACTTCGGTCTCATAGGCCCCTGCCTCTGTAAAGGATTCCTGCGCCCGTTCAGTCATGAAGCGCAGCATCCGCCGGGAGTTTTCATCCACCTTGTAGTGCAGACGCGGCGCCGGCGTGCCGCTTGAATCGGTCAAATCTTGGTCCAGGTCGACCCGGTTGTCCGGGCGTGGCAGGTCTTCCGCCGTGATACCCCAGATCGCGGAACGGCCCAGCCACTTGTCGACGCGCCGGTGCAGGTCCGGGCCCCATTGGGGAGCATCGTCGGTCGGGTAGGTGGCGGCAAGCAGCGGCCCGCCGGAGGGCACGAGGTTCCACTTGGAGCCGCGGACAAAGTCCCGCCGGCTGTCGGTTTCAGCAAATTCGAGCGAGTACAGGCTTTGCCCCCAATGGCCCTGCCAACTGGTCATGGGCTGATCGAAAAACCCCACCACCCTTGCCAGGGGATGCATCATCAGGCTGCGCCCAACCTGTCCGGAGCTGTTGGCCAGCCCGTCGGGGAAGGCACTGCTGGTGGAATGCAGCAACAGGCGCGGGGTGCCGATGGCGTGTGCCGCCATGACGACGACGTCGGCATCGATCCGGTGCTCAACGCCGTCCCTGTCCACATAGAGCGCGCCTGTGGCGAGCCCGTCATTGCCGGTGAGCACTCTGGTGACACGGGCTTCGGTCACAAGGCGGGCGCCGGCCTGAACGGCCTTCGGCCAGTGTGTCCGGTCAACCGTGCCCTTGGCGCCTTCGTTGCAGCCCGCACGGCAGGTGGACCGCTGGACGCAGACACGCCGGTCGTCAAACGGTCTTGAGTTTATGGCGTTGGAGCCCGGCCACCAGTGCCACCCCAGGCGATCGTGGGCGGCGGCCACCCGTTCGCCCCAGTCGCCTATGGGCAAAGGCGGCATGGGGTATTCGGGCTTGTCCGGGTAAGCCGGGTCGCCCGCGATGCCGGATACACCGATGTCGTGCTCGACCTTGTCGTAGAACGGTGCCAGTTCCTGGTAGTCGACCGGCCAGTCGTCGGCGACCCCATCCAGGGAGCGCACGCGGAAATCCGACGGCAGGAAGCGCATCCAGTGGGCGCTATAGAGCACGGTGCTGCCGCCGACGCCGTTGAACAGCTTTGGCGCCATGTCCGACGTGTCGTCGGCGATCGGATAGTCGCCCGCAAGCTTTCGCAGGTTCGGGTTGGCATCCCACGCCCCGCCGGCTTCCAGCTCAAAAGCCGGCTTGTCGCCGGGGTAGCTTTCCGGATCGTGCCAACTGCCCTGTTCCAGGCAGGTAACCTTCACGCCCGCCTGGGCAAGCCGAAGGCTCGAGACGGCACCGGACAGGCCGGCGCCGATGACGAGCACTTCCGTATCGCTAACTGGTTTCACTCTCGCATCTCATGTCTTGCCCAAGGCGCCGGAACTCCAGGACTTTACAGATACCATTCATACTCGCGCGCAGAAATTTCAGACAGGAAACCGGCAAATTCCGAACGCTTTACTTCCGCATAGGCGCGGAGATAGTCGGATCCAAAATACTGCTTCAGGATGGCGGCGTTTTCCACTGCATCGATGGCCTGCCAGGGTGTGAAAGGCAAACTGTCATCCGCCTCGCTCCCTGCATTGCCCTCAGCCATTTCCGTTGGTTTCAACTCGTTGACCAGTCCGTAGTGGGCGGCGGCCAACACTGCCGCAATCACCAGGTATGGGTTGGCGTCAGCACAGGCGATACGGTGTTCTATCCGGCGGTTGGCGTCATCGGAGTTGGGAACCCTGAAGGCCACCGACCGGTTGTTGTCGCCCCAATCCTTGGTGACCGGAACAAACTGATTGGGCTCATAACGGCGCAAGGCATTGATGCTCGGGGCGAATATGCCCATGGATTCAACCATCGCCGCCTGGAAACCAGCAACCACGTGATCCAGCCTGCCCGCCGCCTGCTCAAGAGACGGATCGAAAATGTTGCGGCCATGTTCGTCCAGCAGACTGAGGTGAACGTGCATGCCCGAACCGGCCCGGCCGGGGTAGGGTTTTGACATGAAGGTCGCGTTGTAGCCGGCATCGCGCACGGCGAACTGCACCGCCCGGCGCAGGAAAGCCGCCTGATCAGCTGCCGTAATCGGATCGTTCACATGGTCGAGGTTGATCTCGAACTGCCCGGCACCGTATTCGCTGAGCGCCGATGAGGAGAGAATGCCCTGAACCGCACAAGCCTGGTTTATGGCTTCGAGTGCGGGGGCAAAATCCTCCAGAACATCGAGCCCGAAAACGTTGATCGAATTTTCGCGCAGACCGGTTCGCGGGTTGACCGGCGGTTGCGGCGCGCCCTCCGGAGTCGGCAGGTTGTCGATAAGGTAGAATTCCAGTTCAACCGCGATTACCGGTGTCAGGTCCATCTCGACGAACCGGTCGACGACTTTCTGCAGGACGACCCTTGGCTCGAACCACAACGGCGTCGCGCCGTCCGCTTCCTTGACAGCGAGAAGGCACTGGGCCCCGGTCCCCCCGCCCCAGGGCACCCGTTTGAGGGTGCCGGGCACCGGCCAGGCATCCGTATCCGGATCACCGTCCGAGAAACCGTAACCGAGCGGATCATCGCTGTTGCCGGTCACGTCCAGCAGGTAGGTCGCGGCACAGAACGTCGTTCCGCCGCCATAGATCTTTTCAATGTGGGAGGCGGGATAACGTTTGCCGACGGCCTTGCCGCCGAGGTCGACGATAAAGGGATCGAGATGAGTTACATCGGGATTTTCCTCAAGGAACTTTCGCGCTTCCGCCACCAGATCGCCACTGTCGCCCATCTCGTCCCAAACCCTGTTTCGTATCCGCTTTGGAGTATCGTATCATCTTGCCGGCGGCTGTGTCCCGTCCTTGCGGAAGTCTCGACAAAACGGGGAGAAAACCATGGCGAACCTGCATGAGGTGAACTGGGACGAGATACCAAGCCCAACGGACGATGGGGGCGCTGAACACCTGACCGGCCTTGCCGTTGCATCGGTACTTCTACACGGCACCGACGGGCGGACGGTCGATCTGGCGTCAATCAAGGGCCGCTGCGTCGTCTATGCCTTTCCCATGACCGGGCGCCCGGATGTGCCGCTGCCCGACGGCTGGAACATGCTCCCCGGCGCACGCGGTTGCACGCCCCAGTCCTGCGCCTTTCGCGATCATTCTGACGATCTGAGGCAGAAGGGCGTCGGACAGATCTTTGGCCTGTCGACGCAATCCACCGGGTATCAGCAGGAAGCCGTGGAACGGCTGCATCTGCCTTTTCCGCTGCTGTCCGACGAGACCCGGTCCTTTGCCAGTGCAATGCGCCTGCCCACTTTCGATGTCGAGGGCAAGACACTGCTCAAGCGGCTGACGATGATTATCGACAACGGCACGATCGTCCGCGTGTTCTATCCGGTTTTCCCGCCGGACCGGAATGCACAGGACGTACTGGACTGGCTGGAGACCGAAGCGCCCTGATCATGGTTTGGCGCACGAGCCTCGTTGAGGCGCTGCGGGGCCAGGCCGGTCAATCGTCGTACTCGTCCCTGCGGCGCAACCAGGCCATGCCGTAGGGAAGACCCTGTTCGTCCCGGCCTTTTGGCACCAGGTCGAGGTAGTGATAGGCGGCATTCATCATGTCGAGGCCGCGCGAGTAACATGAGTAGGTATGGAAGATCTCGCCCGTCTCGTTGCAGTGGAATACGCTGATGCCGGGAGCCTCTTCGGCGGGGAAGCCCTGTTTCCGGTAGTTGTAGAACATCTCACTGCTGGCAATTTCTTCCGCCGTGAAGGTGACGCCATAATCACGGTTGAAGTCGCTGCCGAGCGACGACACCCATTTGAAGGACCAGCCGAGCCGCTTCCTGTAGGCCTCGAGTTTCTCCAGCGGCGCCCGCGATACCGTCACCATGGTGACATCGCGATGGTTGAGGTGAACGTCAAAACCGTCATACCCATCGGCCCAGAAAGAACAACTGGGACAACCTTCCTGCCAGTCGGGACCAAACATGAAATGCTGAATGAGCAGTTGGCTGCGCCCGGCAAACAGATCGCCCAGGGTTTCATTGCCGTCCGGTCCCTCAAAGACATAATCCTTGTCGATCCTGACCCACGGCAATGTCCGGCGCTCTGCTGAAATCTGATCACGCAGGCGCGTCAGTTCCTTCTCCTTTTCGAGAAGCCGTGTCCGGGCCCCAAGCCATTGGGACCGGGATACAATTTGAGAGTTGTTCATCGGGGATACTCCTTGGTTCCATCTTCCAGGAATTTCTGGTTTGCCAATCGACATTCAAGAACAAGACGAACGGCATCCGACGATCGCGACATTCACGAGGAAAATTTTCATCGGCTCGAAATCAACGACGGTATCAGGTTCGCCTGATCGCGGTCACATCCTTGCCGATCGAAGCGATGCGGGCGATTGTTTCGGTAATCGGTTCGATCACCACCTGCATGTGATGGCCGTTCGCATGGATGAAACGGTCATTGCCGAAAACGATCGCCACATGGCCTGGCCAGAACACGAGATCGCCGCGCTTGAGGGCGGCTATGTCGAGGTCCTCAAGGGCAGTACCGAGGCTCTTCTCCTGCATGTAGCTGTCACGCTGGGCTGCATAGCCGGTGGCGGCAAGGCTCATCTGCACAAGCCCAGAGCAGTCCAGGCCCAATGACTGGCGACCGCCCCACAGATAGGGAGTTCCCAGAAAGGTTTCGGCGACATTCACGAAGTCGGACTGGAATTCGTTCAGGGGAACGGTGTGCGGTTTGAATACAAACCCGCGATACTGGGCGAGTTCCAGAAAATCGCCACGTTCAGACGCCGCACTCAAGGGTGTATTGAGGCTTATGAACCGGACCGGACCCGATTTGATATCGGGCTCGGGGAACAGCATGGTCCGAGGCACATTGACACGATGCGTTGCCTCGGCAATCTCATCGTCCAGTGCCGACGTCGGCAGATAACCGACATAGTCGTCGGTTTCAAGCTGGACCCAGGACCAGCCCTCATGATCGTCATAGACGATGACCGTTTCGCCGAACAGGGCTTCGGTGTCGAGCGGGGCGTTAAACTGAGGCCGGCGGAGAATCGGGGCCGAGGATTCTATCACCTGCCGGCGCGTGCCGGTCACAAACTTCCGGGCCTCCACATGGCCTTCCAGGTGGGCGGCCGCGATGTCATCGCGAAACGGGTTGAGTCTTGGATCAAACTGCGCCGTCAAAACGATAACTCCCCTCCACGCTTGCCGATCACATCGGCCAGGGTTTCAAGATAGAGCGATCCGGTTACGGTTCGCTGAACAAGAACGTTGCGCCTGTCTTTTTCGTCACGGCGGCGGCGCAGCAGATCCTGCTGGCCCATGGCATCGAGGGCGCGGGTGATCACCGGCTTGGAGACGCCGAGCTTGGCCGCCAGGCCACGCACCGTGTGCGGCGGTGTTTCGAGATAGACCGTGAGCAATATCGTCATTTGTCGCGCCGTCAGGTCCGGATGCTTGTCCTTGACCAGATCCAGTGACACATCATGCCACAATTGCAATGCCTGTGCCGTCGTCAGTTCAACTGCCATACGCCCAACCCCAAAGCCCCTTTCAGAAGGCTTTTCATTCCGCCGCTTTTATTAACTTTCGTTTCGGAACCGAATTATTCTAGACGGAATGGCGGTCAGTGCAAGAAGAGTCGAGTCAACAAGGTTACCGGCCGTAGCGTTTCGACATCATGTCGAACAGCGCCCGGATACCCTGTGCCGCCCCGCCATGGGGTAAGGCGGGTCTGGCTTTCGGCGTCCAGCCGTAGATATCGAAATGGACGTAAGCCGGTGTTTTTTCTACAAACCGGCGCAGGAAAAGGGCCGCTGTCATGGAGCCTGCGAAGCCTCCGTCGGTAATGTGGTTGACGTCGGCAATCCGGCTCGAAAGCCAGCCATCGTAAGGGTTCCAGAACGGCATCCGCCACAATGGATCGTTGATGGCTTGCGACGACGCAGCGATTGCAACAGCTAGGTCCTCATCATCGGTGTAGTAGGGCGGCAGATCGGGACCAAGGGCTACGCGGGCCGCCCCGGTGAGGGTTGCCATGTCGATCAACAGGTCGGGTTTTTCCTCGTCCGCCAGGGTCAAGGCATCGGCCAGGACGAGGCGCCCTTCCGCATCTGTGTTGCCGATTTCGACTGTCATGCCGTTGCGGCTGGGATAGACGTCGCCCGGCCGGAACGCGTTGCCGGCAACGGAGTTTTCGACCGCAGGGATCAGAACTCGTAGACGCACGCGCAATCCCGACGCCATGATCATCGACGCCAGACCAAGCACGTTGGCGGCGCCACCCATGTCCTTCTTCATGATGGCCATGGAATTGCCGGGCTTCAGGTTGAGGCCGCCGGTATCGAAACTCACGCCCTTGCCGGCGAGGGTGACGCGCGGGTCACCGGCCCTGCCCCAGGTCATGTCGATCAGACGCGGCGCACTGACGCTCGCCCGGCCGACGGCGTGAATGAGGGGGAAATTCTTCTCCAGCAGGGCCTCACCGCGAATGACGCGGACTTTTGCCTTGTGTGTCCCGGCCAGATCGCGGGCGGCACGCTCGATCTCGTCCGGCCCCATGTCGTTGGCCGGCATGTTGATCAGTTCGCGGGCAAGATTGGCACCGTCGGCGATCCGGGTCAGGGCCTCGATGTCGACGTCGCCGGACACGGCCAGACGGACGGGGCGGCCGTTCGGTTTTCGGTATTGGCTAAACGTGTAGGAACCCAACAACCAGGCAAGAGCCGCCATATCCGGCACAAAGCCAAGCGCCTTGGCAGTCGTCTTCGGCAGTGGTGAGAATTCATAAAGCCCTTCGGGAAGTTCCTTGGGAAGGGCGCCTGCAGCAAACCGGTCATGTTTCCGGGACGCCGCGCCGTGTACACCAAAGAGCACACCTTCTACGCCACCAGCACCGTCAGGCAAGGTCAGGACTTGCCCGCCGTCGGCCGTGAACCTGTTCGATTTCGCCCACTGGGCATGAACCTTGCCGAGTTTTGATAATGTCGATTTCAGGGTATCGGCCGATACCACATGTATGGGCGTGGGGGTTTTTCTGGTGCGGGCACGGTCAACAAGGATGGGAGAGGCCACGTAAAGTTTCCTGTTTCTTTGATGCCGGAAGACGTGAGCCTTCCAGGTCTGCCGGGAATTCGGCTGAGATGAGGTCAGGTATGGATCTGTCTATCAAATATCTGAATTTTTTCAAAACAAACGGTATTGTTGCTTCTTACGAAGGCAAGAAATGAGAAAACGATGGACCATCGGTTCGAACTCGTAATCGGCGACAAGAATTATTCTTCCTGGAGCATGCGCCCCTGGCTCCTGCTTCATCATCTCGGCACACCGTTCGAAGAGGTGCCGGTTCGCCTGCGCCGTGAAGGCAGCCGGCAAGACATTCTAACGCATTCACCTTCGGGCAAGGTTCCAGCTCTGAAGTGGAACGGCACGACGGTCTGGGACACCCTGGCGATTGCCGAACTGCTGGCGGAGCTTTTTCCCGACGCGGGGTTGTGGCCGGCCGACCCGGTTCAGCGCGCCCACGCCCGCGCCGTCTCGGCAGAGATGCATTCCGGTTTTGCTGCCTTGCGCGATCAGATGCCAATGGACTGCATCAGCACGATCGTGTGCCGCGATCTCGCTCTCCAGACCGCCCACGACATCCGGCGCATCGTCGAAGTCTGGATGGACCGTCTGGATGATGCGTCCACTGACGGGTTTCTGTTCTCACGGTTCTGTATTGCCGATGCGATGTACGCCCCGGTCGTTTCGCGCTTCAAGACCTATGCCATCGACCTTTCGGAATTCGGCGACGATGGCCGTTGCGCCGAATACTGCCGTACGGTTCTGGGCAACGACGCGGTCAAGGCGTGGTTTGAAGGCGCCCGCCAGGAAATGGCCGACCGCACATAATCGCATCCCGAGGGCTTCCTCCCACACCGGCATCAAATGGCACCGTTGCCACTTTCGCATTGCGTTGCAACGCGCAATAGCAAATGGTGAGGAATCCGGAATCCGTTTTGGGGTTGGGTGACGACGATGACAAGCGCTGCTGCGGGAGGCCGCTCTTCTACATTGACCGGCATTCTGCTGGTGATCGCGGGCGTATCGCTCGGCGCCGTCAATGGCGCCCTGTTCAAGGCGCTGACACCGCTGTTGCCTGAAGTGCTGATCACGTTCGGGCGTTTTCTGATCTATCTCGCCATCATGTTGCCCCTGGCCCTGTCGCGCCATGGAACCGCCGTGTTCTGGCCGGCCCGGCCGTGGCTGCAGATCCTGCGCGGGACCGTTCATTGCCTGGGCACGTTGGCCTTTGTGCTTGCGGCTGCCGGAATGCCGGTGGCCGACGCGATCGCAATTCTCTACGTCTACCCATTCATCGTCACCTGCCTGGCTCCCCTCGTGCTGAAGGAACGCGTTCCCGCAATCGCCTGGATCGGCGTGGCGGGTGGTTTCCTCGGCGTCATCATTATCATGCAGCCGGGTTTTGACCGTGTGAATGCCTACGCCCTGTGGGCCATGATCTGTGGTGTCTGTGTTGCCATTCAATTGATCATCAGCCGCATGCTCGCACCAGTGTCCGGGGTCATCACAACGTCGACCTTCGGGGCGTTGACCGGCACGATTATCCTGGGCATGGGCGTCCCTTTCTTCTGGCAAGACGTGACATTGGACGCGATTGTCCTGATACTGATTCTCGGCCTGATTACAGCAATCAACCAGTCGCTGCTGCTTGCCGCCTTTGCCCGGGCGCAGGCTTCGACGCTCGCACCGTTCGGATATTTTGAGATCGTCGCCGCGGTCATTGTCGGCTTCTTCTGGTTTGGCGACTTTCCCGACCGCATTGTGTGGACCGGCATCGTCATCATTATCGTCAGCGGCGTTCTTGTGGCACGAACCCATGCCACAGCCCGCAGCCTGATCGGCCGCCGTCGTGGCCGGCCGGTCTGATCTGTTGACGAACCACGTAACTTTATTTCAGGGAGGACACGGAAATGGATGTAGAGCAGAGATTACGCGACGCCGGTCTGACGCTACCGGATCTTTCGGGTGACAAGTATCATGGCCTGGCCTACGGGCCCATGAAGACCCACCACATCGTCGGTAACGTCCTGTTCCTGTCGGGTCATGTTCCAATCATAGAGGGAAAGATCCTTCATCCAGGAAGAGTCGGCGGCACCGTGACCGTTGAACAGGGGTATGAAGCTGCTCGTCTCACAGGACTCAACATGATCGCCGGCATGAAACTCGCCCTGGGCGATCTCAATCGGGTTAAGTCCATGATCCGGTGTCTTTGTTTCGTCGCCTGCGAGCCCGATTTCACGGATGTGCACAAGGTATCGACAGGGTGTTCGGATATCCTGCTGGAGGTTTTCGGAGATGAGGTCGGCCGCGCGGGGCGTGCGACGATCGGGGTTCAGTCCCTGTGCGACGGCCTGTGTTTCGAAACCTGGGCCGAGGTCGAAATCAAGGCCTGATGACCCTCGGTTCAGGGATTGGCAGACAGTGAGGAACCCACTAGTCTTCAGTACTCGTAACAACGGTGTTTGGCGGTGAGGGGTGTTGAAGAGATGGCTTTGCGCGAAGAAACGTCTGCCATTGTAGGGCGCAATGTCAGCAAGATCTTTGGCAGTGGCGCCAATCGCGTTGCCGCGCTCGACGACGTGTCGGTTTCAATCCGGCAGAACGAATTTTTCACACTTCTGGGGCCATCCGGCTGCGGCAAGACCACCTTGTTGCGTTTGATAGCCGGCTTTGACACGCCGACGTCAGGGACCATCCTGCTGGAGGGTAGCGACATTTCGTTGCTGCCGCCCTATTCACGACCGGTCAACACGGTGTTTCAGAGTTATGCGCTGTTTCCACACATGACGGTTGCGGGCAACATATCCTTCGGTCTGGAAATGCTCGGCAAGCCAAAGGCCGAAATCGATGAAACCGTCGAACGCATGCTGCAACTGGTGCAGATGGAGCAGTTGAAAACACGCCGGACCAGTGAAATTTCAGGCGGACAGCAACAGCGTGTCGCCCTGGCGCGGGCGCTCGCGCCACACCCCCGCGTCCTGCTTCTCGACGAACCTTTGTCGGCACTTGACTACAAGTTGCGCAAGGAAATGCAGATCGAACTGAAACGACTGCAGAATGAGACCGGCATCACTTTCGTCTTTGTTACCCACGATCAGGAAGAAGCCCTGACCATGTCCGACAGGATTGCGGTGATGGAGCATGGCAAGATCCTGCAGGTGGGCTCGCCCCGGGAAATCTACGATCACCCGGCCGAACGGTTCGTGGCCGACTTCATCGGCGACACGAATTTCCTGACAGTGGAACTGACCTCTGTCAGCGGCCCGTCGGCCCAAATCAAACTGCCGTCCGGCAGGAACATGACTGCCGCCTTGCCCGAAGGGGAATTTACGAAGAAAACAGCTACGGTCGTCATCAGGCCCGAACATGTCAGTTTGACCAGGACGACGTCCGATGCCGCGCTGACAGGACGGCTGGAGAATACCGTCTACATCGGCACCGACACGCAATATCATCTGAAACTGGCTGACGGCACAGCCTTTGTCGTCAGGTCCCAGAACCGGCGCGATTCACAAGAGAGCTACAACCAAGGCGATGAACTGGGCATCGAGGTGACCGACGATGCCATTCAGGTGTTGAGGGACTGACATGGTTGCCTCCCACCAATCATCCACCGAAGACCTGGCGCCACACAGCCAAGGACCTGGAGTTCAGGCAGAAGCCGCCCGGCGGGCCGATGTCAAACGAAAGATCCTGCTGACCACACCGGCACTGATCGTCCTGTTTCTGGCGGCCTCCGGGCCGCTCATCATCATGCTCGTCTATTCGTTTCTGAAGGCCGGCGATTATGGTGGCGTTCAGTGGGTATTTTCAGCCGATGGCTGGTCGAGTGTCTTCATGCAGCGCGACATATTCGATGACACCCTGTCTTTCGCCGATGCCCATATGTCGATCTTGTGGCGTTCGGTAAAACTCTCCATCCTGACAACACTCACTGCCTTGATCCTTGGTTTCCCGACGGCCTATTTCATCGCTACGCGCCCGGAAAAAACCCGTAATCTCTGGCTGTTTTTCATCACCATTCCGTTCTGGACGAATTTGCTGATTCGGACCTTCGCGGTTCTTGAGGTAATCCGCAATCAGGGCCTGATCAACAACGCGCTGACGGCCCTGGGGCTGATCGACGAGCCGATCCAGATCCTGTTTACCGACTTTGCCATCATGATCGGCATGACCTATGTCTACCTTCCTCTGATGGTGCTGCCGATTTATGCCTCGATGGAAAAGTTCGATTTCCGGCTGGTGGAAGCCGGTTACGATCTCTACGCAACACGGCTGCGCGTGCTGCGGCGGATCATAATACCGTTGGTCAAACCCGGCGTCGTGGCCGGCTCAATCCTCGTTTTCATCCCCTCACTTGGCGCCTTTGTCACACCACGCGTCCTCGGTGGGGGCAAGAACATGATGCTCGGCAACCTGATTTCACTTCAGTTCGGACAGGGGCGAAACTGGCCGTTGGGGGCGGCCCTTTCGCTGACACTGCTCATGATCGTCATGGTGGCACTGCTTTTCTATGTGAGAAGTGTCGGCAAGTCAGGAAGCAATCATGGTTGACGCTCCCAAATCGACGCCGACTCAATCGCGCCGGCGGCCGTTTTCGATCCGGACCCAACCAGGGTTCACGGCGATGGCAATGATTTGCTTTTTCCTGCTTTACGCGCCGCTGCTGCCGCTGGTTGTCTACTCTTTCAATTCAGGCAACTCGCTGGCCTTTTTTGAGGGACTGTCCTTTCGCTGGTACGTTTCCGCCTGGGACAACAAGCTGGTTCAGGATGCAGCCATCCGTTCGGTGGTCCTTGCGGTGGCAGCGTCCTTTTTTGCAACCATACTCGCCACCATGGCCGCGCTGGGGACAACGCGCACCCGGCCCTACAAGGGGTTGACGGCGATCTATGCCATGATCAACCAACCGTTGATGGTACCTGAGATCGTGACAGCGGTCGCCCTGCTCATCCTGTTTGCCTCGATCAAGGCGGCGACCGATTATCATGGCCTGGCCTATCTCATCATCGCCCATACCGCCTTTTGCATTCCGTTTGCCTATCTGCCTATCCGGGCGCGGCTGGAAGGCATGGACCTGTCGCTGGAAACCGCTGCAGCAGACCTTTATGCCACCCGCTGGAAGGCCTTCCGAAGGGTGACGCTGCCGCTGCTATGGCCGGGCATTCTTGCCGGCGCCATGCTGGCCTTCGTGATTTCTCTCGATGATGTCGTGATCACGGAGTTCGTCAAGTCGTCGGGCCAGGACACTCTGCCGACCTACATGCTGGGCCAGTTGCGCCGTTCGATCACGCCCGAGGTGAACGCCATTTCGTCGGTCCTGCTCGGCATATCCGTCGTGGTCGTCACGATATTCTTTATTCTGAACAGGAAAATGAAGTAAGATTTGCAGGCATAACAAAAGTGTAACAATCAAGGGAACGTCATAATGCGGAAGAAACTGTCAATAGCGGCTGTCGGTCTGGCGGTCGCGCTCAGCGGCGGCACGGCACAAGCTGCGGGTGAGTTGAACCTGTTCAACTGGGGCAACTACACCAACCCCAAGCTGATCGAAAAGTTCGAAAAAGAACATGGCATCAAGATCAATCTGACAGGCTACGACGATAATGATTCGGCGCTTGCCAAGATTAAGGCCGGTGGCCACGGTTTCGATATGGTGGTGCCATCGTCGAGCTATGTGCCGATCTGGATCAAGGAAGGGCTCCTGCTGGAGTCACGCCCGGATCAGATGCCGAACTTCAAGAACATGAAGAAGGTCTGGCAGGACGTCGATTGGGATCCGGGCCGGCATTACACCGTGCCCTGGCAGTGGGGTAGTGTCGGTGTCATGGTCGATACGGCTGTCTACAAGGGCGACATCAATACATCCAAAATCATTTTCGATCCGCCGCCGGAACTGGTTGGCAAGATCAATGTCGCCCCCGAAATGGGCGACGTGATCGGCACAGTGTTGCGGTATGTGGGCAGTGAGCCCTGCACCAGCGACAAGGCGGCCCTGAAGAAGGCCCGCGATGTGCTTGTGGCTGCCAAGCCGAAGTGGCTTTCCATGGAGTACGGCGTTATCGAGAAAATCGCCGGCGGCGACCTTGCTGCATCACTTTACTGGAATGGCGCTGCTTTCCGGGCTCGCCTGAAAAACCCGAATGTCCACTACGGATATCCGAAGGAAGGGTATTCCCTGTGGATGGACAGCGTGGCGATTCTGAAGGACGCCAAGAACGTCGACAATGCCAAGACCTTCCTCAACTTCATCATGGAGCCGGAAAACGCAGCCCTGATTTCAGAGTTTGCCCGGTATGCCAACGGCATCGAAGGTTCGGAAAAGTTCATGCCCAAGGATATGCTGACGGCACCGGAAGTGATCATTCCCGAAGAGTTTGCCGCAGCCGGACATTTCGTGCCGACCTGCTCACCGGAAGTGCAGAAGCTCTACACGGCAATCTGGACTGAGCTTCAGAAATAACATCCGAATTTTGGAACAACACCGCTCCGGGATGGACGCCATCCCGGAGTTTTTTGTGTCTGGAAACCGTCGCGTCCGAACGGACCTGCCGTTCTGACGTTTCCCGGACGCGATGCAGTATGCCAGTGCTGCTTCGCAGAACCGGGACCGCGCCAATCGCAAATACCGGAGACTGGTAAGATCCCGGCGCACGCTTCGCGTGTCCGGGAAACGGAATCAGAGGCCATACACAAAAAACAATTCTCCGTGGCCTAAGCAGCCTGATGCGTGACACGACCTCCGCAGATGGTCAGAACCGCGCTGGCTTCGTCGAGTTGCTCGAGGTCCATTGCCTCGAGGTCATCTGACATCACCACGACATCCGCCATCATGCCGGCCTTCAAACGGCCTTTTCTGTGTTCGTTGAATTCGGCAAAGGCGCCATCGCAGGTGTAGGCGGCGAGCGCGTTCCGCAGGCTCTGTCTCTGGTCGCCCCAGGTGCGGCCCAGTTCCCGGTAGACGCAGGCGCCCTTGATAGTGGGCATGACCTCGACCGGCACGACCGGCCAGTCGGTCGAGAAAATCACCTTTGCGCCAGTGTCGCGGATCGTCTGCCAGGCAAACGACAAGGCAAGCTGATCTTCATAGAGGGTTTCCCCTGGCGGAGGCGGCGGAAAGAATCCGCTGCGCGGCGAATGCAGGGGTTGCATTGAGGCAATCACGTCGAGTTCGGCAATGCGTGGCAGGTCATCGCGATGCAACACTTCGATATGCTCGATCCGGTGCCGGCTGTCGCGCGCTCCGTTGGTCTTGCGGGCCGCCTCATAGCCGTCGAGCGTGCGCCTGACCGCGGCATCGCCAATGGCGTGCACGCTGATCTGGAGGCCGTTGGCATCACAACGAACACTTGCCTCGTTGAAATGATCAGCGCTGAACAGGGGATTGCCGGTGTTGCCGGGATCGCCCGGATAGTCGCGGAGTACGAAGGCTGTGCCTGAGTCGATGACACCGTCCATGAACATCTTGACCCGGCCCGACCACAGCATGTCCGCGTTGTAGCGCCGGCGCATGTCGACAGCCTCGTCCAGCTTGTCGAGCGGGTGGAAATTCTTGAGATGGAAAGGCACCTGGGTGCGGCACAGGAGCCGCCCGTCGGCCTGCAGTTCATCCAGCAGTTCAAGCTGGTAGAAATTGCCGTCCATATTGTGAAGAGAGGTAATTCCACTGGCCGCACAGTGGCTCAGGCCACGGGCGATGATGTCCTTGTCGGCGGCGCGTTGCGCAGACGTTGCCGCGGGGTCGGGTTCACCGCCGGTCACATAGCCCAGCATCTCCCGACCGCCTGTGGCGGTCTGGGCCAGAAGGCCCTCAAAGGCCCCGGTCTCGCGCAGTTCGCCGGTTGCCAGACCATCGGTGCCCATGACGATCTCCGAGCCTTCGCCGGCATCGCCGCCGTGCAGAATGCCCGCCACCTCGAGAGCCCGGGAGTTGGCCCAAGCGGTGTGATGGTCATGGGCCATCACGGCAAACGGCCGGTCAGGCAGGACCCGGTCCAGCGCCTGCCGGGTCGTGGATTGTCCCGGCCCCAGTATGTCGTAGTTGCAGCAGACCCCATAGACGAGACCATCGCCGGGCCGATCGTCCGCATAGCGGCGGACAGCATCTGAAAGGGCGTCTTCGCCTGAAGTGTCCATCAGGTTCAGGGCATCGAGTTCAGCCGCGCCACCGAACAGATGCAGGTGGCTTTCGATGAAGCCAGGCAACACGGTGGCGCCGGCGGCATCGTGAATGACGGTGTCCGGGCCCGCCAGGTTGGTAATGTCGTCGGAACTCCCCACGGCGACGATATTGCCACCTCGCATTGCCAGCGCCGCGGCGGCTGGTTGTTCGTCATCGAAAGTAACCAGTTTTCCGTTCAGGATGATGCAGTCAGCTTGGTCAGTCATTCAGAAATCCTTCCGGCGAAGTCACCTCGTTCGCGCAATTGCCGACAGGGGACGAACCGTTTATCACCGAAGCAGAGACGGCTATTTTCACTACGCACCATCGTCACGTTCAAGTCGAAATTTGCGGATGCGATCCTCTCCCTTTTGGATATCGACGGCAAGCGAATTCAGCGGCTGGATAGCATCGATTGCAGGTTGAATGTCAGGCGCGATCGACTCGTCCCAATTACGCCTGAAATGGATAGACAACACCCTTTTGCATCCAACATGACCGGGCAGACCACCCGGTTCTTGTTGTGTTGCTTCCGCAATCGATAGGCACCAACCCTGACGCCTGTTCAGGATGCGACATTTCGGTCGTGTACAGACGCGCACCTGACCGCAGTTCGGTTTATTTGTTGGGCCGTTCGGCCTGTCAACAGACAATGTCAGACAAACCTCAGAAGGGACCGATCGGGTTCATGGCAATCTCAACTCCCGTTGCCGACACCGGCAACTCGCGGGCCATTGCCGGCATCGTGTGCATCGAGCTGGGGACTCTGCTCTTCGCTTTTCAGGACGGCATGATGAAGGCGCTGCTCGGTGATTTCACCGTCTGGATGCTGATCCTGGCACGGGCCTTTGTCACCGTGTTGATTTTGGTGCCGACCATTCTGCTGCTGGGTGGAAAACACCGGTTGTTCAGCCCCTTGTGGCCGCTGCACATGGTGCGGGCGCTGCTGTTTGCCTGCGGGTTCTCGATGTTCTACACCGCCTTCCCCTTCATGGGCCTGGCGGCGCTAACGACCATCTTCTTTTCCGCGCCCCTGTTCACGGCGTTGCTGGCTGTCGTGTTCCTCGGCGAGACAGTTGGAGTCAGGCGAATGTGCTGCCTGATCGTCGGCTTTGTCGGCGTGGTGATTGCCATGAACCCAACGGGTGAAAGCTTCAGTGCAATTGCCTTGCTGCCGTTCATCTGTGCGATCACCTATTCGATCTCCCAGATCATCGCACGTCGGATCGGGGATCGGGAAACCAGCCTGACGCTCGGCCTCTACACCATCACCCTTGCCGGTGTGTTCATCATTCCCCTGGGCTTTATGATCAATCAGGTATTCGAACTGGGACCGGAATTCCGACACATCCACTGGAACTGGGAAGTCCCGGATCCCAACAATCTTCTCATTTTACTGTTGCTCGGCGTCGTCGGCATGGCGGCCTACACGCTGATTTCACGCGCCTACCAGATCGCCAATGCCAGTCTGATTGCGCCTTTCGATTACTCCTACCTGCCGATTGCCGCGCTGATGGGCTATCTTGGCTGGAACGAAATTCCCGGCTGGCATACGATGGCGGGCATGGTCATGATCGCCGGCAGTGGCCTCTATCTTGGTTATCGCGAGATCCAGCAGGCCAGAAGGCCGAGCGAACCGGCACCGACCGCCGGCGTCGTCTTTGTTCCGGGCAGCCCTACCGATGGTTTGCTGCACTCGTCCGACAGCCACGATCAGTATGACCAGCCTGATTGAACGAATACACAAACCTCAGGGAGTAATGCAGCAATGATCTATCATGTCACCGCCCGTTTTCGTGACAATACGGCCGCAGACTTTCTCACGAAACTCACCGATGGCTCGGTCGGCAACCAGCGCCCTGACGGGCCGGAGATGGTGGCTGCCATGAAACGCGCAGTTGTCAGCAACGAAGGTCAAGTCGAATGGAGCGAGATGTGCTTCTGCGAGCCGCCCCTCGCCCATGAGCGTGCGACCGTACTCGACCTGAATTTCGACGACATCGTGACGGAACCGATTGACTCACATACACCTTATGACGGGCGACCGTTCATGGATCATCTGCAGGCGCTAGCGCCGATGAAGATGTGACGACGACTGCGCGACCGTGGCACTGGAGCTGCACCTTCTGGCCTGCGCATCATCCACTTCGTGCTAAGCCAGTTGCGCCGTTGGTATTACCACACGATCTCGATCGACTCGGCAACACGCTCTCCCATGTCTTTGTACAGTGAAGTCTTGTCCTCGTGGAATGAGAATGTGACCAGGATGGCGAGATCCTTGTACACCGTTGCAAAATAGTGCGTCTCAAAGGACGGGATCTCCGATCCGAGATGTTTGCCCACGACCCAGTGATGACCATTGATCTGGCGGCGGCTGACCTCGATGATCTCAGATTTGTAGGGGACGTTGTCTTTCCGAACGCCGTCGCGTTGCGTGTTCAGGTGTTTCTCATAATCCTCCATCGTATCGGATGGTCCGACAACCTTGGCCGCTGTGATTGCGAGAGCCTCCCTTGCACCCTGTTCGTCCTGTTGTCTGCAGATGTATTCGGTGCCGGCGAACCTGCAGTCCCACTCAGATGGAAAGCTCACGGAAAAGTAGGATGTCGAGACACGCTTCCAGGGCACCGGCGCCAGAAAGCCTACCAGACCATAGACAGTCCAGAAGACCGTTGTCGTGATCAAGATGCCTATTGCAAAACCACGGATCATCGCTCGATGTCCTCAAACGGTGCGATATCGACGATCGGCTCAAGAGTATTCTGATCGATGCCCCGCTCCGCCATCCATTCGGTTGCGCGGCTCCAAATCTTCTTCGCCCGGCCCAGCCAGTCTTCAGAAAGGTTGTTCTTGTTGACCAGCGGCAACAACTCGCGGACCACGCGCGTGCGGACACGGTCGCCCTGGGGCCGCTGGCCCACGGCGTCGAGACTGTCAGCCAGCATGAAACCGATTTCGGCTGTGTAGACCCGGCCGGTCTCTGAAAAAGCGCCGTTCGCCAGATCCCAGGTCCTGTCATCGGTTTGCAGGTCGACCAGTTTCGCGATGGCCTGCCCGTGGTCACCATTTTCGATAGCCTTGGCTGCCTCAGTGCGAAGCCTGTCGAGGTGGTTGTAGTGCGCCCTTGATACCGCCCGCCGGGACGCGTCAAAATCCAGATACTGTTGTCCATCCAGAGACCGGTTGTTCAGGTCCATCGAACGAAACTTCTTGTGGAAGCGTATGCGCCGGTCTTCGGCTTGCCTGTGATTTCCCAAATCGGTGTCGATTCCCGCGAGCACCTGTTCCCCGATCATGACAAAGAGCTTTGCCCAGTCACGGGTATCGCCGGTATTCCGATAGAGCTTCTCCCGCCATTCGACCTCTTTCGACAAACCGGTGTGCGCCGCCGAAAGCTCCTTTGCCCCGGCACGCTTTCTGGCATCGCGACGCATGTCGTCGAGAATCAGGTGAAGATCTTCAACCACACGGTTCCGGATCTCCCAGAAGTTTTCCTGGTTCGGGTGTTGTTCATTACCCAAACGCTTTTCCTGTTGAAGAATTTCCAGGAAGATCGCATTCAGCGGCCGGTAGCGGTCCTGGAAGCCGCGTTCCCTGAAGTCGATCTTGTTCAGTTTGGCCAGGATATCCCAGCGCTGGATCATCTCCCACGGCGTTGGACTCTTCAAGGCGTCCGCCGAACTCTTTTTCAGATACTCTAGTGATGCACGGTACTTTTCGGATGCCTCTTCATGTTTGCCTTCGTCGACCAGAAACGTCCCCTGCATGTCGGCGATCAGATGCAATGTGCTGAAGTAGTCGGATGTGTTTTCCGGCGCAAACTTCGTGAGCGCGATCAGCTTTTCTACAACGGCTTGCGTGCCGAACGGCGCATCCAGTGCTTCGATCAGGAATGCGCGGCTCTTGGATTTCTCCAGTGCACTGGCTCGTTTCAGTGTTTCGTCGACCACCAGAACCTGCCAGTCGAACGCCGCCCTTGCCGCCGCCTGCCGATCGTCGTCATCGGTGGCACCGGTTGCCCGTTTTGTCAGGACTTCGGCAATTTCAGAGGCAAGGGCTATCTCGGTATCGTGTTTTTCCAGCACTTTCGTGAAGTGGAATCGATGTCTGAACTTCAGGGTACTGAGGGCCAGTTGCGCTCGCCGCTGAACCTCGTCAAGGTCCAGTTTGGCGTGTTCCCGAAATAGAGTCTCGCCGAGTTTGGCGAGCCTTGTCAGCTCGGCTCCGGCGAAGTAGGGAACATCAGGGTCGGGGTTGCGCTGCGGTGCGGTCTGGATAGCATACTCCATGTCGCACAAAGCCATAACACTCTGGCTTCTCTCCTGCGTTGCCCTGACCGCCAGGCGATTTGCCACCTGGCAGGCAGCGCGAATGGCCGGATCGCCCGGTCGTTTGAATTTCTTTTCGGTCCACAGTCTCTGGGAAACATCCTTGACGATGGCCTCCGCGCTGACCAAACTTTCATCGATCGAACTTTGTCCGAGTATCTGGGCCCTGATCGAATATATCGACAACCCGACCGACAGCGAGATCGCCGCGACACCGATACCAGTAAAGAGGCCGAGCCTTGCCTGCCGCCGCCTTTCCGCTTCTCGACGCAGGATTGGCATTCTAATGAGCGGCACGTCGTGCAGGGCGGCAACGATCTTGATCTTCTCATTGTCGAAAAAGGCGCTGCGCCCGAAGTTGAAGAAATTCAGATCCGTGACGCCGCGCAGATCAATGATCTGTGCGTTCGGATAGATCTCGGAGAGGTTTCCGGGAAGTGGCCCGTCGAAATCGCCGGCCGCGCGCACCACAATCACATTTTCCGCATTCGGGCCTTGAGAGAAATCCCTGATCTCCCGTGCCATCCAGTCATCCTGGACCGGCCCGGCCCGCGAAACCGCATCAGGGGTGGCAAGGACAATCAGGTACTCTGCCGCCATCAGGGCAGGCTGAATTGTCTTTTCGTAAAAATGATGAGCACCGCGCTCATAGGCGGTATCCAGGAATATCCGTAACTTTTCGGGATGCTCGTCGCGGAGTGTCTTGGGCAGGCGATATGACTGGAGCGCATCACGCAGCCAGTTCGCCGTCTTGGTGCCATCGGAACGGCGATAGGAAATGAAAGCAGAATAATGCATTGATACGCCGCTGCGGGCCGATCGGAACAACGCCCCTGGCAAAAACGCGGAACGCGGCGCCGGAGACCTCGATCACCGGACCAGTCCGGATTCCCCCACCCTAAATTTCATCCGTTACTTCTGTCAGATGATACTACGCGCCGGCGTTGCGACGTTGCAATTGCATATGTGGGACTCAAAAGCACTCAGCGATCACGCCGATCCCATGTGGACTGATACAGTTCTCCAAGGTGCGCCCGTTTAAGCCCTCGAACCTCCTCTTGCATTCTTGAACCTATCGGCGGAAAGTCTGATCCACAACCACTCAACGACGTTGCTGGGAGAACCGCCTCGATGCCCGATCTGCCGATTTTTGACGGACACAACGATGTTCTGACGAGACTGTACATGGCCGGCGGCATTGCGGCGGCGGAGACGTTCATGGAGGACGGCGACGGTCATATTGATCTTGTCAAAGCCAGGTCGGGCTCTCTTGGCGGGGGTTTTTTTGCCGTTTGGGTTCCGTCACCGTCAGAGGAAGACTCGATTTATGCCAAGATGGACGAACCGGCTTATGACCTGCCCCTGCCCGAAGCCATTGGTGTTCGAGAGGCCATGGAGGTGGTCATGGCCGAGACCGCCATCCTGATCCGGCTGGAAGAGCTCGGCGCGTTGAAAATCTGCACCAGCACGTCAGAGTTACGGACCAGCCTGGAGACCGGCACGATTGCAGCGATCTTGCACATCGAGGGTGCGGAAGCCATCGATCCGGAATTTCACGCCCTTGAGGTTCTCTATCGCACCGGCCTTCGGTCGCTTGGCCCTGTCTGGAGCCGCCCAACGGTGTTCGGCGAGGGCGTGCCCTTCCGATATCCGAGTTCACCGGATATCGGTGGCGGCCTGACCGAGCACGGCTTTCGTCTCGTGGACAAATGCAACGATCTGGGGATCATGATCGATCTGTCGCACCTCAACGAAGCCGGTTTCTGGGATGTCGCCCGGCGCAGCAGGCATCCGCTCGTGGCAACCCATTCCAACGTCCATGCGATCTGCCCCCATCCGCGCAACCTGACGGACAAGCAACTCGCCGCCATTGCCGAAAGCGACGGCATGGTGGGGCTGAATTTTGCAACTGCATTCTTGCGCGATGACGGCCGGATGCGCCCGGACGTATCGATGGATCAGATGTTGCGCCATCTCGATCACCTGATCACAATTTTGGGAGAGGACCGCGTCGGCTTCGGGTCGGACTTCGACGGTGCCATGGTACCCGCAGAAATCACCGATGCCTCGGGCCTGCCGAAAGTGCGCGACGCCATGCGGGCGCATGGTTACAACGACCCGTTGATGGCCAAACTTTGCCACGAGAACTGGTTGAGGGTGCTCGACATTACCTGGGACGCATGACGATTCGGCTGCAGAATCTCTACACCTTTTTTATCGTCGCCCGGTCAGGTTCGATGCGCGATGCCGCAAAAGAAATCGGTGTAACACCCGGTGCCGTCAGCCAGCGCATCAGGGCAATCGAGGAGCGATCGGGCAAACGCCTGTTCACACGCAGCCGCAAAGGGATTGCCCTGACCAAAGCCGGCGAGGCCTTGTGGCTCGATATCAATCAGGCGTTTTCGACGATTGAAACGGCCCACGAACAACACGTCGCACCGCCGCCGGAATCGCAGGTGCGGATCAGTGCGGCACCAACCTTTGCCTATGCCTGCCTGGTTCCCAGGCTGGGCGAGTTCTCGGTCACCCATCCCCGGATTCAGGTCTCGATCGAAACCGACCAGAGGCTGGTGGACCTGAGAAGCGAACCGATCGATCTGGCTATACGTCATGGGCTTGGGGCTTACCCCGGGACCACGACCCAGTGGTTGAGTTCACCGGAGCTGATTGTCGTGGGAAGTCCCGACCTCCTCGGCAAGGGCGATCCGATCGACACAGCGGAGGATTGCCTGGACTATCCACTCTTGCGCGACACGCACTTGGCCTGTTCGGATTGGCATCTGTGGTGTGAAGCTCGCGGCATTGACATCGGAAAGGCGCGTTTCGGCCCTTCCTTCAAGGATGATTTTCTGATTGTGAAAGCTGCACTGCAAGGCCAGGGACTAGCGTTGATTCACGATGTCTATGTGCGCGAGGAACTGTCCGATGGGCGTCTGGTCAAGGCCTGCGAGGCCGCCTGGCCGACACAATTTGCCTATTACGCGGTTGCCCTACCCGCTACATTGGAACGGCCCGCCATCAAGACATTTGTGCGCTGGCTGAAATCGATTTCGCAAGATCCGTTCGGCAGTTGACGGAAGTGGAACGAGGAAAAGCGTGTGCGGTTTTCCGCGCGCGTTCCGCTCCAAACATTGAGAACGGCCAAATCAGAAACCTTCGGGCAGAGTGACACCCAATTCCACGTAGGCTGACCGGGCGCCGCGATGGAGCGGCAGCGGCACACCGTCGAGGGCGGTCTGGAGCTTGATCTCGCGGGCCTTTGGATGCCCTTCATCCAGGGACTTGCGATTGTTCTCACTCCACAGGGCCTTGGTGATTGCGTTGACGAGTTTTTCATCGACGCCGGCGTGGGTAATCCACAGCGCGCGCACAGATACAGTCTTGGTTTCGCCGATGCCTTTGTAGGCTTCCGCGTTGACGACGTCGCGGGCAAAGAACTTGTTGTTGGTCAGGAGTTGTTCGACTTCCGGCCCATCAATCGGCACCAGGGTCGCCTCCACCCGTCCGAGCAGGTCGGTTACGGCAAGCGACGGTGTTCCCGCAATGATGAAGAAGGCATCAAGTTCGCCACGCTGCACCAGATCCGATGCCTCAAGCGCATCGACCTCGACAAGCACGAGATCGGAAGGCTCCATGCCGTAGGCTTCGAGGATCAGGAGGGCATCGGCGCGCGTGCCGGAGCCTTCCCGGCCGATCGATACGCGTTTCCCCCTGAGCTCATTCATGTGGGCGATACCGGACGCCCTGGTTGCCACCAGTTGCACGGCCTCAGGGTAAAGACTGGCGATGGCCCGCAGATTGATCGCGAACCCTTCTTTTTCGAACATGCGCTCGCCCTGGTAGGCCCAGGCGACGATGTCGGATTGTGCCAGAGCGGAGTCGACCACGCCGGCGTTGACGAGCCGCACATTAGCAATTGAGCCCGGCGACGCCTTGGTGGTAGCGATCAGTCCCGGAACGCCACAGCGTCCGCCAACCTGGCAGGGTTCTGCACCGGACGGGTGGCTGATCATTGAACCCAGGGTGCGCCCGATCGGGAAGTACGTGCCTCCGGGGGACGCAGTGCTGATCTGGAAAAATGCCGCATCAGCCTCCTTCACCGGCGCCATCGACGGGCCCTGCATGACCAGCAGAACAGCGATGCCTGCGACAATCACGAGGCCGGTTATTATGGTGGCCGGCAGCAACCGCCTCGTGCCGCGCACCCTGCGGCGCACACGAACGAAGTTCGCCACCTGAGAACGGGTGAGCTTCGGCATCTTGCGAAGGGATGGGGCCACCGGTTTTTTCATGGGCGCAGTATAGGGTGCAAAGGTCTCGAATCAACGCGACATTGTTGCATTGCAACCACACCTCGAAAGCGGCACTGGGATGGTCGCGATGTGGCAAAATCGCGACGTGGTTAATGCTTTATTGATCACTTCAGCCGATGATCGACCCCGGTCTCGAGACCTCCATCCGAGCCTTCTTGTACAGCGTGTCGGGAGTTCGCATAATGCGTGCCTACCAAAAGTTTCGGGCGGCGATACCCGG
>JAJFHC010000102.1 GCA_021775835.1 Hyphomicrobiales bacterium | reverse complement strand
TGAACGGAGACATGTACTGCATCGTGCGCGACGTCGTGGGCCGCGCTTCCAGTCTAAGCTGCATCTGACGTCTCCTGTTCGCCGAACTGTCCGCTCATCCACAGACCGACTTCTTCCACATTGGTTTCCGCCACTGGCCTTGCCGGCGACAAGCGGCCTTCCGCAATCACGGCGATGGTGTCGCAGATCTCGAAAAGCTCATCGAGGTCTTCTGAGACAACCACGATCGATGATCCGGCGGTCGCCAGATCGATCAGGGCCTGATGGATAGTGGTCGCAGCACCAACATCGACGCCCCATGTGGGATGTCCCAGCACCAGCAGATCAGGCGTCTGCATGACTTCCCGGCCGATGATGAATTTCTGAAGGTTGCCGCCCGAAAGACTTCGGGCTTCGGCGTGCGTCCCGGCCGAGCGTACGTCGAACCGTTTGGAGATATCCTGCGCGTATTTCTCCATTTCATCGTAGCGTATGAAAACGCCATTGCTGAGCATGTTTCGCTGATAGGCCGTCAGGAGCGTATTCATGGTCAGGGACATTTCCGGCACGGTGCCGCGGCCGAGGCGTTCCTCGGGCACAAAGGCAAGTCCACGTTCCCTGCGGTGTGTCGGTCCCTTGTCGCCCATTTCTTCACCATTGAGAGAAATCATGTTCGCACTGGACGATATGAGTTCTCCATTCAGGGACGCGAGCAATTCCTTCTGGCCGTTTCCGGCCACCCCTGCAATCCCGAAGATCTCACCCCGGCGCACCGAAAAACTCAACTCGTTCAGGTTGGTGCCATGGGGGTCGGGAGATACGGTCGAGAGCTTGTTGACCACGAGACGGTTGTCACCGAGATTGGCCTCGCCGTCTCTTTTGCAGACCGGCAACTCGCTGCCGATCATCATTTCAGCCAGGCTCTTGGGCGTTTCATCGCGCGGCTTGCAATGCGCTGTCACCTTGCCCATGCGCAGAACGGTTGCGGCATCGCACAGCTCCATGATCTCATCGAGTTTGTGGCTGATGTAGAGAATGCTGACGCCTTCCGACGCCAAGCGCTTGAGTGTCACGAACAGGCGCGCCACTTCCTGAGGCGTCAGCACGGACGTCGGTTCGTCCATGATCAGAACTTTCGGGTTCTGTACCAGGCAGCGGATGATCTCGACCCGCTGGCGCTCACCCACCGAGAGTGCGTGAATGTGTTGGTGCGGATTTATGGGGAGACCATAGCGTTCAGATATCTCGGCAATTTCGCCCGACAATGTGTTGAGGTCATGGTTCTCGTCGAGTCCCAGAGAAATGTTCTCTGCAACAGTCAGCGTTTCGAACAGATTGAAGTGCTGAAAAACCATGCCGACGCCCAGCGTCCGGGCTTCACCGGGATTGCCGACCGAAACCTTGTTGCCTTCCCAGAACATGTCGCCGGCACTGGCTTTGACAACGCCGTATATGATTTTCACCAGCGTGCTCTTGCCCGCCCCGTTTTCGCCGAGCAGCGCATGCACTTCGCCCGGCAAGACGACCAGGTCGACATTGTCGTTGGCCAGGGTTCCCGGGTATTGCTTCGAGATACCCTTCAACTCGAGTTGAGGTGTGGTCACGCCATCTCCCTCCCATTTTGATGCAAACGCCGGTCCCCACCGTGAAATTCGTTTGCAAATCCACCCTAAGACAGCCTGCGTCCACGCCACCGCGAACCTGCTGTCCTAAAAACAATTCCAGAGCAGCCTGCGCTCTACGAACGTAGGTAATTTGATCTAGTACATCACCTTGTCCGGCTTCACCCGCCACTCCTCGAACACATCCCTGGCTTCGGTCAGGTCAATTTTTTCCGTCAGAATCTGACGCTCCGACAACGGCTTGGGAATTTCGCGATAAAGGAAATCGTCATCGAAACCGATATCGGCTGCATCCTCACGCGTGTTGGCAAAATAGATCGCCTCAAGCCTTGCCCAGTAGATCGCCGACAGGCACATGGGACAGGGCTCGCAGCTTGTGTAGATTGTGCAGCCTTCAAGCGAAAACGTATCGAGTGCTTCGCAGGCCCGGCGAATTGCCATGACTTCGGCATGAGCTGTCGGATCGTTGGAGGTCGTAACCTGGTTGAACCCCTCGGCAACGATCTCTCCGTCTTTCACGATCACGGCTCCGAAGGGTCCGCCCTTGCCGGCCCGCATGCGCTCGGCCGACAGCTGGATTGCCCTCAACATGTGTTGATCGTGGCCATTGCTATGCCCGCACATTATCTCGTTTCCTCAGTCATGGCCGCTTTTTCAGTATCAGCGGCCACATCGATACCTTGCGTTTCTTCAAGCCGGATCAGCAGGTCGGCTGCAACAGAGGCAGCGATTGTTGCTGGCTCCTTGCCTTTGATTTCCGGTCGGCCGATCGGGCAAACAAGCGTGTCGAGTGTGTCTGCCGTGATCCCGTTCGCACTCAATCGTTTCCTGAATCTTGCCCGTTTGGTCTCCGAACCGATCAGGCCCACGTAGGTGGCATCACCGCGTCGCAGGACCGCTTCGCAGACATCCTGATCCAGCGGATGGCTGTGGGTCATGACCAGGAACATCGTGCCCTTAGGGGCTTCATCGACAATCAGTTCAGGCATCGCCAGTTCCAGTACCCTGACCGACGACGGCACCGCTTCGGGAAACATCCCGGCTCGGCCATCGATCCACGTGATGTCGAACGGCAGGTCAGCCAAAGCCTTGACCACGGCCTGGCCCACGTGTCCCGCGCCAAATATCCACAAGGGTTGTCCGACAGGGTTTGCCCTTTCGAGAAATCCAAGGCTGCCACCGCCAAGGCCCGTGCGAACCGACAGGTCGATGCCAGGTGTCAAGTCATGGTGCAAATCAACGGCCCATTCCGGCGTTCCCGCAAAGCCGTCTTCGCTTGTGGAAAATCCGCGTTCCTGCAAACCGCCACTGCCGATGCGAACGGTTCGATAGACATCAAACGGCCCTTCCGACGCCTTGATCAGACGCTCGATCCAAGCGCCATCCGCCGGTGAAAACGGTTCATAGGCAAGCGTTGCCACACCGCCGCAGCATTGTGACAGGGCCGGTCCGAGAGCGTGGCCTTCAACAGCGCCTGCCCCGCCAGCACACAATGCCCGGCGTGCCGTGGCCAGAGCTTCGTATTCAAGCTGTCCGCCGCCAATGGTGCCCGTGAAAGAGGCCTCGGTCACGATCATGCGGGCGCCGGCCTCACGGGGGATGGAGCCCTTGGCTTCGACCACATGAACGACCATGGCCGCATGGCCTGTATGGAGTTCACGGAGCAGTTGGCGATACCAGTTTCTCATCACCCCTGGCCCTCAAGCTGATTCATGGCCTCGATTGCCGTCAGGACGCGTTCCGGTGTCGCCGGCGCATCGAGGTCGGGACAGGCCGCGTAGTCAGAAACACTGGAAACCGCGTCGGTCAGGGCCGAGAGCACCGAAATCGCCAACATCAGCGGTGGTTCGCCAACGGCCTTTGAGCGATAGATCGTGTCTTCCTTGTTTTTGCCTTTGTCCCAGATCGCAATATTGAACTCGTTGGGTCGATCGCCGCTTGTGGGGATCTTGTAGGTCGACGGCGCGTGGGTTTTCAGGTTGCCAGCCTCGTCCCACCACAACTCCTCGGTGGTAAGCCAGCCCATGCCCTGGATGAAACCGCCTTCAATCTGGCCCAGGTCGATCGTCGGGTTCAGCGATTCGCCGCAATCGTGGAGCACATCGACACGGGTAACCCGGTACTCGCCTGTCAGGACATCGACAATCACCTCGCTCACCGCAGCACCGTAGGAGAAATAGTAGAACGGCCGGCCACGGGCGATGTCGCGGTCGTAGTAGATTTTCGGTGTCCGGTAAAAGCCTGTCGATGAGAGCGACACCCGCGCCATGTAGGCGTCGTTGACCAGTTCGGCAAACGTCATTTCCTGATTGCCGATGCGGACCCGGTTGGGCGAAAACACAACCGCGTCACGGGGCACGTTGTAGGTATGCGACGCATGGGCGATGAGGCGATCCTTGATGGTGTGCGCGGCAGCCCGTGCGGCCATGCCGTTAAGGTCGCTGCCAGATGATGCAGCGGTCGCCGACGTATTGGGCACCTTGGCCGTCGTCGTCGCCGTGATCTTCACCTTGTCGATATCAATCTGAAATTCTTCGGCGACCACCTGGGCGACCTTGACGAAAAGGCCCTGGCCCATCTCGGTGCCGCCGTGGTTGAGATGCACGCTGCCGTCCTTGTACACATGGACAAGGGCGCCTGCCTGATTCAGGTGGGTCGCCGTAAACGAGATGCCGAATTTGACCGGTGTCAGGGCAATGCCCTTCTTCTGCCAGCGGTTGGCGGCATTGAACTCCCGCACGGCATGACGCCTGGCCCGGTAATCGGCCTTGTTCTGCAACTCCATGACCAGTTCGGGCGCGACATTGTCCTCCACGATCATGTGGTAGGGGGTCTTGTTGCGGTTGTCCTTGCCGTAGAAATTCGCGCTGCGCACGTTCAGGGGATCTGCCTTCAGATGGATCGCAATGTCGTCCATCACCCGTTCGATGGCGACCATGCCCTGGGGTCCGCCAAAACCCCTGAAGGCTGTGTTGGAAACCGTGTTGGTCTTGCAACGATGAGAGGTTATCCGGACGTTTTCGAGGAAATAGCAATTGTCGGCGTGGAACATGGCGCGGTCGCAGATGGAGGCGGAAAGATCTGCCGACATGCCGCACCGTGCCGCCATGTCGAAGGTGATCGCACCGATCCGGCCTGCCCTGTCGAACCCGACTTCGTAGTCGACCCGGAAGTCGTGTCGTTTTCCTGTCATGATCATGTCGTCGTCACGGTCCAGCCGTAGCTTGGCCGGCCGGCCTGTCTTCAGTGCCGTCAATGCGGCAATCGACGCCATGAGAGCCGGCTGGCTTTCCTTGCCGCCAAAACCGCCGCCCATGCGCCGGATCTCGACCGTGACGGCGTTGTCGGGCACGGCCAGCATCTTGGCCACGTTGTGCTGGACTTCACTTGGATGCTGGGTCGACGAATAGACAAGCATGTCGTCATCCTCGCCCGGCACCGCCATCGCGATCATGCCTTCCAGATAGAAGTGATCCTGGCCGCCAATCCTGATGCGGCCTTTAAGGCGATGATCGCAACGCTCCATGGCGGCGTCTGCGTTGCCCAGTTGCATTTCGTGGGGCGGCAGAACGAACTGTTCAGCCGCCATCGCCGCATCGACATCGAGGATGGCGTCCAGATCTTCATAGGTGACGACCGCCTTCGCCGCTGCACGGCGGGCGGTCTTGATGTCTTCGGCAGCGACCGCAAAGATCGACTGACCGACATATTCGACCAGACCTTCGGCGAAGACAGGGTCGTCGCCCATGATCGGACTGCAATCGTTCTGGCCCGGGATATCGCCGGCCGTCAGCACGCACGCAACACCGGGTTCGGCGCGGACCGCGGAAAGATCCATATCCGTTATGCGGGCATGGGCGCGCTCGCTCATGGCAATGTAGACATGCAGCAACCGGGTGGGTTCCGGGATGTCGTCGATGTAAACGGCCTCGCCTGCCACATGCTTGTTGGCACTGTCGTGGCGCCAGGGCTTGTGGACCGCGCCGCGGATCTGGTCGACCGACTTACCCAATATGGCCATGTCTGCCTCCCGTCATTTCGGACACACGCTGTTCCGGCGCCTGATCGGTCGTCTCGAGATAAAATTTCATCAAGAGATTGCGCGCGGCCATGCTGCGATACGCGGCCGAACTGCGCATGTCGGACATCGGCGTGAAGTCGCCGTTCAAGGACGCCATGGCGTTCCTGACAGTGGCTTCCGTCCACGGCTGTCCGAACATTGCCGCTTCGCAAGACCGTGCCCGTTTCGGGGTTCCGGCCATGCCACCGAAGGCGACCCGGACTTCGGAGACCTGTCCGTCCTCCACACGCACCCGGAAGGCAGCGCATACTGCTGAAATGTCCTGCTCGAAACGCTTTGACAATTTGTAGCAGGCAAACGCCTCGTCATCGCGGGGCAACGGCACGAGAACGCGCTCCACGAACTCACCAAGCTGGCGGTCCTGCTTGCCATATTCGATGAAGAATTCCTCCAGGGGAATTTCGCGTGTGCTTTCGTCCTTGCGCAGCACGAGCGTGGCATTGAGGGCAATGAGAGCCGGTGGCAGGTCGCCGATGGGCGAACCGTTGGCGATGTTGCCGCCTACAGTTCCGGCATTGCGGATCTGGACGGAAGCAAACCGGCGGATGAATTCATCGAAGTCGGGATAGTAAGACGCCAGCGTTTCGTGCGCTTCGCTCAAGGTGACCCCGGCGCCGATGTCGATGTGCTTTTCCGTTATCGAAATTTCCTTGAGTTCGGCAATGGCACTGATCGAAATCAGGGAACTCAGCTCACGGTGCTGCTTGGTTACCCAGAGGCCGACGTCGGTCAGGCCCGCGATAATCTGGGCGTGGGGCATGTCGCTCAAGAGGCCGTTCAATTCGGCAATTGTCCGGGGCGCATAGTATGACTGTTTTGGTGTCCGCAGTCCCATCATCTCGTCAGCTGCATAAGTCTTGAGCTGTTCGAGAACACTGCCCTCAGCCGCTGAAAACTTGTCGTCACTGTCTTTTCTAATGGATCCCGCAGCGGTCAGGATCGGGCCGTATCCGGTGCAGCGGCACAGGTTGCCGGCCAGGGTATCCTTGATGTGATCGTTGGTGGCGCCCTCTTCGAGAGCATCGGTGGAAGTGTTCCGGTCCATGGCAAACAGGGACATGACGATCCCCGGCGTGCAGAACCCGCACTGGGACGCCTCGGCGCTACACATGGCTTCCTGCACCGGGTGAAGCTGGCCATTTTTTGCTTTGAGATCCTCGACGGTGATCAGCTGCTTGCCGTCCAGCGAGGGAACAAACTGTATGCAGGAGTTCACGGCCCGGTAGTTTAGGCCTTCCCCGTTTTCGTTGGACTCTGCCAGGACGACCGTGCAGGCGCCGCAGTCGCCTTCCGCACAGCCTTCCTTGGTGCCGGTCCGGTGCCCGGGGCCACGCAGGTATTCAAGGACGGTCATCGTGGGATCGATGTCCTCGATCACCCGGGGCTGGTCACCCAGCAGGAACTGTACCTTGGCGCGCATCAACTTCCCCTGTAAGTGGAATAGGAAAACGGAGAGATCAGCAATGGCACATGGTAATGCTCATCGGGGCTGGCGATACCGAACCTGATGACCACGTCGTCGAGGAATTTGGGTTCAGGGAGATCCGCGCCGCGCACCTCGAAATAGGCGCCTGCGCCGAAGCACAACTCATAAATGCCGACAGTGAAATCAGACCCTTCCAGAACCGGACCGTCGCAGCGTCCATCGTCATTCGTGACGCTTTCCGCGACTAGTGTGCGGTCAGTGCCATCAATCCGCCAAAGGTGCACCGCGATGCCCTGCCCTGGACAACCGTGCGCGGTATCGAGGACATGCGTAGTAAGCCGTCCCATGGTTCCCATCCTCTTGCGGAGCCGATCTGTTCATCGTGCCGTCCGCCAACGTTTCCTGGTCGATGGTTCGTTCCTCTATTTTCCGGGAACTTAACCCTCGTGTCGAATTCCTTCAGCGTGGCACCATGAGCCATTGTTGTGAAGTGCAGCCGGTTTGGCAATACTTTCAAATTTTTTTTGATAATAATCCGGTTTATAAAGATTTCCGATAAATGGTAGATTCCACAACCGCTTGGAAGACAGCCCGTGTCGTCACAGTTGACGGCGAGATGGCGCGACACGACGGAGACCGCAATGACTGCAACGGACAATTCCCCTATTCCCCCGATTTCGGCTCTGGGACGCGAGGCGTTCGTCAGCCGTTACGGCGGCATCTACGAGCATTCCCCATGGATTGCGGAAGCCGTCTGGGACATCGGGCTGACCGGTACCCACGACACGCCGTCGGGCCTTGCCGCCGCCATGGCAGCCGCGCTGGACGCTGCTGACGACGATGCGAAACTCACCCTTATCCGCGCCCATCCGGACCTTGCCGGCAAGGCCGCCCTGCGCGGCGAACTGACGGAGGAGTCAACCAGCGAACAGGCCGGAGCCGGGCTCGATCAATGCTCAGCGGAAGAGTTCGCGCGCTTCCAAACCCTCAACACGGCTTACACGGAAAAATTCAGCTTTCCGTTCATTATCGCGGTCAAAGGTCTCGACCGACATATGATCCTTGATGCGTTCGAGCAGCGGATAGCGAACGATCCGGAAACCGAGTTTGCCACTGCGCTGGAGCAGATCAACAAGATTGCGCGGTTGAGGCTGGAGTCGGCATAGCAAACAGGGTCAAAGGTCGGCGAGTTCTAATCTCAATATCCCGTACATTGTTCAGGGTTCCCCGGATGATGCATTTTGCACGCTGCAGAGATTTTTTTCTTCCGAACCGTCTTGGGCACACGGAGTTTTCCTGCACTCGACTTGCGTGCTTTCTTCTTGGTTGTTTTTGGCGTCACCTTCTTTGCAGAGTCATGACTTGCAATCTGGCCGGAATGTGCCAACACGCCATCCCGGCTGCCTCTTCCCCATTTGCCATCAATTCTCGCTGTGTAGAGGCCGAAGGTTTTGAGGCGCTGCTGGAGCGCCCGTACAAAATCCGGATCGCGAAGACTGTCACTTTTGGTCAAGGCGTTGACCGCCGGTCCATGGTTCAACTTGACGGCATCAAGGATCTGGATCGCAGCTTCCGACCAGCTGCGACTTACGCCCCTGCCATGATAGTAAGCAAGACCCAGCCGGTACTTGGCGCCCGCATAACCCTTGTTTGCGGCTTCGCGGTACCACTTGGCTGCCTTGGCAAGATCCTGTTGAATGCCACTGCCGTCTTCGTAGCGAAGGCCGAGAGCCGTCATTTGTTCGGCAGTCTGCGGTATCGACTCTGGAGCGGTTTCACTCCGGGACGGTGACAAGGCAGCTAATTCAGTCTTCTTCGCCTTGAAATCGGCAGCGTCTTCCACGACAGCCTTCAGTCTGGCGTCGTGTGCGGCCTTGTCCGCTGCCGTCTTCTGCTCAAGACGATCCAACAGCACCGCCGCCTGCACGGAAAAACGTCCGTTGGGATAACGCTGCCTGAAGGCCATCACCGGCAACAAACCGTTGCTGTCCTTGACCAGGTTCCAGGCCAGCTCTTCTTCATCAACCGCCGGTGAGGCTTTCTTCGGTACGAAATAGAAGTCGCCGCGAAGGGAAGATTCTTCCCATGGAGTCTGGCGGCCATTGGTCTGAGACTCGACCTTGACGCGGACGCGTTTGAACACCTGTTCGACGGTCAGGCCGGGTTGGCGCAAAGTTTCGACAAACGCTGCGGTGTAGGGAGAGTTCTTTCCACGCCCATCCGCTGCTACTTGTCCCGGCGCGGCGGAAAACGCGATCAGCGACCCTGATGCCGCAGCGATCCGCGCCAGACCACGCCCGCCTGAACGCACTCTGCTCGCCATTGGGTTGTTGCGGCAGGCATCGAGCAGTACGAGGTTAAGCGTATTGCCGGCAGTTTCCATCTGACGCAACACGTCGGAGGCACTGAAGGCCTCTATATCAAGGTCCGCCTCGTCCTCAATTTGAGCGCCAAGCGGTACCAGGTAGTTTACGCCCTGGGACTGGATGCCGTGACCAGCGTAATAAAACAGGCCGACCGCGTCCTTGCCCGCCTTGCGCAGACTCTTGCCGAATTTGCGCACCGCGCGACCCATGTCACGAATATCCACATCGATTGCCGTGACCACTTCAAAGCCCACATCCTGCAAGGTCGCAGCCATCAGGGCGGCATCGTTTTTCGGGTTGGCCAGAGGGGAGATCAGCTTGTAACTGGAATTGCCGATCACAAGCGCCACGCGCTTTTCGGCATGAGCCAGCGAAACTGAGATCAAAAAAGCCATAAAAGCCGTGAGAACTCTCAGCATTATCATTCTCCATCCATCCCCATCCATGAGTTGGAGACGGTCGGACCTATCCTCGGTGACATACATCACATGTTGCCACAAAATACCCCACTTTCAATACCGGTGCCTACAGAAAGTGGGAGGCAGTCTTTCCTTGTTGTATATGATCGTCTTCAAGCTGGCGGAACAGGCTGGCACAAGGGGAGAGAGACATGACCATCGAAAAATTGACCGAGCTGGGGTTCAGCGCGCTGGACACTGTGTTGAACTGGGCGACCAGCCCGCAGTTCTATGCCCAGGTGGGTGCCATAGTCCTGGCCGTTGCCGCGGCCTGGATTGCTGCCCGGCAGGTCAAAGCCAAGGTTTCGTTCTTCCGCGATGAGCCCGAAGACGGTCCGGCCCTGAAAGCTCGCAAGCTGGTCTTTGCCTGCAGCGGTCTCGTGTTTCCCCTGTTGTGCGTACTGGCGCTGGCCATTGCGATTTCAGTGGTGACAGCGGTTGTCGGCAATGCCTGGCTGGTGCGGATCGCGCAAAGCATAAGTGTGGTCTTGGTCCTCTACACGGCGATCACTAAATTCATCACACACCCGATTGTGCGCACGGCCTGCATCTGGATCGGCATCCCCGTGGCGACGCTAAAAGTGTTCGGCTGGCTCGATGCCACGGTCGCCCTCCTTGACGGACTTTCGCTCGAAGCCGGCAATTTTCGCATATCTCTCTACTTTCTCCTGAAGGCTGCGATTGCCAGCGGTATCCTGTTCTGGCTGGGACGGCTCTCCAATACCGCCGGCAAGAAGGTGATCCGGGACCAGAAAGCCCTGGACTTGCCGACCCGGGAGCTGTTCGCAAAGCTTTTCGAGATCGGCATTTTCGTGGTGATCTTCATCCTGCTGCTGCAGGTGCTGGGCCTCAACCTGACGACCCTGGCGGTCTTCGGCGGCGCGCTCGGCGTCGGCATCGGTTTCGGCCTGCAACAGATCGCGTCGAATTTCATCGCCGGCATCATCATCCTGCTGGAGCGGTCGTTGTCGGTGGGCGATTTCATCGAACTCGACAATGGCAAGTCCGGCACGCTCAAGGAAATTAGCATGCGCTCGTCGACGCTGGAAACTTTCGACGGCAAGGAAATCGTGGTCCCCAACGCGGACTTCATCACGACCCAGTTCTCCAACTGGACCCGTGACGACCCGCGCCAGCGCTACGAGGTCGAATTCTCCGTGGCCTACGACACCGACCTGCACAAGATCCCGCCGATCATTCAGGCGGCGGTGTCCAGGCATCCGCGTGTCCTGCAGGAACCCGAAGAGCCCGATTGCGAATTGCGCAAGTTCGGCGACTCAGGCGTCGAATTCGGCGTCGAGTTCTGGGTCGACGGCCTTGACGACGGGCCCAACAAGTTTTCATCGGACGTGATGTTCCTGGTCTGGGACGCGCTCAAGGAAAACGACATCCAGATCCCGTTCCCACAACGCGAAGTACGACTGCTCTGAAATCGGGTATCTCGTTGGACAACTTTCGAAGGTTTCGGAACACTCTCTATGGGGATTGGATCTTCGAGCATGCTGCGCACGCTCAAAGATGACAACACCCTTTTCACTTGCAAATCTCGTCAAAGAGATCCACCCAATCGGGATTGATTTGTTCGATCAGCCTGATTTTGGCGGCTCTTGGCCAGTGCTTGAGGGACTTCTCCCGCCGGATGGCAAACTCCGGGGCGTCGTATTGTTCGAAATACATCAGACGATGGACACGATAGCGACTTGTGAATCCAGGAATCATGCCGTTGCGGTGTTGATAGACCCGACGAACAAGATCACCAGTGACGCCAATGTACAAAGTGCCATGCATCCGGCTTGTAAGGATACACGTCCACATTGATTTTTTAGTCGGCATCAACTTTGAACGCTGCGGTGATCGGGCAACTGTCGCAAGTCCCGTGTACTTCTCGACGGGAATTGGACCTACGAGCATGCGGCGCACGCTCTAAGATGACGACGACCAATTGTCATCCTTGGCCGAACGAATGTGAGGGCGAGGATCCATTCGTCAATCAGATCTGCCGGGATCTTACGTTTTTCCATGCCTTGCTAGATTTGGGATATCTTCACGCCGTCAGAAACCGGATCTCGTTGTCCTCGATGACGACGCAAGTGAGCGCATTGCCAAAGACTGCGCCGGTGTCGATGTTGATCCTGTTGGGATGAACTTCCCGAGCCTCGACCGGGGTATGCCCGTGGACGATGACCGCACCGTGGTCGCTTGCGCTGGAGAGGAACGGTTCACGGATCCAGATCAGATCGTCGCTTTCCTGTGCGGGCAAGGGCCGGCCGGGTCTTACTCCGGCGTGGACAAAGAAGAAGTCGCCGAACTGGATCTGGCGCGGCAAGGCCTGGAGAAACCGTCGATGCTCCATCGGAAACAGCGATTCGAAATCGTCACGTAAGTTCAACCAACCCTTTGGATTGTCTTCATGGCGGCCGGGGTCCATACCATAGGACTCCAGCGTCTGGCGTCCGCCATAGGTCAGCCACACCCTGCCCCAGTGATCGGGATCTTCCAGGAACCCCAGCAGCTCGTCTTCGTGATTACCGTACAGGCAGACAACATCGGGATTATCACGGGTTAACTCGATCAGATAGGCAATTGTCCCGGCGGATTGAGTTCCCCGATCGACATAGTCTCCGCAATGGACGATGCGGTGCTCGTCAACCGGAGAGAGTTTGAGGTCCGCCGCAATCGTCGCGTGAAGTTCCTGCAACCTGTCCAGACAGCCATGAACGTCGCCGATCGCATAGATCCGCAACCCAGCAGGGAGATAGGCGTCACCAAGAAAAGGCATGGAGAGAAATTCCGGATTCGATAAACTTCATGGCGATGCAGACAAATGCAAACCGCCGAAATCAGGTGTCATAAGAGAAAAGCTTCAGAAAGTCTCTTTCACCAGGTTGGGAAAAAGACACGACCCTGCTGCCCTCAAGCCGTTTTGCCCATTTCCGCTCGATGATGCGATCAAGGATTGCCGAGCCCAGCGAACCGGCCAGATGACTGCGTCGCGCGCTCCAGTCCAGGCAGGATTTGCACAAGGGTCGGCGCAGACCTTCCAGCGACGACAGGTCAATGCCGAAGTCCGTCACGAACCCCCGGCCCTTTTCTTCTAGCACGATGTCGTCGCCGGCTTCGCTCGCATAGCCGTTGCTGAGGAACACATCCAGCATTCGCACGCCATAGTCGCCAGCAAGATGGTTGTAGCAGACCCGCGCCTTGCGCAGTTCCGGTTCCCGGGGACCGGTCCTGATGCGGGTATGCCCGCGGCTGGCGGCAAGTCCCATCATGGCTTCCAGTAATCGGGCCACGTCATCGCCGGAAAGGGTAAAATACCGGTGCCTGCCCTGTTTGCGCAGCCGGATCAGTCCGCCACTCTCGAGCTTGGCCAGATGCGAACTGACGGTTTGCGGGGTGACGCCACACTCGGTTGCAAGCTCCGACGCGGTCAGTGCCTGACCGGTCATGAGTGCGGTCAGAATGTTCGCGCGGGCCGGGTCGCCAACCAGCGCACCGACAGCAGCAATGTTCGGCCCTTCTTTCATACTTCGATCGTAATCGAAGCATCATCGCGCTGCAACGGATAACTTTGCACTCGTCACGAACGATGGAGAAAACGCGATGATCACCTGTTTCATAAAATACGAGATCGACCCCACAAAACGAACGGAATTTGTCACCTACGCGCAGAACTGGGGGCAAGCCATTCCCCGCTGCGGCGCCGACCTGATCGGTTACTTCGCACCGCATGAAGGGTCTGCGACGCTGGCCTATGGTGTGTACAACATCGACAGCCTGGCAGCCTACGAGGCCTACCGGGCGCGCCTCGCCAACGATCCGCTCGGTCAGGAGAACTATGAATTCGCCCAAAGCGAGCGCTTTATCCTGCGCGAAGAACGCACGTTCCTGAAGCTTGCGTCGTCACCCCATGCCCTGGCCCAGAAGAGAACACCATAACCTGCAGGTCTGGCTGCCGGCACGCCATCTCAAGGCCCAGGCCTGGCCATGTGCGCCAATTCGTCCATTGACCGATTCTGGACATCCGACCATAGTTGAGGCATACGCATTTTCTGATATTTCAAGTCGGACAACATGGCTTCGTGCTGGGTCCGGTTTTGTGAGCGATCAAGTTCAAGTCAATCAACAGGTGCGCTGATGTCTTCACAAACAAACTGGTCTGCACTGGGAAACTGCTCGGAAGAAGAGGTCCAGCACGATCCTTATGCGCACATCGTTCGCAAATCGCTCTATCCCGATGACGTCTATCAGCGGATGACGGACATGTTTCCTTCAGATGAGGTCTTTTTCGGGCATCTGCCTGAGATCAAGAACAACCAGGCCGTGCGCATCGCAGCCGCGGATGTTCTGAGCCATGACATGTTTTCTACCGACGCCAAGGAATATTTCCACTACCACACGTCGGACGCATTCTGGCAGGACATCGTCACCGTGTTCGGCGACAGCCTGCGCAAGAAGTTCCCCCAACTAGAGCCCAAAATCGGCCGGCCGATGAACGAATGGCGGACCAAGCGTCGCGGCGAGGAAGGTGACGCGGAGATCAACCTCGACATGCTCTTTGTCATCAACAGCCCGGTCCAGCAAACCAGTTCCGTGCGCACGCCCCATGTGGACCGGCGCAACAAGATATTCAGCGGTTTGTTCTACATGAAACAGGAGAACGATCCGACGCCGGGCGGCGACCTGACATTGTACCGCTTCAAGAACGGTCATTGTGGGTTTACCGGCCATTATGCCAGCATGGAGCATCTTGAAGAACGCGGCACGGTCACCTACGAACCTAATACCTTTGTCGGATTCGTCAATTCCGACGACAGCATTCATGGTGTGACGCCGAGGCCGGAAACCGAGTGGGTTCGCCGCTATATCAATTTCGTCGTTGAAATTCCCTTCAATGCCTTTGAGTTGCAGAAGCTGCCGGTGCATCAACGTCTGAAGAGCTGGATGACCCGGCGCAAGAACAAATCTCCAGGTGTGGATATCCAGTTGAGCGCGTGACAGCATGTCCCGCCTGGTAACATGAAACTGGACCTGCAGACGCAGTTCGCGGCGATGGCGCGCAACACTCTATGGAGCAACCATCGGCTTCACACTGCTTGCGACTTGCTCAGTGAGATTGAGTATTTCAAGCAACGTCCATGTTTTTTCGGCACGATTCATGCTACGCTCGCCCACATCGTATCCGTCGATCAACTCTATTTTGCCAGGCTTAAAGGCACGCGCCTGACAAAGGCGGAATCGCTCGACGAGGAAACATACGAAGACCTGAAATCAGTCAGCGTGGCCCAACAGACTGTCGATAGATCACTCGTCGGGTTTTGCGACGTGCTGGACGACCAGTCGCTGGCCCGCGTTGTCCGCTTCACCAACACAGAAGATGTCGAGAACGCCGATCCGGTCGCACACATTCTCTCCCACCTGTTCGTTCATCAGATCCACCATCGCGGCCAGGTCCACGACATGCTCAGCGCGACATCGGTGGCGCCACCTCAGCTTGACGAGTTTTTCCTGAGTGGCGACCTTCCCCGTCGGCGCGATGAACTGGCGGCATTGGGTTTTCCTCCAGTTTAGCCGGTCCGGTCGTGCGACGGCTGGCAGCCGTGCTCCCGCTTGTAGGCACGGGTGAACGTTTCGGGGTTCTCGAACCCGCACAGCATGGCGATTTCACCGACCCGATGATGGGAATTGCGCAACAGGTTCCGAGCCCGCGCCAGGCGCAGCGACAGGTAATATGCTGACGGACTCTTGTGAAGGTGGCGTTTGCAAAGGCGGGCAAGGTGCCATTGGGGAATTCCGCACTTTTCGGAAATTTCGGCGATGGGAACAGGTGTCTGAAGCGTTGCACTCATGATCTCCACCGCCGTTGCCAAATGGCGATTGACCATGCCGAGCGACAGGTCGGGCATGAGCCTTTCCTGATCGCCACGATGTTCCGACGGCATGTAGGTGAGGATCTGCGAGACCCGGCGTGCCAGGCGTGCACCGGTAAAGTGCCTGATGATCGCCAGCGTCATATCGAAGGTCGCGACGCCTCCGGCACTTGAGCAGCGCGGCGGCGCAAAATCAAACAGCCTGTCCACGAACATTTCGCGCGGATAGGCCTCGGCGAAACCCGTAATCGCTTCAAAGTGTGCCGCTGCGGGTTGTTTCGCTAGAAGACCGGCCTTTGCAAAAATCAGGGCGCCGGTATCGACGCAGCCCATGATTGTGCCCCGGCGCGAGCGCGCCCGCAGCCAGTTCAACAATGCCTGCGTCACCGATTTCTCGGGCTGATAGGAGGCCAACAGGAGGACGACATCGCCCGGCCGGTCGTCGAGGACCGTGGTTGGCACCTGGAAGCCGCTCGATGACAAAACAGGGCCTTGACCAGGCGACAGACACCGCCAGGAAAAGGACTGCTCCAGGCTTTCGCGGTTCGCAAGCCGGAGCGGTTCCGTGATCAACGTGAGGGACAGCATGGGGAAACCGTCCGCCAGCACAATGTCGATCTGATGCATTTCATCCACCTTGTGTGCGACAGCATCAAGAAAATGCCTTTTCACGTCAACAGCGTTCTGTGTTTCATCGCTATGCTTCTAGTAATTGGTCCTGTCCAGGGAGATCACTATGACCGAGCTGCCGATGACACCGGATTTCGACATCTGGCCGGTGACACACCGGATCGCCGACGCATCGATTGCCGATGGCCACGTTTGCGTACGCTGGTCGGATGGAAGGCAGAGCCGATACCACGCCTTCTTTCTGCGCGAGAACAGTTCCGACGAAGACACACTTCACCCCCTCTCCCGGGAGACGGTGCTATCCCCATTGGCGTTGCCCGAAGACCTTGCGCCCCGGGACGTGAACGTGGACGAACCCGGCGCGCTGGAAGTAACTTGGTCTCACGGCGGTCACGTCAGCCGCTATCATCCAGGTTGGCTGAGAGCCCATGGCTGGTTCGGTACAGGAGAGACTGCGACCACACAGGTCCTGTGGACCGGCGATGAGCAACCCCTGCCACCGAGTTTCGACGGGCCGGCCGCTCTGAACACGCCGGAGAATTTACTCGCCTGGCTGGAGGCACTTCGGGATTATGGTGTCGCGCGGCTGGAAAACCTGCCGCAACGAGACGGCCTCCTTGAGGATGTCGTCTGCCGGATCGGCACGGTGCGGGAGTCCAATTTCGGCCGCTCCTATACGCTCGAAATCAAGGACGATCCGGATTCAAACGCGTTCACATCCGAGCCTCTGTTGCAGCACGCCGACATGCCGACCCGGGAAAGCCCCCACGGCCTGCAGTTCCTCTATTGCCGCGAGAATTCGACCACCGGCGGTGAAGGCATCTACACCGACGGCTACCGGATCGCCAAGGACATGAGTACGGAAGAGCCTGAGCATTTCAAGGCCCTGACCGAGGTCGCCTGGGAGTACAACAACCGGTCCAGAACCAGCAGCTATCGCGCCAGCGGACCGGTCATTGAATGCGACGCCTCACAACAGATCGCCGGCATTCGTTACGTGCCCTGGCTGCGTGCGCCCTTGATGGCACCCATCGAGGAACAGGACCGCGCGTATCGCTCGTTCCGGGCGTTTGCCAGGCGCGCGCAAGATGAGCGCTACCAGATGGTCTTCAGTTACCGTCCCGGCGACCTGCTCGCCTTTGACAACCGCCGCGTGCTTCACGGCCGCAAGGGCTATGACGCCAAAGGCGGCACGCGGTTCATCGAAGGCATCTATTCCGACCGGGACGATCTCCACTCTTGTATCCGGACTCTCAAACGGCAACTGGCCGGCGCATCCAGCGCTCAGGCCGCAGAATAACAGCGAGGCCGACATGACAATCACATCCATCGAGACCCAAGCCACATGCAGCGAAGCCGAGTGGGCCGCCCGCATCGACCTGGCAGCGCTTTACCGGATCGTTGCTCATTACGGCATGTCGGATCTTGCCAACGGCGCCATCGCCGCACGGGTCCCCGGCGAGCCTGGATGCACGCTGACCCACCCCTACGGCCTGTTCTGGGAAGAGGCGCGGGCGTCGGACTTCGTCAAGATCGACCGGGACGGGATACCCACCGACCCGGAAGCGCCGTGGCTCAACGACGGGGCGCAGAATCTGAACAAATGGATTTTTGGATCGCGGCCGGACGCCAATTTTTTCGTCCATGGGCACGAGGAGGAGGTGATGGCCGTGGGGTCGATTGAGGACGGCATCATGCCGCTCAGCCAGCCGGCGATTTATCTAGACCACATAACGGGTTACATCGAATACGAATTCGACGAGGACGACGCCTTCGCGGATCATTTCATCGAACGGCTGGGCGACAACCAGATCCTGATCAGCCGCAACCATGGCTACTATGCGCTGGGCGAGACGGCGGCGGCGGCCTTCTTCCGTGCCTACTTTTTGCGCCAGACCTGCTCGACCCAGATCAAGACCCTGTCGATGGGCCGCGACCTGCATCTGATCGACCCCCAGAAGGTGGCGCGCTACCAGGACCAGATGGGCCGGTCGACACATTACAATTACAACGGCGAGACCGAATGGCCGGGCCTGATCCGCATGCTCGACCGGGCGGGCGGCGACTATAAGGAGTAGCCGCCACAGCGGTATCTTTTGGTGTCGTTGCGCCATGTGTGGCACACGCTGTTGCAACAGTCCGTTTCCCGGCCCCCGTGCCGGGATCTACTCGCAGACCCACAATTGCAACGACCTAGAGTGGGCCCCGGCTCAAGGCCGGGGAGCGGTTTCGTTTGATTGATAAACCCGGCATCACTGCCCCGCCCCGCGCTCTTGCCACCAGTCCCGCAGTTGGTAGGCCCAGTAGGTGGCCTGGACACCGGCGCGGCCGAGCGGGCCCCAGGTCCGGTCGAGGCCGAACGGTTCGAACAGGCGCCAGCGGTCGTCGCCCGCGGCGATGGCGCCGGCGATCAGTTGGCCGGCCACGGCGGCGGTATTCATGCCGTGGCCGCCAAAAGCCTGCGCGTACCAGAGGCCGTCGGGCAACCGGCCGATCTGCGGCATGCGGTGGAGCGCGTAGGACATCAGGCCGGACCAGGCGGCCTCGACCCTGACGCCATCAAGCTGCGGGTAGACCGCAACCATGTCGCGGTAAAGCCGCTCAGCCAGACGCCGCGGTTCGCGGGTCGCCGTGGTGATATGGCCGCCCCACAGGAGACGGTCGCCGTCGACCACGCGGTAATAATCGGCAGCCCACCGGTCATCAAAAATCGCCGCCTCGGTGCGGATGGCCTGGTGCCGCCGGTCGCCCAGCGGTTCGGTGAGCATGACATAGGTGGCGACCGGCAGGATCGCCCGGTGCAGGGTTTCAAACTGCGGCCCGGTGTAGCCGCCACAGGCGATGACCACATGGTCGGCCGTGACCTTGCCGCCATCGGCGATCACCTCGTGGGGGCGCGTTCCGGACACCACCGATCGCACGGCCGTCTCCTCGAACACAAGACCGCCGAGGCGTTCGAACTCGGCCGCCAGCCCCTGGGCATAGTTGAGCGGGTGGAATTGAAAGGCGCGGGCGTCGAACAGGCCGTGATGGTAGCAGGTGCTGGAGAGGTTTTGCGCGATCCGGGCCTGAGACCAGTATTCCAGCGTCTCGCCATAGTCTGTGAACGCCGCGTCGCGCTGGCGCAGCAGGCCGTCGCGGTCGTCGTAGCGGATGACGCCAAGACACCCCGCTTCACTGATCTGCGCGTCGGCCAGTCCGAGGGCCGAGATGGTCCCGCGGACATACTCGACGCCGTCGACGGAGAGGTCGAACAGCGCGCGGGCGTGGTCGGCGCCGACCCTGGCGGCAACGGCGGCCATGGAACAAGCAAACCCCGACGAGACAAACCCGCCGTTGCGGCCCGACGCGCCCCAGGCGATCCGGTCGGCATCCACCAGCACCACGGCACGCCCGGCGCGGGCCAGTTCCAGCGCCGTCGTCAAACCGGCAAGCCCCGCCCCGACGACGCAGACGTCGGCGTGCAGGTCACGGCCCAGGGCGGGCCGTTCGGGGGCTGCCGCGATGGTCCGGGCATAGTAGGTATCGGGATAGGCCATGGGGTTAAGCAATACACCAAAATGACCCGTCAGGAAGCTGTTCCCGCGCGCGCTTTAGGGAGTATGATCGGGCGATTCCCTGATCCTCGAACTCTCCCGGAGACGACACCACCATGAGCGACGCGACGGCCCGCCCGGACAGCGCCGTACTCTGGCTTGCCGCGAGCCTTGCCGTCGGCACGGTGGGCGGGTTCATCGCCGCCTGGGCCCATGTGCCCCTGCCGTGGATGCTGGGCTCCATGGGCGCGTGCCTGGTGGCGGTGATGGCCGGGGTCCCCCTGGCGCGCCCGAGGAAGCTGGTCGATCCCATGCGCATCGTGCTCGGCGTCATGCTCGGCGGCACGCTCAAGCCCGAACTGCTCGACCGCCTGGGCGAAATCACGATCTCGGTTGCCCTGCTGGTGCCCTACATCGCCGTGTGCACGTTCGTCGGCTTCGTCTATTTCCGCAAAGTAGGAAACTTCTCGCGCGGCGAGGCCCTGTTCTCGGCGACGCCCGGCGGGATTTTCACCATGACCGCCTTCGCCGAGGACATGGGCGTCGATATCCGGCGGATCGCCCTGATCCAGGCCGCGAGAATCCTGCTGGTGGTCGCCACCCTGCCCTTTGCCATCCGGCTCATGACCGGGGCGGAAGGCCTGTCGTCGGTGCTGCCGACGGAGATGCGCCTGATCGACGTGACAGCCCTCGACGCGGTGGTGCTGACGGCTGCCGGCATCACGGGCTGGCTGCTGGCCCGCGCCTTGAAGGTGCCGGGCGCGACCATCGTCGGCCCCATGGTCGTCTCCAGCGTGCTCCACCTCACCGGGCTGACGGAGTCGGTGTTGCCCGCGGAACTGGCGATCGCCGCCCAGATCGTGCTGGGCGTATCGATCGGCACCATCTTTATTGGCACCTCAAGCGGCGCCATCGCCAAGGCCCTGTTGTTGGCGTCGGGCTTCGTCGCGGCCATGCTGGGGGTGACCGTGGGCGTGGCGTTGGTGGCGCAGGCGCTGACCGGAGTCGAGCTTTATGCCGGCATCATCGCCTATGCACCGGGCGGCCTTACGGAGATGAGCCTTGTTGCGCTCGGCATGGGGTTCTCCGTGGGCTACGTGGCGACGCTTCACCTGCTGCGGATCGTCTTTATCGCCCTGCTGGTGCCGGTGTTCCTGAAATTCTATACGCTGGAAAACCCCTGAGGGGCGAGCGGCCGGAGAGCTCTTGGAAATCGAAACAATCGACCATTTCGTGCTGACGGTATCGTCCATCGAGGACACGTGCGCCTTCTACACCAAGGCCCTCAACATGTCGGTGATCCGGTTCGGCGAAGGCCGGGTGGCGCTGGGCTTTGGCCAACACAAGATCAACCTGCACGAGGCGGGGCTTGAGTTCGATCCCAAGGCCACGCACCCGACGCCGGGATCGGGCGATTTCTGCCTGGTCACGCAGACGCCGATCACGGACGTGGTCGACCACCTGACGGCCGCCGGTGTCGCAATCGAGGAAGGGCCGGTCTCCAGAACCGGTGCCGTGGGCGCCCTGCAGTCGGTCTACATCCGCGACCCCGACGGCAATCTCGTGGAGATCGCCAACCGGGCCTGACACGGCCTATAATCCGTCGGAATCAAACATCGTTCGCCTGTTCGGTAAGGAGGAGCCAGTGTCCCGCAGTGCAGAAATCGACGCCTACATCGCCGCCCTGGAAAACCCCGACCGGCGCGCTGCCCTCACCCGCCTGCGCGACGTGGCCCACGAGGCCGTGCCCGGTGTCGCGGAGTCGCTTGACTACAGCATGCCGACATTCTCGAAAGACGGCCAAGTGGTCTGCTCGCTCGCCAGCCAGAAACACCACATGAGCCTTTATACGTGTGGGCAGGTGGTGCTCGACGCGTTTGCCAAGGAGCTTGCCGGGTTCAATTGCGGCAAGGGGTGTGTCAGGTTCAAGAAGGACGCCGATATGCCGTCGGGGTTGGCGAAGCGGATTATTGAGCGGGCGGCTGAGGTGGCGGCGGCACAGGGGTGAGGCCTGCCCCAACGTCGATCGCCAACTCACGCGCCTCAGCTATCGTAAAGCATCTTGGCATCGCCCATGCACGGGTTCCGTGCAATTCCAAGCGTATACAAAGAGTAAAACATCGGTATGCGCTCAATCGACCACGAATCTAGACGGTGCCTGTTGCCAGAAGCAACAGTATTGTGCCTTCGATATCCGCTTTGGAAATCACACTGCGGCGCCCCAACTTTGGCACCTGAAACTATCCGGATTGCCTACCACTCAATGCGCTCGAGATTCATGAAATCAATCGTACTGCCGTCCTCGAGCGTAATGGTGCCGGATGCGTCCTCCGTGAGGCTTTGATAGTTGTCACCGGAGTCCACGACAGCGCCACTGTCGAGTGTCAGGATCCAGTCCGAAGGTACGGCGCCACCATCCGAGCCTTCGAGTTGCAAGGTGTCTATCCAGTTGCCGCCAGCGCCACCGTCGATGAAGTCGTCGCCGTCCCCCGTTCGGAAGAAGAAGGTGTCATTGCCCTCGCCGCCGGACAGGTAATCATTTCCGGCATTGCCCTCAAGAACGTCGTCTCCGTTCTGGCCGTAAAGACGGTCATTGCCGTCATTGCCGCTGATCGTGTCGTTGCCGTCGCCGCCATACTGGACGTCGTTGCCGGAACCGCCGGTGAGCGTGTCGTTGCCGCCGTTGGCAACCTGGGTTACCCGGTCGGTCGCACCCGAGGCATCAAAAGTATCGTCGCCGGTGCCGCCATCGGCCCGCTCGATGGAAGATGCCGCCATGTCGAGGGTCACGCCGTCATCGCCCTGCACGATCACCCGGTCAACGCCTTCGCCGCCCGAGATCCGCGTGTCGTCGGCATCGACGTAGATCGTGTCGTTGCCGGCCCCGCCGTCGAGGCTGTCGGCACCGGCACCACCGACGATGATGTCGTTGCCGTCGTTGCCGCTGATCGTGTCGTTGCCGTCACCGCCATACTGGACGTCATTGCCCGAACCACCGGTCAATGTATCATTGCCACCATTGGCAACCTGGGTCACACGCTCTGTCGCGCCCGTCGCATCAAAAGTATCGTCGCCGGCACCACCATCAGCCCGTTCGATCGACGCGGCCGCCATGTCGAGGGTCACACCTTCGCTGCCTTGCACGATCACCCGGTCGGTTCCGTCACCGCCCGAGATCCGCGTATCGTCGGCATCGACGTAGAGGGTGTCATTGCCCGCCCCGCCGTCAAGACTGTCGGCACCGGCACCACCGACGATGATGTCGTTGCCGTCATTGCCGCTGATCGTGTCGTTGCCGTCGCCACCATACTGGACGTCGCCGCCCGAACCGCCGGTCAGCGTGTCGTTGCCATCGTTCGCCACCTGGGTCACCCGGTCGGTCGCGCCCGACGCATCAAAAGTGTCGTCGCCGGTACCGCCATCGGCCCGTTCGATCGACGCGGCCGCCATGTCGAGGGTCACGCCTTCGCTGCCTTGCACGATCACCCGGTCAACGCCTTCACCGCCTGAGACCTGCGTGTCGTCGGCATCGATGTAGAGAAGATCGTTGCCGGCCCCGCCGTCAAGACTGTCGGCGCCGGCACCACCGACGATGATGTCGTTGCCGTCGTTGCCGCTGATCGTGTCGTTACCGTCACCGCCATACTGGACGTCATTGCCGGAACCGCCAGTCAGGGTGTCGTTGCCACCGTTGGCAACCTGCGTTACCCGATCGGTCGCGCCCGAGGCATCAAAAGTGTCGTCGCCGGTGCCGCCGTCGGCCCGCTCGATGGAAGATGCCGCCAGGTCGAGGGTCACGCCTTCGCTGCCTTGCACGATCACCCGGTCGGTTCCTTCACCGCCTGAGATCCGCGTGTCGTCGGCATCGACGTAGAGCGTGTCGTTGCCGGCTCCGCCGTCTAGATTGTCGGCACCCGCACCACCGAC
>JAJFHC010000101.1 GCA_021775835.1 Hyphomicrobiales bacterium | reverse complement strand
TCCGCAGACGCCTGTCGGTGATGTCTTCCGGCAGGCTTCAACACTGTTGACAACACACCGATAACCGGACGCTGAGGATCATTGGCGATGACCAACCCGACAGGCCATGATGCCTACAAGCCGTCTGAAATCGCAAGGCTTGTCGAAGCCGCAGGTGTGACAAAGGTGCGATTGCCGCTCGTGGAGATCCTCGCTCTTTCGGTGTTGGCCGGTGCCTTCATCGGCATCGGTGCCGCTGCCTACACCATGGTGATGACAGGCGCAGATGCGTCGTTCGGGCCCGCCCGGTTTTTGGGTGGCTTGGTGTTTTCACTTGGTCTGATCCTGGTGATCGTCGGCGGTGCGGAACTCTTTACCGGCAATGCGCTTATGGTGATGGCGACCGTCGACGGTCTGATTACGCCGGCCGAGATGTTTCGGAACTGGATCATTGTCTATGCGGGAAACTTTGCCGGAGCGGTCGGCCTCGCGCTTGCCATGTCATTCACCGGCATCCTGGATGGACCGCCTGGGACGACAGCCATTGCAGTTGCCCAGGCAAAAGTTTCACTGGATTGGTCGCAAGCTTTCTTTCGCGGCGTGTTGTGCAATATGCTGGTCTGTCTCGCGGTGTGGCTGACATTGGCGGCGCGTACCGTCAGTGGTAAAATACTAGCGATTATCTGGCCGATTTCGTGTTTCGTCATGCTCGGGCTGGAACATTCAATCGCCAATATGTATCTGATCCCCCAGGGGATGCTGGCCGGAGCTCCGATTGAGTTGGGTGCATTTGCCAAGAATCTGATGTTCGTGACGCTTGGCAATATAGTAGGAGGGGCCGGGGGAGTGGCCTTGGCCTATCGTCTGGCTTGTGGGTCGAGGCACAAAGGTTGACCTTCCTCGCCTCTGAGATCCTCGACTGCTTGGTGCGTGCTGAGAAATACCTGACCCGGCTTCAGGTGATTGAGGAAGTCCGTGTGTTCAAGTTTGTCCATCACAGGGCCCTTAACCTCCGCCAGATGGAAGGTTACGCCGGCATCTCGCAACCTGTCGATGAGACGTTCAAGTGACTCCAGAGCACTGGTGTCAATGAAATTCACAGCGCTGCAAATGAGGATCAGATGACGGATGGCCGCATGGTCGATGATAGTGTCCAGCAGAACGTCTTCAAGGTAGGCTGTGTTCGCAAAGTACAGACTCTCATCGATCCGCACCGTCAGGATATTCGGATAAGTAGAAACTTTGTGGCGGTTAACATTCCTGAAATGCTCGGTCTGGCCGACCCGCCCGACTATTGCCGTGTGCGGCCGGCTTGTACGCCACAAATAGAGTCCGATCGAAATTGTCGCCCCAAAAATGATGCCGAATTCGACGCCTGTTGCAAGGACAGCGACAAAAGTTGCGGCCAGGGATATGGCATCCGTTTTGCTGTAATTCCAAGCGTTGATGAACGCTTTCAGATCCACAAGGCTGGCCACGGCCACAATGATAATGGATGCCAGCACTGCCTTGGGCAGAAAATGGAACAACGGTGAAAAAAAGATTACCGTCACAGCGACCAGTGTCGCCGTAATGATTGAAGCAAGTGGCGTTGCGGCGCCAGATGTGAAATTCACCATCGACCGGCTAAACCCGCCCGTGACCGCATAACCGCCGGTGAATGCAGCACTCACGTTTGCCGTACCCAGGGCGATCAGTTCCTGATCGGCGTGCACCTTCTGACGTCGTTTGGCAGCCAGCGATTTGGCCACCGAAATACTCTCCAGGAACCCTACGAAGGAAATCAGCGCGGCTGCGGGCAGTAATTCCTGCCAAAGTTCCGGATCGAACCGCGGCACCGTAAGTGGTGGCAACCCGGAGGGTATGGTGCCGACAATTGCAACACCAGCACTTTCGTCGAGCCGAAAAATCCAAACGCCGAACGTTGCGACGGTCACTGCGACAAGGGCACCTGCCTTGGATATCGGCCCGACGACGCCGCCTGGCAGCCCAAGGGGTGTGAGTTTCTTGAGTTGCCGTTCGAGCGAACCGCGCCAAATAGCCAGGAAAAGAACCGTGCCAACTCCGATAAACACGGTTATCGAATTGATGTCTGAAATTTGCGAGAAGACATTCCCCATCGTGTCCGTGATCAAATGGCTTTGCGGAATATCGATCCCAAGCAAATGCTTGAGCTGACTGAATCCGATTACGAGGGCGGCGGCGCTGGTGAAACCCGAAATAACCGGATGGCTCAGGAAATTGACGAGTACGCCAAGACGGGCGATGCCCATCGCGATCAGAATGGCGCCACTCAACAGGGCAAGGATCAGGGCGCCGGCGATCAGATCGTCCGGCCGCGACGTTGCGAGACCGCCAAGCGCACTTGCGGTCATCAAGGATACAATTGCAACCGGACCGACGGCCAGCGTCCGGCTGGAACCGAGCAGGGCGTATGCGATCAACGGTGCGATGCTGGCATAGAGCCCGACCTCCGGTGGCAAGCCCGCAAGCAGAGCATAGGCCATACCCTGAGGGATGAGCATGATCGCGACAATCGTTCCGGCCAGGCTATCGCTGGCAAATTCCTCACGTGTGTAGGAGGAAAGCCAACCGGTGGCCGGCAACAACTTTCTTACGGATTGCCAGGCCACCGATTGTGATCCTTTGCTCAAGGTTAAACTTGTCAGGGGCTGCCGGTCGCCGGGTCACCGAAGGACGCATTCCAGGGCATTCGTGACAGGATTCTTGCCATGGCGCAGGTGCCGGAAATGCCGGCGAAGGCCAAGCCTGCCCCGACAAACGCACTGAGCGCCATGAACCAGGGCGAGACAAGAACGGCGAGCAGCACGCCCAGAACGACAAACGAGCCGGCGGTTATCTGCACCTGCCGCATTATGCTGATGGGCGCCTTGCGATTGAAGTTGATCTGGTAACCTGCGTCCTTCCAGCCTTTCAGCCCACCTTTGAGATGGTAAATTTCCTTGAAACCGGTTTCGAGAATTTGAGGCGCGGCTTGCTCTGTTCGCGTTCCGCTGTGGCAATGGAATACACCAACTTTCTCATGCTCTTTGGGGAAATCCGCCGCATTGAATCCAGAGAGGGGAACCAGCCGCGCCTGAGGAATGTGTTCGCGGGCATATTCGTCCGCCTCACGAATGTCGATGAGGACGGCCTTATCTGCATCCAGCCAATGTTTCAGTGTTCTTGGATCGACCTCGTGCATCTGTGTCTTGTCCAAAACGTATCTCCTTGGTGTCGAGCCCAGTCGCTGTCTGGCTCACTTGATAAACATTATTACATTCATATATATCTATGTACGTGAGTTTCAAGCCTTGAAATACGTAGTGGATTTGACTGGCGGACTCTAACCTTTCGCGGGTGGGCCAAGGTTGACGCAGGTCAAAGCATTAACGGTTCAAGAAGTTCACGTTGTCGAAACAGAAACCGTAGGGTGATGACATCATGCAGATTCAAGTCAAGGGATTCTTCGATCAGGCGACCAACACCATTTCATATGTGGTGAAGGACCCGGACAGCGCCCAAGGCGCGATCATCGATTCCGTGCTCGATTATGATCCGAAGTCGGGACGCAC
>JAJFHC010000011.1 GCA_021775835.1 Hyphomicrobiales bacterium | reverse complement strand
GGAGGGCAGCACCGGTGCTGGCCCCCACTTGGCAACCGAAGAAACCGGTGTTCCCGGCATGGCCGCCATTCGTCAGGCGCGCCGCGCCATTGACGATATCGGAAAGCGCGGCGAAATAAGTCTCGTCTACGCCGGCGGCATCAGGAACGGCGGCGACGTGGCCAAAGCTCTTGCGTTGGGCGCGGACGCCATTGCCATCGGGCACTCGGCCATGATGGCGCTCAATTGCAACAAGGATATTCCGGAAGCCGATTACCCGTCGGAGATGGGTGTGGAAGCCGGCGAGTGCTATCACTGTCACACCGGCCGCTGTCCTGTTGGTGTCGCCACTCAGGACCCTGAGTTACGCAGCCGTCTCGACCCCGACCAGGCCGCGGAACGCGTTTACAACTTCCTGCACACTCTGACGATGGAAGCGCAGATGATGGCGCGGGCTTGCGGCAAGACGAATATCCACAGTCTTGAGCCGGAGGATCTGGCCGCACTGACCATGGAAGCATCGGCTATTGCGCAGGTGCCGCTCGCCGGGACGGACTATACCGTCGGCGTCGATGACTATCACCACATTTAGGGAGAAGGAATGATGGCTGGCACAAGCTACAAAGGCGCCGAAATCGAGGATGTCGATCACTTTCTCAAAGGTGGTGGCATCGATTCGGAACGCGAACAGACGATCGGGCAGCATATCGGTTACCGCTATGACGTGAACCTGCTGCCCGACTACGAACGGATAACGCCGTTCCTCAAGGGCTATGTTGAGTTCATGGGCTGGGACGACCTGAATTGGCTGGAAGATGTCCACATGGGCTACGACGACGGCAAACCGGCCGTCTTTGACCGCAACATCAACGGATGGGTCGCCATTCCCGACGAATACGATCTGCCGAACAATCAACAGGACCGGGACATGATTGCCCGCGAACTTCTGATCAAGTTTCAGATGTCACCGGATCATCCCCTGGCTCAGCTCAACAAGGCTTATCGTAAGTTCTGATTTTCCTAGAAACGGTGAGTTTCAACAATGAACCCCCGGTCACACGACCGGGGGTTTTGCTTGTCCGTGCAACCAGTCCGGTAGAAACCCGAGTATCAGGACGTCGGACGGGGTTCCGGGATTGAATATCCTGTTGTGCCACAACGTTGCCTCGTGTGCCGGATCAATCGACGGCAATTTTCGCACCGAACAAGGCAAGCTGTAGGTCTGATTGAACTGATCAAACTCGAGAACGCATTCCCCCCGGTCGAGAAGAATTGCTGCGACTGAGGAACCCGGTCCGAAAAGGGCTGTGAGTTCATCGCTGAAACGGCTTGAATTCTGAAAATGTGTCGACTGAAGGAACTCCAACCCCTTTTCGTAGATACTCTTGGGATCAACCGTTTTTCGGACCTGGTGTTTGAAGAAAGCAGTGCTTTCATAGGAGTCCACGGGCACGATCAGCGTGATCAGGGCCGGGACAATTTCTTCGCCGTCCATGCTGACGCATCGGGGCATCATGCCGCCCGACGGGCGCCCTTCATCGCTGCGCATGGCAATCTGACGGATGCGGCATTGCCACCCCAAAAAGTGGTTGCGCGTGGCTGTTCGTACACGCTCATCCGGATCCACCGAGCCGTCATTCTTCATATTCATTCCGATTCGTCCGCCAACCTGACTGTCCCGATACTATACCGCATTATTCAAATTGGTTTGAAAGTTATCCCATATTGGTATATTTTTGGCTTGCTTTGTTTCAATAGCAGGAAAATAATATTCCCCGTGTTAAAAATTCCGTCAAAAAAGTCGGCATTCGTTAACAAATAGTGTAAATTCAGCCGACGCAATCAGAAAGGAAGGAGCAAAATTGGTTTGCCTGTGACCGTCCCGGTTTCCCGCGCACGCCGGAGCACACAGATAATCAAACGGGTGGCATGACACCGTCGTTCTTTCAATCGATTTACAATGCCTGCGACGGACACCGTCATGATTTATTGGGGAGGAGCGACTCGATCGCTTCTTTGGAACCGACAAGGCTTCCAGAACGCGCGTATCGATCGAAAGGAGGGGAGACTCCATGGGAAATAACCTCGACGCACTAACCACAGTGTTCACCGAGTTCTATTACTGGGTGACCGTGGTCTTCATGTTCCTCATTCATGTGGGCTTCTGCATGTATGAAGTGGGCGCAAGCCGCCGCAGGAACCATCTGCACACCCTAATGAAAAACACGATGCTGATCCCGCTGGTCACCATCACATTCTATTTCTTCGGCTGGTGGATCTACTGGGCATTCCCCAATGGACCGTTCATCACCGGTGGCTTGGACACGGCAGCAGGTGCCGCCAACACGCCATGGGCAAATACAATGGGGACAAATCTGGGCGACCGGATTACCGGCGTCTTCTGGGCAGCATTCCTGCTGTTCTCCTGGACGGCGGCATCCATCGTATCGGGCTCGGTTATCGAGCGAATACGATCGGGTGCATTCTGGATTCATGCCGTATTGATCGGTTCTGTCTTCTGGATCATTGATGCGGCCTGGGGTTGGCATGCAGGTGGCTGGATGGTCAAGCTACTGGGCTACCACGACGCTTATGCATCTGGGGTCATTCACGCCATTGCCGGCGGCTATGCCCTCGGCATTCTGGTTGTCCTCGGTCCCCGCCTCGGCAAGTTTGCCACAGACGGGACACCAAGAGACATTCCACCGCACAATACCTGGATGGTCACCATCGGTCTGTTCATGATCTACACCGGGTTCTGGGGTTTCTACGCCGCGTGTAACGTTCCGGCCATCAGTCCTGAAGGTATTGGTGGTCTGATTACCGGTGAGACCTGGACGGCCACGAACATCTACCTTGCACCAACCTCTCTCAGTGCGATCACGTTCAACTTCCTGATGTCTCTGTCAGGCGGTCTGCTGATGGCCTACGTGGTGTCCAAGGGCGATGCTTTCTGGACGTATTCCGGTGGTCTTGCAGGTGTGATTACCGCGTCTGCAGGTAATGACCTCTACCATCCGATCCAGGCCATGATCATTGCCGGTATCGGGACATGGTGTGCCTACAAGCTGCACTTCTGGGTCGAACGCAAGTTCAAGATCGACGATGCGGTGGGTGCCGTGGCAGTTCACGGTTATGCCGGGTTTGTCGGCCTTGTGATTGCCGGTGTTGTATTGTGGGGCGCGCCGTCCTCACCATACGAAGGCTATGCCACAATCAGCCCGTGGGGTCAGTTCGCCGGCGCGATCATCATGTTCTTCGTGCTTGGCTTCCTGCCGGCATTTATCGTGTCCAAGATCATGGCAGGTGCCGGCGTCCTGAGGGTTCCGCGTGAAGTGGAAATCGAAGGGCTCGATTTCAGCACCAACCTCGCCTACGAGCAAGCTGTGGCTGATATTCAAACGGCTGAGCGCGCGGTCTAACCAGAACCAGGAAAAGGAGACTACTTATGTCAACGATCAAAGGCCTGGACAGCTGGGCGGTGGATCTCAAGGACGTCGGCGCCATTTATCCCTTTCAGGGTTCGGAAGTGATCATGGTGGTGATTGCCGTCGCCTTGTGGATAAGCTGGCACATCTGGCAGTTCAAGCACGAGGCACGCGAAATCGAAGAAGAGATTCGCAGCCATTCGAAGGAAAACGTCGAACATAATGTCGACAGATACTGACCACCGCTGACGCGGCGGTCCAAACAACACGAGAGCGCCGGCCTTGCCGCCGGCGCTCTTTTTCGTTCGCGCATTCTTTCCACGACGCGGAAGGACGTGATATCGCCCGAGACCGGTCGATATGGTTCCTGGAAACACACATTATGTCACTTACCCAATCACGTCCGTGGCGCGTGACGCTCTTGTTCGTCATGGGAGTCACCTGGGGCCTTCAGTTCTCTCTCCTGAAATTTGCCGCACAGGCCGGGTACAGCGAGATTGGTGTCCTGACGCTTTCCATGATCGGGGTGGCGGTCATATTCGTGACCATCTCTTGGACAAGAAAAGCCTGGTTCCGGCCGACGCCGGGACAGATCGCCTTCTTCTTTATAAGCGGGACGCTGGGGTATCTGGGGCCATTGGGATTGACCTTGTATATCGCTCCCAATGTCGCGGCGGGATTGTTGTCGATTATCGTATCCATGACGCCGGTGTTCACCGTTGTTATCGCCCTTGGCCTGCGCACCGAGCCGGTTTCAGCGATGAGGTTAAGCGGCGTCATGGTCGGCGCTATGGCGGCGATGCTGGTGTTGACGTCCCAATCGAGTGTCGAGATCACGGATGTGTCCCTTTGGACGGCCCTGGCATTCATCATTCCGGTTGTTTATGCCGCCGACAACATCTATGTGGCCGCCTGTTGGCCAAAAGCCCTCGACGCATTGCAGGTCATGACCGCCGTTGTCATCTTGTCCACGATCCTGCTGACCCCGATCTACATTTATTCAGGCGAGTTCATCCCATTGATGGAACCGTGGGGTGTGGGTCAATGGTCCGTGTTGTTGTTCGTACTGACGACCGCTGTCGAATCGTATCTCTATTTCGACATCACCCGCCGTTACGGTGCCGTGTTCGCATCCCTTGGCGGCTTCATTTCGGTGTTCGCCGGAATCATGTGGGGCATGGCGCTTTTCGGTGAGCGCCACAGCCTCCTGCTCTGGTCGGCAGTGCCGGTCATGTTCTTGTCAATTTACCTAGTCACCTTCTCGAAACGGGAAACCCGACCGACCGAAACATGAACGCCGGGGACTGAATTTCAATTCAAGATCCGGATTTACCAAACCCGCCGCCGCCGGGCAGGTCGAGGATCAGGCGGTCGCCGGCATTGACGATCTGCTTGCCTTTGCCCCGGAAGGGTGCGCCGCTTGCCAGCCGTACTCTGCCGGCGGCACCACTTTCGCCGCCCTGGCGTCCGCGGGCCGGGTTGTCGATGCGGTCGAACAGAGCGAACACGGCAAACGGTACCTTGTCGGCATGTTCGATCTCGATGGTTTGTCCGTCTCCGCCACGATGCAGACCGCGGCCACCGGAGTCTACGCGGAACTCCTTGCGGCGGAAAATCAGCGGTGCGATGGACTCGGTGATCTCCACCGGTGTATTGCGCACGCCCGAAGGAAACGCCGTGGCTGAAAGGCCCGGCCGCGTTGGCCGGGCGCCGGTGCCGCCGGAATGAAAGATCGTCACGGAGAAGGCCTCCGTCGGCTTGCCGTCCTCGGCCTCCACAAACCCGTGGCCGCCCGACAGCATCGGATTCCAGAGGCTGGAGCTACCCTCTGCGGGTACCTGACCGGGAATGGCCTTTTCCAAACATCCCAGGACAACATCGGGCAGCATCTGCCCGATGACATGGCGCGTTGTGACGGCACAGGGCGGCGGCGCGTTGACGATGGTGCCGACCGGCGCTGACGTGCGGATCGGTTCAAGCGAACCGGTGTTGTTGGGCACCGCACTGCCGACAATGCATCGGATGCCGAAGGAGGTATAGGCCTCGCAGTAGGTGAGCGGCACGTTGATGCCAAACTGCGAGACGGAAGATGTCCCCTCGTAGTCGACAGAAATGCCCTCATTGCCGATGGTCATCCGGGCCTTCAGCGTGACCGGCTTTTCATAACCGTCGACGGTCATCTGGTTTTCGTAAACACCTGCAGGCAGAGCGCGGATTTCATCAAGCATGGCATTTCGCGAGGTGTCGATGATGTGCTCGCCAATCTCCTCCAGGTTGTCCATGTGGAACTCGTCCATCAGCTCAATCAACCGGCGCCCGCCCAGTTCATTGCTCGATGACAGGGAATAGAGGTCGCCCACAACCTGTACCGGTTCGCGGACATTGGCCTCGACAATCGAAAATACGCTGTCATTGCGTACGCCCTTGGAAAAAAGCGGCATGATGGGAATGTTGAGGCCTTCCTCGTAGACCTGCCCGGCGTCGGGCCCGAAACCGCGACCACCGACATCGACCACGTGAGACGTCGAGGCAAACAGGGCTGCGATCCGGCCATTCTTGAAGACCGGGTTGACCACAGTGAAGTCGAACAGATGACCGGTGCCGAGCCAGGGGTCATTGGTGACGAAGACGTCACCTTCGTTCATGGTGTCAATCGGGTATTTTTCGAGAAAGAAACCGACCGACGCCGCCATTGCGTTGACATGACCAGGCGTGCCGGTCACGGCCTGGGCCAGCATCCGGCCCTTCAGGTCATACACGCCCGCGGAAAGATCGCCTGCCTCGCGCACGGATGTTGAAAAGGATGTGCGAATGATGGCCTGTGCCTGTTCTTCAACCACGGCAATGATCCGATCCCACAGAACCTGATTGCGCACATCGTGGGCCACAGCGGCGGTCATGGTTGTTGCGCCGGTGCGTTCCAGAACGAGATCGCCATACGCGTTTGTCGTCGCGGCAAATCCTTCCGGCACAACCGTGCTGGTCTGAATCTCGGTAATGATCGCCGGTCCCGATATCTGCCCTTCCCGGGGCAGGTTTTCCCTGCCAAGGATTTTTGTCTCGACGGCATCCTCCTGACCGGAAAAATGCACATCGCGTGTGCGTTGTTGTTCGGCCTGTGTTGAGTTAGCTGTCGCTTTGAAGCGGTCGGGAGTAACCGCACGTTTCTCCGAGACCATGATCGACCAGGTCAGAACTTCGATCGCGAGACCGGGAACGATCCGGCCATATTGGCGCCGGTACTCCTGTTCAAAGGCCTCCCGTATGCTGTCTCCGTCGCTGAATACGAATTCCCGGGCAGGGAGTTCGATCTTGACCTCGTGGCCCTGACCCACATAACGCGCATAGGCATGGCGTTTCTGTTCCAGAGAAGTCTCAGGCGACCCCAACCGTACGACTTCGGCCGCCTCTTCAAACATCTCGGCAAACAGGCCGTTCAGCGTTGTGGCGTCCAAGCCATCCACGCGCACATAGTGACTGCGCACCAGTTCATAGGCGACCGGCGCCATGAGAAATCCGATGGCAGAACCGACGCCCGCATTCGCAGGCACGACCACTTTCGAAATTCCAAGCTTCTGTGCCAGACGAAGAGCGTGCAGGGGCGCGCCTCCACCGAAGGCGATCATGGTCCGGCCGGCAATCTCCGCGCCGCGTTCAACCGCATGAACCCGGGCGGCACTCGCCATGTTCTCGTCAACGATTTCGATCACCGCCTTTGCAGCCTCGACCGGCCCCCGATCCAGATGAGCACCAACCGATGCCGTCATGGCGGCGGCGGCGGCCGCAGTGTCCAGCGTCATGCGCCCGCCGGCAAACCCTTCCGGATCGAGACGGCCCATCAACAGATTGGCGTCGGTTATGGCAGCACCTGTACCGCCGCGTCCATAACAGGCCGGGCCCGGATCGGCGCCAGCACTTTCAGGGCCTACCTGGATTCGCCCAAGGGCGTCCACATGGGCAATCGAACCGCCACCGGCACCAATCTCAACCATCTCGACAACCGGTATCTTCACGGGCATGCCGCTGCCCTTCATGAAGCGGTGGGCGCGATCGATCTCAAATGTCCGGCTCAACAGCGGCTCGCCGTTATCGATCAGACAAATCTTGGCCGTCGTGCCCCCCATATAGAAGGACAGGACTCGATACTCACCGAGATTCTGGGCAATGAAGCCGGCGAGAATGGCACCCCCGGCCGGCCCGGACTCGATCAGCCGGACCGGGTACTGTTTTGCAGTCTCTATGGTGATCAGGTTGCCGCCCGACGTCATCAGGAGACAGGGGCAAACGACACCTTCGGCAACAAGCCTGCCTTGGACATCGTGGAGGTAGGATTCCATGATCGGCCGCACATAGGCGTTGGCACAGGTTGTCGTCTGGCGTTCATATTCGCGAATTTCGGGACAAACCTGCGAGGACAGCGATATCGACAGGTCCGGCAGTTCCTTGCGAAGAACAGCCGCGATCCGGTCTTCGTGAGCAGGGTTGGCGTAGGCATGAAGTAGACCGATCGCTACGCTTTCTACGCCCGCTTCACGCAGTTGAGGGATCAGGGTTGCAATGTCGGCGTCCTGTATCGGATCAAGCACTTCGCCTCGGAAGTTCAGACGCTCAGGAACTGTCAGCCGCAGTTCGCGTGGGACCAGCGGTTTGAGCCGGTCGGCGTTGATGTCATATTGGTCGAAGCGGTTTTCGTAGGCAATCTCGAGCGTGTCGCGATGGCCATCCGTGGCGATCAAAGCGGTTCTTGCGCCCTTGCGCTCGATCAGGGCATTGGTCGCCAGTGTTGTCCCATGGATAATGAGCGTGAGGTCTGCCGGGTCGGTCCCGGTGCGCCCCAACACGTCACGCAATCCGTTCATGAAGCCGTCGGCAGGATTTTGCGGCGTGGTCAGTACCTTGACTGTCGTCTGGACGCCGTCTTTTTCAAGAACAACATCTGTAAAGGTTCCACCAATGTCCACGGCAAGACGGCAGGGGGCGGTTTCAGCAGCCATGTCATGACCTTTCGTTCTAATGGGTTCGTTTGTCGGTTTTTTCTCTATGGCCCAGGCGGTGCTCTTCGGCTGGGGATAGCGAGTTTGGCGCGCGATGTCTGCGCCACAAGGACGCCACTTGCGATGATAATGGTCATTCCAACCCAGGAAATTCTGTCAGGCAAGTCAGAAAACAGAGCCAGTCCGATGAATACCGCAGCAAGAATCTCGGCGTAGGAAAACGGTGCAAGAGTCGGCGCCGGTGCCCGTGCATAGGCCAGAAGAATAAGACCATGACTTGCCGCACTGGTGAGTCCAACCAGAGCAAATATGCCCATGGTCCAGAGGGGAACCGGCTGCCAGACAAACGGGACGATCGGACACAAAACCAACAACGATACAAACGCCGTGAATGTCGATGTGATGATCGGACTCGTTGTCAGTGCAAGCTGGCGTGTGGTGATCAGATGCAATGCCAGGAAAACCCCGCAACTGAGCGCGAAGAGTGTGTTGACGTCAATGTTGTCAAAGGACGGGCGCATGACGATCAGGACGCCTGCGAACCCGCCAATGACCCCTATCCAGGCTGGCAGCGACACGCGTTCCTTCAGGAGCCAGGGAGCAAGAAGTGTAATGATGAACGGATAGATGTAAATGATGGCGATGGCGTCGGCGAACGGCAAGCCGCCTGCGGCGGCAACAAAGCTTGTGGTGGCAACAACCAGCAGCAGCGCGCGCACGATCTGGCGTCCGGGCCTTGGCGGACTGAATGTCGAGAGGCCAAATCGATAAAGCCCGATCGGCAACATGACGATGAAGTAGGCGACATAGCGGCCCCAGACAATCTGCACCTCGGGCAGTACCGGCGTCAGTATTTTCATCAGGGCGCCATTCAGGGAAGCAATGAAAAGCCCGGCGAGCAACAGACCGATACCGGCAAGTTGCGTGTCCTTTTCAGTCGGAACTTCAATTGTCGCCATCAACCGGCGTGCCCGAGAGGAGTCATAACAAGCCGATATCCTTCAAGATCTCACTGATCTGGCGTTTCTGATCTTCGCTGAACGGCATCATAGGTGGACGGGAATGACCGGCGGGACGGCCAAGCTGGTTCATGGCCTCCTTGATGCCCATGTAGCCACTGCCAACGGAGAAAATCTGATAGGCGCGCATCATCTTGAAGTGGAGTTCACGGGCAGTATCAAGGTCGTTTGCAGCCGCGGCATTGAAGAGGTCCACGGCCATTTTTCCGACCACCTGCGGGAACATGGCAACCACGCCATGGACGCCGATCGACATGGCCGGCAGCAGAATATCTTCAAGGCCGATGAAAACCCGTAACTCCGGACCGCAGACCCGGATCAGTTCCATCGTGGTGTAGAGGTCCCAGGTGGTGTCCTTGATCGCGACGACGTTGTCGATCTCCATGAGATCGCTCACGAGACCGGCATGCAGGGTGCTGTTTACATAGCGGGGACTGTTGTACAGCATGATCGGCAAGCCACCTTCGCCCGATACACGGCGATAGAATTCAGTGATTTCGCGGTCGCCAAGCGGCACGTAAAGCGGGGTCAGGGTCAGAACACCGTCGCATCCAGCCTGAGCGGCGCGTTTGGTCAGGGCGACAACGTCTTCGGTCCGGATGGCGGAAGGACTGCCGAGCACTGGCACGCGGCCGGCGGTCTGGTCGACAGCAATGTCGAAGACACGTCCTCGTTCGTCATCGGACATGAGGAAAAATTCACCAGTGCTGCCGGCTGCAATCACGCCGTGACAGCCTGAGTCGATGACAAAATCGACAACCTGTCTGTAGGCGGTCTCGTCGATCTGGCCGTCGGCATCGAATGGCGTCACGATTACGGCGTGGGATCCGTACCAGTCACATGCGGGTTTGGACATCTGGTTTTCTCCTGTGTCTTGGATGTATTTTGGAAATTTCCTGTCAGTGAATGAACCGGCCTGTTCGCATCGGAAACCGAGCCCTCAACTTCTCTACTCTCCATTGGGGACCCTTGTCACGCTTTGTGAAATCGAATCGCGTTTGGTCAAGTCTGATTCCTGAGTTCCGCCAGTAAACTCCTGGCAGTTTCCTCCCGGACCGACTCCGCCTTGATGAGTTTTCCGGCGATCAGGTCAATTTCGTCGCCAGCAGCGCCGGCCGTAATTGCAACGTTCTTGGCATGCAGTGACATATGCCCGCGCTGAATGCCCTCGGTCGCCAGGGCCTTCATGGCTGAAAAGTTCTGGACCAGTCCGACCGACGCGATAATCCGCGCGAGCCGTTCTGCGGTTTCAATCTTCATGATCTGCAATGCCATTTGCGCTGTCGGGTGTACCTTTGTGGCACCGCCGACAATGCCGACCGGCATGGGCAGTTCGATCGAGCCCGTGAGGTTGCCGTCGGCATTCTTTTCCCAACGGGTCAGGGCAATGTAGCGGCCATGACGTGCGGCATAGGCATGAGCGCCGGCCTCAACCGCCCGGGTGTCGTTGCCGGTGGCAAGTACGACCGCGCTGACGCCGTTCATGATCCCCTTGTTGTGCGTGGCCGCACGATATGGGTCGGCGTTGGCAAAGGCACCTGCTCTCAAAATGGCATCGCGTACGTCGGCACCGCCGATTGCCTCCAATGGCCAAACCGCCCTGGCGCGGGCCAACCGGCGGTCGGCCAGGTTGGACAGTATTCGAAGACCAACCGTGCCGCCGGTCCAGCTTTCGATGAGTGGAGCAAGCTTTTCCGCCATCGTGTTGACGGCATTGGCTCCCATGGCATCGCGCGTGTCGACGATCAGATGGACAATGACCATGGGCTCGGCAGTGTCGAGGACGCGAACTTCGACTTCACGAAACCCACCGCCCAGATTGCACAGGAGAGGATCGGTCTCGTCGCACAGCTTCTTGATGTCAGCTTCTCGTTCGAATATCTCGCTGCGGGCGCTGAAAGGGTTGTCCAGACCGGTTATCTGAATCTGGGCGATCATCAGGGCACCGCTTGTACTGGTCATGAAGCCACCGGTTTCCCGGCATTGTCGGGCGCCATTGCAGACGGCAGCGATCACGGAGGACTCTTCGGTGGCCATGGGCACCAGGACATCCTCGCCATCGACGATCATGTTGGTCGCGATCCCCAAGGGCACGCTGAAGGTGCCGATCACATTCTCGCTGAGGTGATCTGCCATGTCGCCAAGGGCCTGGCTTGCCTGCGTGAAATCCCGCACAGCGGCATCGCCCAGGCCAGTCATTTCCGCGACCACCTCGAAACGGCCTCTGCGGTCAAGCTTGTGAAATCCAGGAATGCGTGAGCCGGATTGACTCATTGGGCCGTTTCCAGATCGACGGTAATGACGGAAATGTCCGCCAGGACCCGTTCTCCGGCGGACAGGATGTCGCGAACACCGTCCTTGCACAGGTCGGCATGCTGTTTCGACAGCGCCTCACCGTGCTCTGCATCCCGGTTCTCCAATGCTTCCAGAATCTCGCGATGCTGCTGGGCGATGGTGCTGTTGGCAGAGCCGGTGGTCAGGACGATGTTGTGGGCATACCAGATCTGCGCAATCCGTTCATGGTCGGCGAGAATGCGCCGGTAGCAGTCGAGAAAGTACTTGTTACCTGAAGCTTCCGCGATGCGCAGATGGAACCGGCTGTTGGATTCGACCATTGCAGGTATGTCCTTGCGCGCCATGTCCGCCTCGAATTCATGCATTATGTGTTCAACATCGCGCAGATCCTCGGGTGTGCGGCGCAGGCAGGCAAGCCGCATAATGGCCTTTTCAATCAGGTCTCCGGCCTCGAATATCGACTGCAGAACCTGCAGGTCGAGATTGGCGACCGAGGCGCCACGGTTGAGCCTGATGTCGACCAGTCCTTCTGCCGCCAGCCGGATCAGGGCTTCGCGGACCGGTGTGCGGGAAACGCCAAACATCGCGACCAGAGATTTTTCATCGAGGTCCGCGCCGGGCTTCAATTCCATGGAAATAATGCTGCGTCGCAGAGCATCGTAGATCGGAATCGCACTTCGGCGATTGGTCTTTCGAAACGCGTCTGCTTTTGCCGGCTTGTTCATCGCGCTCTCCTGATGGAAAATGTGCGTGACAATGATCATAACATCGTATATCCAATGTATACAAGAACAGAAATCAACACGACACACCTCGACTGGCAGGGCAGGGCGGTGTGCCGTTGTCCGTTTTTCAAAACAATCCATCAGGGAGACTGCAGATGAAATTCGAAGGCATCTATCCACCTGTCATCACACCCTTCAACGACGATTTTTCGATCGACTGGGAGGGCTTTGAAACCATGATCGAACACCTGATTTCGTCAGGTGTGCATGGCATCATTGTCGGCGGCACAACGGGAGAAGTTTACGCCCAAACGCTGGAAGAGCGGGTCGAGGCCATGAGGTTGGCCAAGGAAAAAATCCGCGGCCGTCTTCCCCTGATCGTCGGCATCGGCGGTATCAGAACCGAGGACTGCATCGAGCTGGGTTTGCATGCAAAACAGAACGGCGCCGATGCGATCCTGATGAATGCCCCCTTCTATGCGGTGCCGACCCAGTTGGAGCTCGCCAATCACGCATTGGCTGTCGACCGCGAGGTCAATCTGCCGATCATGCTTTACAACTATCCCGGCCGCACCGGGACGACGATGGGACCGGAGTTCTTTGACCGGGTCGGACGCAGCCCGAATTTCAGCGGCATCAAGGAATCTACCGGCGATATCAACCAGCTCCACGCCCTGGCACGGGACTACAAGCACATTACGCTTCTGTGCGGTATGGACGATCAGGCGCTTGAGTTTTTTGTCTGGGGTGCTCGAGGCTGGGTTTGTGCCGGTGGCAACTGCCTGCCAAAGGAACACCTGGCCCTGTATCAGGCCTGTGCCATCGAGAACGATTTCGAGAAGGGCCGCCGGATCATGTCCGCGCTGCTGCCGTTCATGGGTATCCTCGAACAGGGCGGTAAGCTGATCCAGATCGTGAAACATGGTTGCCGGCTTGCAGGCTTGCCTTCAGGGCGGGTCCGCAAACCGATCCGTGAACTGAACAAGAATGAAAAGCGCGAGCTGGAAACGGTCCTCAAGACACTGAAAGTGACCATGGACCGGATCAACAGTGACGCCCGTGATGAGGAGAAAGACAATGTCGTCGCTATTAACGCGTGAGGAATACGAGGCTATTTCCAAGGCCATGGAACTGCCGACCGGTTCGTTCATTGATGGCCGAGCCCGTGCAGCATCCACAGGCGCCACATTCGAGACAATCAACCCGGCCACCGGTGCCCCGCTTGCCCAGATTGCATCCTGTTCGCAGGAAGATGTCGATCTGGCAGTTGAAAAGGCTCGTGAAGCCTTTGACGATGGGCGCTGGACACGGGTTCATCCTTCCGATCGCAAACGGACCCTGATCAAGCTCTGCAAGCTCATCCGGCGCAACCAGCACGAACTTGCCGTGCTGGAAAGCATCGAGAGCGGCAAGCCGATTCAGGACATAGAAACGGTCGATATCCCGGAAACCCTGCATTGTCTTGAGTGGCACGCGGAAACCGCCGACAAGATCTACGATCAGGTCGCCCCTGCCGGTGACGACGCCGTCGCCATGGTCGTGCGCGAGCCAATCGGTGTGGTGGCCTGTATCCTGCCGTGGAACTTTCCCCTGCTGATGGCCGCCTGGAAGATGGGCCCGGCCCTTGCCGCCGGCAACAGCGTGATCATCAAGCCCGCGGAACAGACCAGCATGAGCACGCTCCGTCTGGCGGAACTGGCCCATGAAGCAGGCATCCCGCGCGGTGTCCTCAACGTGGTGACCGGGCTCGGCGAAACCACCGGCAAAGCGCTCGGGCTGCACCCCGACGTGGACATGGTGTCGTTCACAGGGTCGACCGAAGTCGGCCGGATGTTCCTCGAGTATTCCGCACAGAGCAACCTCAAGAAGATTGTGCTCGAATGTGGCGGCAAGAACCCCTGCGTGGTCATGGACGATGCGGAAAATCTCGATGTGGTCGCCTCACACGCGACCCAGGCGGTCTTCTGGAACATGGGTGAGAATTGCTCATCCAACTCACGCCTGATCGTTCATGAAAAAGTCAAGGATGCGCTCGTGGAACGCATTCTGCACCATGTCCGGGACTGGCGGACGGGCGATCCGCTCGACCCGTCGAACCGGCTGGGTGCGATCGTGTCAAAAGAACAGTATGACTCCATTCTCGGCTATATCGAGAAAGGCAAGCAGGAGGGGGCCAATATCGTTCTCGGCGGTCGTGCCATCTCCGACGGCAACGGTTACTTCATCGAGCCTACAATCTTTGACAATGTCCGTTCCGACATGACGATAGCGCGCGAGGAAATCTTTGGACCGGTCCTGTCGATCATCACCGTGGCAAGTGCCGACGAGGCAGTCCAGGTGGCAAACGATACACCCTATGGGCTTGCGGCATCCGTGTTCACAAGTAATGTCAAACGGGCCCACCGGATGGCGCGCGCCATTCGGGCCGGGACAGTTACGGTAAACTGCTATGGCGAAGGCGACGCATCGACTCCTTTCGGTGGGTACAAGCAATCCGGTTTCGGTGGACGCGACAATTCCATTCATGCTCACGACCAGTACACCGAACTCAAGACAATCTGGGTCGATATCTCTGACTCCGATGTCGAAGACGCAATCGACTGAACAAGATTCCGGCGTAATCGATGATGGTGATGGCCGTGCCTCTTCCGAGGTGCGGCTATGACCGTCTTTACTGCCCGTAAAGTGCCTTCGGATCTTGCCGGTTCGGGCTGGTATGAGCTCTTGCCGGCCCCGAACACTGCCCGTGAACTGGAAGGCGACCAGAGCGCCGACTGGGTCATTGTCGGCGCGGGTTTTGCCGGCCTTTCTGCGGCACGCCGCCTGACGCAACTCTGCCCCGGCGACCGTATCGTTGTGATCGACGCCCAGCGCGTTGGCTGGGGGGCTGCCGGGCGCAACTCCGGTTTCATGATTGATCTGCCGCATGAACTCCAGAGCGACGATTATGCCGGAGGGCGCGAGGCGGATCTCGCACAGATTCGCATGAACCGGGCCGCTATCGCATTTGCCGGTGACATGGTTGCTGAATTCGAGCTCGAAGAGCACTGGAATCCCGACGGCAAGATCCACGGTGCCACCGACGGCAAGGGACTGAAATCCCTAAAAGCGTTCCAGCGGCACCTGGACGGACTTGGTGAACCCTACAGCGACCTCGATGCTTCCGACATGAAGCGCATCACAGGTACGGATTATTACGCCGGCGGCTTGCACGCGCCGGGGTGCGTCCAGATCCAGCCGGCAGGGTACATCCGCGGGTTGGCGCAGGGTCTCAAACCCGCAGTCGAAATATTCGAAAACTCTGCTGTTCTGAAGATCGAAACAGGGGTGACCCACACGGTTCACACGAAACGAGGTTCGATCAGCAGTCCGAAGGTGATCATGACCGTAAACGGCCATGCGGAATCCTTTGGCCTCTATGACAGACGCCTAATGCACATCTTCACGTTTGCCAGCATGACGCGTCAACTAACGGCAGCCGAGCAATCAACACTCGGTGGTGATCCGGAGTGGGGTCTGATCCCCGCTCATCCCATGGGGTCGACGGTACGCCGCCTGAAGCAGGGCCGGGTTACCGTGCGCAGTGTCTTTACCTACAATCCAAACCTCGAGACAACGGCGACACAGGTCGAGAAACTGGGGCGGGTCCAGGACCGCGCCTTTGCCGCACGGTTTCCCATGCTGCCTGATGTCACCATGGACCACCGCTGGGGCGGGCACCTGTGCCTGTCGCTCAATTCCGTGCCGGCTTTCGGCGAAATCGAACCGGGCTTCTACACTGCCTGTTGCCAGAATGGGCTGGGTGTCGGAAAGGGAACCCTGTCGGGCATGCTGATCGCCGATCTTGCTGCCGGATCGGACGAACCCATGGTTGAAGAGATGCTCGGCCTCGAAATACCGAAGAAACTATATCCCGAACCGTTCATGACCATGGGCGCCAGAACGCATTTGTGGTGGACACACCGGCAGGCGGGCCGGGATCTTTAAACAAGGACATACACGTCATGGCCTCGCACACATTCTTCTGCATTGACGGGCACACGATCGGTGCACCCGTCCGCCTGGTAACCGGCGGGGCGCCGCGCCTGGAGGGCAAGACGCAAGCTGAGCGCCGCGAACATTTTCTGGCTGAGTTTGACTGGATCAGGACCAGCCTCATGTTCGAGCCGCGCGGCCATGATGCCATGTCCGGTGCCATTCTTTACCCGCCGTCACGTGACGATTGCGATGCCGCCGTGATCTATATCGAGACATCAGGATGCCTGCCCATGTGCGGTCACGGCACGATCGGCACGGTGACATTTGCCATCGAACACGGGCTTGTGCAGCCAAAGACACCGGGGGTTCTGAACCTGGAAACACCGGCAGGCGTGGTCGTGGCCCGTTACGTTGAACAGGACGGCAAGGTGACATCGGTGCGGATCACCAATGTCCCGTCGTTTCTGATGATCAGGGACCATGAGTTCGAGAGCCCGACTCTCGGTGCCCTGAAGGTCGATATTGTCTATGGCGGAAATTTCTATCCGATCCTCGAGACCCAGGAGAACTATCGGGATCTTGCCGATTTCTCCGTCGGCGAGATCCTTCGCCTGGGGTGCGAGATGCGTGATCAGCTCAATGATGAACTCGATGTCGTGCATCCGGAAAACCCGCTCATTCGGGGCATGAAGCATTTCATGTGGACCGGCGCACCGACAAATGAGGTCGCCCACGGCCGCAATGCGGTGGTTTACGGGGAGACCGGTATAGACCGGTCGCCGTGTGGAACCGGGACGTCGGCCTGGGTTGCCCAGCGCGTCGCCCGCGGGCGGCTGAAACCGGGCGAGGCCTATGTCAATGAGAGCATCCTGGGCGGTCTGTTCACCGGTCGCGCCGAGGAAACCACAAAAGTGGGGCCCTACGACGCGATTGTTCCAAGTGTCGAGGGCCGGGCCTATGTGACCGGTCTGAACACCATATTCGTCGATGATCGCGACCCTTATGTGAATGGATTTCAACTGACATGACGACAACCGATAAACAGCCTCACACAATCATCATCGGTGCCGGGATAGTCGGTATGTGCTGTGCGTGGCATCTGCGCCGACGCAATGTGGAGGTGACGGTGATCGACCGCCTGGAGCCGGGCATGGGGTGTTCGTTCGGCAATATAGGAGGGATTGCTGTCACTGAAGTCGCACCCATGTCGATACCGGGCCTGCTCACCAAGGTGCCGGGGTGGCTGATGGATCCGCTCGGGCCTTTGACCGTGCGCTGGTCCTATCTGCCGAAGCTGGCGCCCTGGCTGATCCGGTTTCTGGCCGCGGGCCGGGAGAAAGAGGCCGAAAGGATTGCAGCGGCGGCGGCGACATTGTTTCGGCACGCGGCCGAAGATTTTGGTTCAATCCTGCACGAACTCAACGCTCCAGAACTACTGGGAAAGGATAGCTGCGTTGCAGTTTACGATACCAAGACCCAATTCGACGGCGACACCTGGGCCTACGATCTGCGAGCCCGCAATGGATTTCCCTGTACGCCTGTTTCAGGGGCTGAGCTGGTTGACCTCGAACCGGAGATTGCCCCGGACTTTGCCGCAGGTCGCGTTTATGAAGGCTGGTACAACGTCACCGATCCCTATCGTGTGGTGACTACGGTTGCGGAAGACTTTGTTCGCAACGGGGGGACTATCCGTAAGGCCGAGGTCGTCGATATCATTCGAGAGGGCGGATTGACGACGGGTGTACGTTTGGCCGATGGCACGCAGATGGCCTGTAACAACCTAGTCATCGCCTGTGGTGCCTGGTCGCACAAGATTGCCCGTATGCTGGGGGACAAGGTTTCCCTGGAAACCGAGCGTGGCTATCACACGACGATATCGGATCCGGGGATCTCCCCGTCACGTGAGATCGTATACGGGCCACAGGGATTTGGTATCTCGCCCATGGACAGCGGAATCCGTGTGGGAGGCTCGGTGGAACTGGGCGGGCTTGATGCGCCGCCAAACTACAAGCGGGCGAAAGTGCTGGTGGAGAAAGCGACGCGGGTCTATCCGGGCCTTCGCACAGCGGGTGGGTCCGAGTGGATGGGACACAGGCCGGCGACGCCGGACTCGCTTCCGGTCCTCGGCAGGGCGACGTCGTTCGGCAATGCTTTTTACGCGTTCGGTCATGGCCATGTGGGTCTGACGCTTGGACCGACGACCGGTCGTCTCGTGGCAGACCTAGTGTTGGATGGGAAAACGGACGTCGATCTGGCGCCGTTTTCAGTGGATAGATTCTAGAAGATGAAACGTGGCGTTTGGGCAATACGGAATACATGCGTACGCACATAACCTTTAGCAAATGCCAGTAGGCGCCGGTCCAAGCCCGGCGAACGGGCTGGAGCGTTGTGCCAGAAAACCAAAATCGTTTCCCGGACAAGCGAAGCGCGATCCGGGACCCAATCCACCTGACGGTATCAAACAGGCTTGGCAAGTAGGTCTACCAGGGCCTTGAAGTCCGACCCGGGTTGATGAAGCGCAAGAATGCGATCACGGATCTGGGTGGCGCGCGCTGTGCCCAGAGTGGGGTCGGCATAGGCGTGGTACTTGCCGATGATCTGCTCATCGCTGAGAGGATCCTCCGGACCGCCCCGGGCATTGACCTCGCCTGACTTGTGCTCGGTTCCGTCCCTCATCCGGATTGTGATATCGGCCCAGCGGCCGTCCGGGAAACGCTCGTTGTGGGCATCGCTTTCAACCACCGTCGTGGCGTCCACGAGGCGGGCAACCGCCGGGTCCGTCAGGCTGTCGCCGGTGATCTGGTCGATCCCCAGGACACCATTGACCAGAGCGGATGCAACCGCGAAGGGCAGACTGTACTGGGCGATCGAGGGCGTTGCCGGCATCTCGGCGAACAACCTTGCGGACTCATGGAAGGTTGAGATTTCGATATGCTCGACGTCTTCATGTGAAATTCCATGTGCTTTGAGCAGGTTAAGTGTGCAGTCAATCGGCGCATGGGCCCACCGGCAGATGGGATAGGGTTTCACATATTGCAGTTCAGTGGTCCAGAGGGTCCCGATATCGGACCAGAAGCTCATCACTTCGGGCGCTTCCACGGTAATCGCCGGTGCGCCGGTGAAGCCGTTTTCCGCCATGATCGTTGCCGTAACGCCTGTCATGGCACCGCAGCCGGAGCCGTCATGGAGCATCGATGGGTTGTCGATTTCCCGCATCATCTGGCTGCGGGGGCCATGATACTCAGCGATGCCCAAGGCCTGCCTGAGCTGGTTGTCGGACAAACCGCGCAACCTCGCCCCGATACTGGCGACACCAAGGGCATTCCAGGCGCCGGATGTATGGTAATCGGAGACAGTCGCATGCAAGGCCAGACCAGCCCGGGCGGACACTTCGTAGCCGACTACGAATGCCGTGAGAGCGTCGCGGCCTGACACGTGTTCCGCCGCATCCGCCAGTGCCACCAGGCCCGGCACGACCGCCACGCCGATGTGGCCCTTGGTCGGATTGTAGCCGTCATGGGCGTCGAGGTTGTCGATTTGGGTAGCGCCGGCAAAAGCGGCTCCGGCGACACTCACCGTTCGACCGTCAAACATCATTCTTGCCTGGGTGCGGGGGTCTGGGGATCCATGGAGCAGGGAAGTGATCTTGCGGGCAATCGTGCCGGCCTCGAGGGTGTGAGCCGCTGCTGCCACACCGAGCGTGTCCAGCATGAGCAGGCCGGCCATCTTCACCGTGTTGGCCGGCATATCGTCGAAACGAAGATCCTGAATGAAACGGGTTACCGGTGCCAGAGCTGTTTCAGGCCGTGCGTCCATGGGTGTGGATCCTTTCGTTGCGCGCTTTCTCTCACCGTCTCGAAGACGATAAACCGATTATTTGACACGGCAACTGAACAATTTTCATGTGTCAGATGATGACAATGGTGATGTGTGACCTACGCAATTGCTGCGCCCCGGACCAGCCGAAATGCAATAGCGCTTGACAGAAAATCAAAGCAATCGGAAGAATACAAGCTGACGTTAGCCGCGCAAGTGCGGGGAACAGGGTCGGGATGAGTCGAATGGGCAGACGGTTACCACCGTTTGCGGCGATCAAGGCTTTCGAAGCCGCCGCTCGGTATTGTAATTTTCAGCAGGCCGCCGAGGAACTCCATATCTCGCCGTCGGCCGTCAGTCACCAGATCAAGTCGCTCGAGGATTTTGTCGGCATTGCCCTGTTCATTCGCAACAACAACCGGTTGACGCTGACCCACGACGGAAAAGCCTACTATAAGGAACTTCAACAGTCGCTTGATGGCATAGAGCGCGCGACCAATGCCGTCATGCGGCCTCGTGGGCACGGAGAGTTGACCATCAGCCTGTTCCCGACTCTGGCGGAGCTCTGGCTCATTCCCCGGTTGGGTGCCTTCCACGACGACCATCCCAATGTCACCATCAGATTGTCGTCCAATACCGACAAGAGCAACGAGTTTCCCCCCGATGGGGTTGATCTGTCGATCCGCTATATCCACGAAGACGACCCGGACGATGAAGGAGACTTTCTTTTTCCGGAAATCATGATTCCGGTCTGTTCCAGAGCATATCTCGAAAGCCATGGACCGATCGAGAGCGAAGAAGATCTGCTGGAACGCACCCTGATCTACTGCAACTGGGAGCGCGACGAGTGGCCGTTCTGGTTCGGGGATGTGGGCAAATCGACGGCCAACGCCAAGAGCTGGCTAGAACTGGACACGCGCGGCCATGCGTTGAAAGCGGCATCCGAAGGACTCGGTATCGCCATGGGCAGACGTCCGTTTGTCGATGACGCCCTGGTCTCGGGGCGGCTGGTTACACCTCTGATGCGGCCCGTCAGTACCGGCTTCCGCTACTTTCTTACCGCATCGCGGCAGTCCAGCGACTTTGCCGGCGTACGGCGGTTTCGGGAGTGGCTGTTGTCCATATGCCCGTCCGAGGAATCCCTTCTGGTTGCATGACGGATCAATAATTCATGATGGGTGAGATTTAATTCAGTTGCCGATTTCGGTTGTTGTGCTCAAGGTTTGATCTGGAAATCCAGACGGGTTCAGAACCATGGCGCGAAGCTCAACGCAACGACGCACCCGGGGGCGTGAAGGGCGGCGGCAACGTCAGTCCGAACACGCACCGTACCGGCTGGGCGAACTGCAAAACCCGTTCCCACCGATCAAAGTCATCGATGACGGCGCCATCGAGAGGATAACGGAAGCCGCCTTCCGGCTGCTGGAAGAGGCAGGCCTCGAATTTCGCAGTGACCGTGTTCTGGACATCATGAAGCGAAATGGTGCGGACGTTGATCACGAGACCAGCATGGTTCGGATTGGCCGGGACGTCGTGCGGTCATTCGTACAACAGGCACCGTCGACTTTCACGTTGCACGCCAGAAACCCGGCGGCGAATGTCACGATCGGTGGTCGCCACGTGAATTTCATGCCGGTGGGCGGTCCGCCCAACGTATCGGATCTCGACCGCGGCCGGAGGCCGGGCGATTTCGAGTCCGTCAGTAACCTGATGCGGCTCAATCAGGCACTGGGGGTTACCCAGCTTGCCGGGGCTTCTCTCGGCGAACCTATGGACCTGCCGGTCGACACCCGCCACCTCGATATCTATCTGGCCCAGGCAACCCTGACCGACCGGGTCTGGAATGGCCGCGGTATCGGGCGGGAGCGGATCGATGATGCGCTCGACATGATAGCTATCGCCCGGGCGACGACACGCGAAGCCCTGGTTGAAGAGCCCAGCACCATGACCGTGATCAACGTCAATTCACCGCGACGGGTCGACGAGGAACTTCTCGACGGACTCATGGCCATGGTGGAAAACGGCCAACCGTGTCTGGTCACGCCCTTCACATTGGCCGGCGCCATGAGCCCGGTGACGATTGCCGGTGCGCTTGCCCAGCAGACGGCGGAGGCGCTGGGCGTGATTGCTCTGGTGCAGATGATCCGGCCGGGCTGTCCGGTCGTGTTTGGCGGGTTCACGTCGAATGTTGACATGAAGACCGGCGCACCGACGTTCGGTACGCCGGAATATGTCAAGGCGACGCTTGCCGGAGGACAGATTGCCCGGCACTTCGGACTGCCCTACCGCTCAAGCAACGTGAATGCTTCCAATGCGCCCGACGCTCAGGCGGTCTACGAGAGTGCAATGTCGCTCTGGGCCGCCATCATGGGAGGCGCCAATGTCGTTCATCATGCAACCGGCTGGCTCGAAGGCGGATTGACGGCGTCGTTCGAAAAAACCGTGATTGACGCGGAGATGATCAGAGGATGGGCGGAAGTTCTAAAGCCCCTGGAAACCCGCGATGAAGACCTTGCCCTGGAAGCGATTGCCGCGGTACCGCCGGGCGGGCATTTCTTTGGTGAAGCTCACACTCTCGCACGGTTCGAAAACGCATTCTACGAACCGATACTATCTGACTGGAGAAACTTCGAAGCCTGGCAGGAAGCCGGCGCGTTGACGGCCACCGAGCGGGCCAATGGGTTGTGGAAGCAGTTGCTCGAAGACTTTGTGCCGCCGGAAATCGATCCGTCAGTGCGGGAGGCGCTGGAAGATTTTGTGGCACGGCGGAAATGCGATATTGAACGGAGATGAAGAATCCGCTGCACTGTCAAGCAATACACTTCCCGGAGACCAGCTTATGTCGATAGATTCATCCGTTCGCGCCGACGAAGATTCCGAATTCGTGGAACCGCAATTGAGCGGCATTCTCGATCGTTTTTCGCCGTCGGCCATTGCCCGGATCTTCGATCAGGCGGTCCGGCTCAAGGAGGCCGGACACGATCTGGCTGACTTCAGTACCGGCGAACCTGATTTCGACACCCCTGACCACATCAAGGCGGCCGGCAAAAAGGCGATAGATGAGGGCGACACGAAATATACGGCACTGGTTGGCACGAGCGCGCTGAAAACGGCGATCCAGTATAAGTTCAAGCGGGACAATGATCTCGACTATGCGTTGGATGAAATCATCGTTTCCAGCGGTGCCAAACCCCTGCTTGCCTACGCCTTCATGACCATGCTGGACCCCGGTGACGAGGTTGTTGTACCCGCACCGTGCTGGCCATCGCACCCTGGTGCCGTCAACCTCGTTGGGGGAACACCGGTGTTCGTGCATTCAGGGATTGAACAGGATTTCAAGATAACACCGGCCCAGCTTGAAGCTGCCATTAGTCCGAAAACCAAGGCCGTGATCCTGTGTTCGCCGAGCAATCCGACGGGCTCGGCCTACCGGCAGGACGAGATAAAGGCCCTGGCCGACGTTCTGTTGCGCCACGAACATGTCTGGATACTGACCGACGATCTCTACGAACATATCGTCTTCGGAAACTTTTCATTCTCGACAATCGCGGCGGTCGAGCCCCGGCTCAAGGACCGTACTCTGACGGTCAACGGGGTCTCGAAGGCCTATGCGATGACGGGCTGGCGGATCGGGTTTGCCGGCGGGCCGAAGCGGCTGATTTCGGGAATTGCCAAGGTCTTTTCCCAAAGCTTCGGATCGAGTCCGGCCATGAGCCAGGCAGCGGCCGTCGAAGCACTGGAAGGCCCACAGGATTTCCTGCCGGAGTATGCCAAGGCCTATGAACGCCGGCGCGATATCGCCATCGAAGGCCTTTCCGAAGCACCGGGTCTCAAATGCAACCGTCCTGAAGGGGCCTTCTATCTGTTCCCCTGGTGCGAGGGTGTTCTTGGTAAAATCACGCAAAAGGGACGAAGGATCGAGGACGCGGTCGATTTCGTGGAATACCTTCTTGAAGACTGGGGCGTGGTTGTGGTGCCCGGCGAAGCTTTTGAGGCGCCGGGATATTTCAGAATGTCGATTGCCGTGTCCGACGACACGTTGAGAAAGGGCGTCGGGCGCATCGTCGATGCCTGCAAGGCTTTGCAGTAAAAATCAAGGAGAACGGTTTCATGGCGGACGATGATCTGGTCGACCGATTGCTTAACGACTATTCGAAATGGACGCCGGACTCCAAGAGCTTTATCAGCGCCAAGAAAACCGATGCCATGACGCTGCTGGACACCAGCGCGCAGGTGGACATGTCGGCGATGCGGAAATATCGCCTGGCCCGGCTGCAGGCCGAGATCCAGAAGGCCGATTACGGGGCGGCCCTGTTTTTCGATCCGATCAATGTGCGCTACGCCACTGGCACACGCAACATGACCGTCTGGCTGCTGCACAATCACGGCCGCTACTGTGTGGTGCCGGCCGAGGGTAAAGTCGTTCTGTTCGAATACTCGAACAAGAACTGCGAGAGCATGTCGGACGGGATCGAGGTCGTCGGCGACGTGCGCCGCGCCAAGGGATGGTCCTATTTCTTTGCCGGCGAACACGTGGCGACGGTGTGCCGCGAGTTTGCCGATGAAATGGCCGACCTTGTCAAGACCATCTCGCCGGATAACCTGCGGCTTGCGGTGGACCGCCTTGATCCGCTGGCCACCCATGAACTGGAACGTCACGGGTTGTCGCTGTTCGACGGGCAGGCCTTAGTCGAGAAGGCAAGGGCGATCAAGTCGACGGAGGAAGTTGCCTGCATGAATGTGGCCATGGCCGCTTGTGACGCCGGCATCGCCCGCATGCGGGAAGCGCTGAAGCCGGGAATCACGGAAAACCAGCTCTGGGCCGAGCTTCATTATGCCAATATTGCCCATGGCGGGGAATGGATGGAGACCAGGATCCTGTCGTCGGGCGGCCGGACCAATCCGTGGTTTCAGGAGTCGAGCGACCGGACTATCCGGCCGGGCGACATTGTCAGCTTCGATACCGACATGATCGGCCCTTACGGGTATTGCTGCGATGTCTCGAGAACCTTCTTCTGCGGGCCCGGCCGTCCGAGCAGCGAACAACGCAAGCTTTACGGTCTGGCCATGGAGCAGATCCATCACAATCTGGATCTGTGCGCCCCGGGTGTCACGTTTCGCGAGATTGGGGAGAATGCCTGGCGGGTGCCCGAACGCTACAGCGACCAGAAATACTCAAGCATCGCCCATGGCGTCGGCCTGTGTGACGAATGGCCGGTGATTTCCTACACGGATATCGAGGGCCGCAAGATCCAGGAAGGCGTGCTCGAGCCGGGCATGATGATCTGTATCGAGAGTTATATCGGTGAGATGAATGGAGCGGAAGGCGTCAAGCTGGAGCAGCAGATACTCATCACCGAATCCGGCTACGAGCTGCTGAGTACCTATCCGTTTGAGGACGAGCTTCTGGGGGGTTAGACCAGATACGGTCTAAGAGTTGAGCAACTTCGTTTCTTGGGAGCATTCCGAAGATGCGGCGGCACACTTATGAACCGACAAGGACCCTACATGTCGAATGAAACAACCGGCATGTCGGCATCGGCGATGGCGCTTTGTGTCGTGGCGGCCACGTGTGTCTCCAACAGGGCACTCAGATCGGCTGTCGCCTTGTCGATGTCGGCAACCCCCAAACCCTGGACGGTCAACACGGCCTGTTTCGTGTCCAGGCTGACCGGGCTGCGAGCGTCCTGGTACCAGTTCCAGCGACGGCACAGGATTTTTTCGTCGTCGGCGTAGACCACTTCGCCCGTTTTCGGTGGATCGTCTTCGGCCGGCTCCTTTCCCAGGGCATAAAACGTGTCGTCGTCACGGGCGTACCGGAAACACAGCTCACCACAAGTCTTGTCGAGATCGTCGGCGCCGACGGGAACCAGAGCGCGAACAGACAAGAGATTGTACGTGTCCACCAATGTGTTGATGCGAGGCAGGCCGCGTCCGGACAAGATACTGCGTACAAGCCGTTCCACCGAGGAACGGTAGCTTGTTTTCTTGACGCCGAACGCTCGATAACCCTTTCGCCAGTCGTACAACTCTGGAATTGAGGGAATGTCGCGCCCGCCGAGTTCCTGCACGATGGCCGCTTCGGTTTCCTCGATTGATTGCTGGAGGGCCGGTGAACGAGTCTCGGCGATTGTCATGTTACTGGCGATGACAACGCCTGCCCGGTAGTCGGGAAAATCGCCGGCCAGTTCGGTAATCGAGAATTTCATGCTTGGTCCCGTTCGTTAGGGGCGAGCCGTTTGACTTACGTTGATATCCGGCAGGTCCTAATCGGCTTCCTTGTAGAAACCAATAGTGTCTCCCTGGGTCGTCACCCCCAGGCCGTTCAGCAAACGGTTGGAGTAGTTGAAGTAGGCGCAGACCTGATTGACTTCCAGAACCTCACCGTCTTCGCAATCGGCCTGGCGCAGGAGATCCATGTCGGACGCCACCATGTTGCCCGGACGAACCGTGAGCTTTTCGGCATATCGCAGCAAGGCGAGTTCCTTGCCTTCGAACGCGTCTTCAGGCCGGCCGGCCTTCAGGGCTGCAAAAACTATATCGGACCGCCGTTCGTCCTTCATGAGGCGGCGCACATTCATGAAATGATGGGTTAGACTGTACTCGCAGTCATTCAGGATTGATGTGTACGACGCCACTACCTCGAGAAACCAGAAGGGCAGGGTGTTGGCATCGTTGTGCAGCACGCTTCTGTAAAGGGTCACGTGACCGTCCATGGTCTGTGGCCGCAGAGAATGCGCGCGCATGACATTGTCGACCGTGCCATGGGGGGTGCGCACCTTGTCATACATTTCCTTCAGAAAACCATCGGCCTTCTCGTCCGCTATCATTTCGATCCAGGCGCTCATGTACACTCCTTCGACTGTTGTAGGATGACCGGCGGTGCCAAAAGGCACTCGTTCTCGACATTCGAATGTAGAGAAGTCCTGCCATTGGGGGAGCGGGCGGAGTGGTCTTGGCCCGCCCGCCGGCAGGCTTGTGTCTATTTTATTTTAGGAAGCGCCGGTACGCAATGGCTAGAGCGAATCAACCAAGATAAAACTTGAACCGATCCTGGTTAACCCTGGGCCTCGACAAACTTGAAAGCCTGTTTGGTTACCCTGAGCATGTGTTTCTGCTTGGCCGGTTCATGCAGGAGCCGGTTGAGGGCTGCAAAGGCAACCGGTTTCCAGGTGGCGTGCGGGTTTCGCTCGAGTTCTTCCTTGATGGCGGTTGCCAGTTTGAGGACATGTACAGAGTAGATGTAAAGCGGCTGGCCGTGGTCGAGCAAACCGTCGAACACCTCATCCAGGAAAGTGTCGGGTTTGTCTACGGTCCACTGTGCAACGTCCTGTTCCCAGTCGATGAAGTTTGTGTTGCGACCAAGAAAACAGGCCGTTTGCAGGAAGGAATTGGCCCACAGGTCGGGTTGACGCTCGCAGATCCGACGCGATGCGTTGAGGTGCGTCATGGTGTGGGTAAAGTCGAGCCAGTCCACATTCTGCTGGACCGGTTTGTCCACATGTTCGCGGTATTGCGGATCGAAATGCAGCATGGCATCACAGCCGGCATGCATGAGGACATCAAAGAGCTCACCGGCATTGCCGCCTGCGCGCGTGACCATGTCGAAACAGGCATTGACGCCTTTTCCACGCAGGTCGTCGGGTTGCGGCAGATCGGTGGCAGTCGGATCCCATTTCTCCAGGGCAGACGCATAGCCGCGGAACTCGGGAATCAGGTCCTCCCGGGCACCGGTGCACAAGGTGCGCACGAGCGGATAAAAGAGGGCTCTGGCAGCTGCGTCACCGAGAATCTCGATGAGCTCGTAGGTTTTCTCGAGGTAGATCGGTGTGTGTCCGAAATTCTGGTAGTGGCGCAGTGCCGCTCGTTCCAGGGGAGGGCGCAGGGTATCGGCACCGACGGTTTCCAGAGCAATATCTATCTGTGCAATGGCCTCGTCCTGATCCTCGCGTTCAATCGCATTCTCAAGGGCGGCCGCATCAAACACCGATGCCTGTTTTGTCCTGAAGGGAAATGGTCCCTTCTGCATCATCCGGTCCCAGGACAAATGCCCGATGATCTCGATTAGGGGAATCAGACGGGCCTCGGGTTCGCTTGCGGCAATCCGGTCACGCAGTGCCAGCCAGTCCGGTGCTCCTGCCTGGGCGTGGGTCATGCCAAATTCGAAACCGTCGGCGGCCCACTCGAAGGCGATGGGCAGGACATCGACCGGATCGGCGCCGGTCTGCTGATACCGGGCCAACTCGCGTGCCATGCGCTCATAGTCGTGTTCGTCGAAGGCCTGCCGCAATCCGGCGATCGCTTCATCACGTACGTCCTGTGCAGGCGGGTCGGCCAGATCGAGAATAATGAGGTCGTCCTCGAGCCGTACAGGAAACACCCGCAGCTTGTCTCCGCCCACGAGGGTTTCGCCTGACTCCAAGTCAAACTTCCAATTGTGCCAGTTGCATGTGAGAACGCAGGCGTCAGCGAGAGTTCCTTCCGACAGGGGGTAGCCTTCGTGGGGACACCGGTTGTTGCAGGCGTAAACCGTACCTTCGCTCAACCAGAGCAGAATCTGTTTGCCATTGAGCTTAATGACGGTCTTGCCGCCCTTGCCGACAAGTTCGGTCCTGGTGATTGCGTTGGTCCAGACGGGTTCGGGGCGGGGCATGACAGATCCTTTTTTGTGGACGGCATGTCAACAAACGTAATCTGGTGATTTCAATAAAGCAAGTTTTATATTGTTTTATTATCTCTTTTGTTCGCCGGTCAGGAATATCGACAAGCGACAGAGCCGTTTGGTTTCCCAGTTGCCCGGTTGGGCGACTAGCGTAACATGTGATGGAGTCGTTTCCGTGAATTTGTAATGTTATGGTCGCCCACAGGTTGTCTGAACGCGAAAGAATGGTCGGCATGATGAGTGGTGAGTTTGAAGAAATGGATCTGTCGAAGCCCCTGACGGGTCTGGAACCCGATACCGGCGGGAACCCGTCTGACCCGGAGACGCTTCGCCCGATCGACGGCAAGGCCTATGTATCGGGTGACCAGAGCAGGCCGTTGTGGCGCAAGACAATTCCGCAGGTCTTGCGGGACACCGCGAGTGCAATGGGCGGCCGGGAGGCCGCGGTTTTCCGTGACCATGGCGAACGCTGGACCTGGAATCAGTTGTCGCAAAAAGTCGACCAGCTGGCGGCGGGACTGCTGGCCCTGGGCCTCTCCAAGGGTGACCGGCTGGGGATCTGGGCACCGAACCGGCCGGAATGGCTGCTGGTTCAGTTCGCCACCGCCCGCATCGGTGTCATCATGGTCAACATCAACCCGGCCTACCGGACTTCGGAACTGGAATATGTGATCAACAAGGTCGGGTGTGCGGCCCTGGTTCTGGCTCCTTCTTTTAAAGCGAGCGACTACGTGGAGATGTTGCGCTCGGTCGTCCCGGAAATCGACTCAAGCGAGCCCGGGCGTATTGACTCGAGCAGAGCGCCGAGCTTGCGTACGGTTGTGCTCATGGGGGCCGAGACCGGGTCGGGCATGTACGGGTTTGAACACGTCATGTCACTTGCAGGTCCCGCTCAGATCCAGCGGCTGGACGACGTGGAGCGCTCGCTCGTTCCCGACGACCCGATCAACATCCAGTTCACCAGCGGCACGACCGGGTCTCCAAAGGGGGCCACGCTCAGCCACACCAACATCGTCAACAACGCGCAGTTCTGCGTGCGGACGATGAATTTCACTGAATCCGACAGGCTCTGTATCCCGGTGCCGCTTTATCATTGCTTCGGCATGGTGATGGGAACGCTTGGATGCGCGACGACCGGTGCGACCATGGTCTTCCCTGGGGAAGCCTTTGAGCCTGCGAGCACACTGGCGTCACTGGAAGCGGAACGCTGTACCGCACTCTACGGTGTTCCCACCATGTTTGTGGCGATGCTCGATCATGAGACGTTTGCCGGTACAAGTCTGTCGAGTTTGCGCACCGGAATCATGGCCGGCGCGCCGTGTCCTATCGAGGTCATGAAGAAGGTGGTCTCGGACATGCACATGTCGGAAGTGACGATTGCCTACGGCATGACCGAAACGAGCCCGGTCTCGTTTCAAAGCCACACCGACGATCCAATCGAAAAGCGGGTCTCAACGGTCGGCCGGATCCATCCCCATGTGGAAGTCAAGATCATCAACAAGCACGGCGACACTGTGGGGATTGAGGAAGAGGGCGAGCTGTGCACGCGCGGTTATTCCGTGATGCGGGGGTACTGGAACGATGAGGACAGAACGATGGAGGCGATTGACGGAGCGGGCTGGATGCACACAGGCGATCTCGCGATCCTCGATGCCGATGGCTATTGCAACATTGTCGGGCGGGTAAAGGACATGTTGATCCGTGGCGGCGAAAACGTCTACCCGCGTGAAATCGAGGAGTTTCTGTTCGGGCACCCCAAGATCCAGGAGGTCCAGACGTTCGGCGTGCCGGATGAAAAGTATGGCGAAGAGATCTGCGCCTGGGTTGTGTTGAAGGCCGGGGAAACCTCAAGCGAAGAAGAGATCCGCGAGTTCTGCAAGGGCCAGATTGCCCACTACAAGGTACCACGCTATGTGCGCTTCAAGGACGCCCTGCCCATGACGGTGACGGGCAAGCCGCAGAAATTCAAGATGCGCGATGCCATGATCGATGAACTCGGGCTGAAGGTGAGGCAGACGGCCTGAGTTTTGCTGGATTGGCTCAATACGCTGCTTCCCGTCTGGGTCATTCTTGAGCGCGCGATAGCGAGGTCGGGACGCTACTCACCGGGCCACAATGTATCGCGCAGGCCATTGGACCTGCGGTTTCAACTGGATGATGTGCTCTCCGGTGTTGCTCCTGTCTACACTCAGGAAATTGAATTGTACGCGCTGGTTACCGTAAAGAACGTTACCGTCCTGGACTAGCCCGTCGCGGTCGGTTCTAACTTCTGAACGTCTGAGGGGTCGCGCCGAAATAACCCTGGAAGGTGCGTGTGAAATAGCTTCGGCTCTTGAGGCCGACAAGCTCGGCGATGCGTTTGACCGGCAAGTCCGAGTGCGCCAGCAAGGACGCGGCTTTCTGCATGCGCAGATCACGGAGCAACTCCATCGGCCCGCTGCCATAGGCATCGGAAAACCGTTTGGCAAACGTGGCGCGGCTCATGCCGGCACTGTCGGCCAGGCTTTCCACCGAATGGGCGTCCGCGGGATGGTCGAGCATGAGCCGCAGGGCACCCCAGAGTTTTTCGTCGACCAGGGCTGCCATCCAGGCAAGGCCCCGATCGTCGGCCATGAGCCGTTCTCGCAACAGGTGGATCATGCACTGGTGCAGAAGCGTCTTGATCAGGGCTTTGCTGCCCAGAACCGGGTGCGCCAGTTCCCGGACCAGATCGTCAATGACGGAAAATGCCCGGCTGCCGGTCTCCTTTCGCTCGACAATCGGCTGCCGCACCAGGTCGAGAATGCCGCTGACGCCGGCGATGCCGACGCTCACGCGGCCGCACAGGGCCACCAGGGTTTCTTCTCGGTTGATGTCCGTGCCGCCGACCAGGTGGTGTTCGATGTTAAGTCCGGCAGGCTTGCAAATGGGCAATGGCGTTCCGGGTTGACCTGAGCCGTTGATGGCGTGCGGCAGGAAGGCCGGCGCCAGCACCAGTGTTCCGGCATCGACATCGACGGACCGGGTTCCGTCGAACGTGATTGTCCCGGAACCGGCCAGAAAATAGTGCAACGTGGCGTTCGGTTGGCGGCCCAATCCGAGTTGGCACTGGCCATGCAGTTCACACAGCGCGAACGGATCGGCATCGATTTCGAGGGCGTCGAAGATGGGTTCGAAAGACACGGAGAAAGTCATAGCGAAAGTATCGGTTGTGGACATGCCGGGCTCAAGTCACATGAACGTGCGCCGGCTCGCAAGGAACGCTTCTCAGACGATAAGGCACACGTCCACGATCATACTGTTGATGTTGAACGCCCCCTTTCAAAGGAGAAACATCATGTGTGAACATCACGACGAGAAGCCGGACATGGACCGCCGTCATGCGCTCAAGACGGGTTTGGGAATAGGTGTCGCCGCTGCGGCCACGGCCGCCGGCGTCCATGCGGCCACCGCTGCAGAGGATCCTTATGCGGATCCCGCCAGTCCAGCGCTGCCGCCCAGTGATATGAAGCTGATCGGTGCGCGGACGGCCCTGGTGGTCACCGATCCGCAGATTGACTTTCTTAGCCCCAAGGGCGTGACCTGGAAAGTGGTCGGCGCCAGTGTCGAACACCACAACACGGTTGAAAACATCGAAAAGTTATTCAAGGCGGCGAAAGCCCAGGACCTCACCGTGGCGGTATCCCCGCACTACTATTATCCCACCGACAAGGGATGGCGGTTCGAAGGCGCACTGGAAAAGCTGATGCACAAGATCGGTATGTTCGACCGCAAAGGCGCGTTGACGACAGAGGGTTTTGAAAACTCGGGCGCTGACTTTATGCCGCAGTACAAGCCCTATATCAACGACGGCAAGACGATCGTCACGTCGCCGCACAAGCTTTATGGCAATGAATCGAACGACCTTGTGCTGCAGTTGCGCAAACAGAGAGTCGACCAGGTCATCCTGGCCGGCATGTCCGCAAACCTGTGCACGGAATCCCATATGCGCGAATTGCTGGAACAGGGGTTTGAAATTGCCGTGGTCAAGGATGCGACCGCTGCCGCCATGTTGCCTGAAGGCGATGGCTATCTCGCCGCGCTCACCAACTTCCGCTACATGGCAAATGCGGTATGGAGCACCGAAGAGGCGGTGGATTTCATCAAGAACGCTGCCTGATTTTTCAAGTGAATACCTCACTCCTCGTGGACGGGCGGCGTTCACGGGGGGTGATCACGCACTTCCGGTGTCGCCTGGCTTACGTCCGAATTCCGTTGTCGCCGGAATCCGCTGTAGTTTTTGTTGCTTTCGCAGCGTCTGAATCGTCATAATCGATGGCGATTCATCCACGTGAAGCATCGGGCCATGTCTGCGGAAACAATTTCACCTCATCGACACGACCTTCTGCTTGTCATAGATGTGCAGAACGATTTCTGTCCCGGTGGCGCCCTAGAGGTGCCGGACGGAGATGCCGTCGTCCCCGTCATCAACCGGTTGGCGGCAGGCTTTGACCATGTGGTGTTGACCCAGGACTGGCACACGCCCGGCCATGAATCCTTTGCCTCCAGCTATCCGGGCCATGATCCGTTTTCCGAGATCACAGTGTCTTACGGGCGTCAGACACTGTGGCCCGATCATTGCGTTCAGGGAACGCGGGGGGCGGCGTTCCATGACGGCCTTGACGTGCCTGGCGCCGAGATGGTGATCCGAAAGGGTTTTCGGCGCGAAATCGATTCCTACTCGGCGTTTTTCGAAAATGACCAGAAGACGCCTACCGGACTTGCCGGCTACCTGCGCGAACGCGGGTTCCGGCGGATTTTCTGTGTCGGGCTGGCACTGGATTTCTGCGTTAGGTTTTCCGCAGAAGATGCCCGTAAACAGGGTTTCGAGACCATTGTCGTGGAAAGCGCCTGCCGGGGCATCAACCTGGACGGCTCGCTCGAGGCTGCCCTGCAGTCGATGCGCAGGGCCGGCGTTACGCTGATGCAAGACGTGATCGTCGCCTGAAACGGCGACTCTCAAGGGGCATTGAAACATGATCGATCAGGCGCAGGTGGTTGTCATCGGCGGCGGCGTTATGGGCTGCTCGACGCTTTACCATCTGGCAAAGCTGGGTATCACGGATGCGGTTCTGCTTGAGCGCGACAAGCTGACGAGTGGGACGACCTGGCATTCTGCAGCACAGGTCCGCCAGTTGCGATCGACCCGCAACATGACCCAGTTGATCAAGTATTCGACCGAACTCTATTCGAGTCTCGAGGAGGAAACCGGGCAGTCGACCGGCTGGGTCCGTTCCGGATCGCTCTCGATCGCGACCAATGCGGACCGGCTGATCCACATCCGAAGGCAGGCGGCGCTCGCCGGGCTCTACGGTGTCGAAGCTCATGACGTGGGCCCAGACGACATCAAGGGCCACTGGCCGCTGGTCAATGCCGACGACATTATTGGCGGTGTCTATTCGCCGAATGATGGCCGGGTCAATCCGTCCGATCTCTGCCTTGCGCTCAGCAAAGGGGCGAAAGCCCGCGGCGGGCGCATACTCGAGAATACGCCGGTCGAAGATTTTGTCATCGAAGATGGTCGCGTGTGCGGTGTGGTCACGCCCTCGGGTACGATCCGGTGCGAAACGATTGTGTTGTGCGGCGGTCTGTGGAGCCGGGACCTGGCGCAGAAGGCCGGTGTCTGCGTGCCGTTGATGCCGTGTCATCACTACTACCTTCTGACCAAGCCTATCGAGGGAATCGAGAGCCACCTGCCAACGCTGTCGGATCACGATTCCCATTTGTACATTCGTGATGATGTCGGCGGTCTGCTGGTCGGCTGTTTCGAACCGGAGGGGATTGCCATCGAGCCTGGTGAACTGGGGGAGGATTTCGCCTTTAGTCTCCTGCCCGAAGATTGGGATCACTTCGAGCCGATGATGGTGAACGCGCTGCACAGAATTCCAGCGCTTGAAACGGCCGAAGTGCGAACCCTGCTCAACGGCCCGGAGAGTTTTACGCCGGACAGTGCGTTCATGCTCGGCGAGGCGCCTGAGGTGGCCGGCTTTTACCTGTGCTGCGGCCTCAATTCGGTAGGCCTGGCAACAGGCGGTGGTGCCGGCAAGGCCATCGCCGAATGGGTTGTCGGTGGGGCGGCACCCATGGATCTTGGTGAAATCGACCCGCGGCGCTATTCACCGGCGGAGAATGAAACAGGCGCCCTCAAGGCACGGGTGTCGGAGGTTCTGGGCAAGCACTACGAGATCACCTATCCAGGCCGGGAATGGACGTCGTCGCGAAACCTCAAGTTGATGCCGCTGCATCAACGGTTTGTCGAGGCGAACGCCCGGTTCGGCCAGCGTTTTGCATGGGAACGTCCGCTCTATTTCGGCGGCCCGGCCGAGCCTGTGCTGAGCTGGGGCCGGCCGGCGTGGTTTGACCAGGTTGGGCTGGAAGTCAAAGCCGCCCACGAAACGGTTGCCCTGTTCGATCAATCGACTTACGGAAAAATTGATGTACATGGACCGGATGCTGAAGCTTTCCTCCAGCGGCTATGCGCCAACGACATGTCCCGGGCTCCGGGCCGGGCGATCTACACGGCGATGTTGAACGAACGGGGCGGCTTCGAAAGCGACCTGACGGCGTTGCGAATGACCGATGACCGCTACCGGTTGCAGGTCGGTACCAGCGCGCTCCGCAAGGACCTGAGCTGGTTGAAGCGCCATCTTCGCGAAGGTGAACGGGTAACGATCGAGGACAGGACGGAAGAATTTGCGATGCTGGCGGTCATGGGACCTCGGGCGCCTGAACTGATGCAGGGCCTCGTGGGAGACGCTCTCGACGGCCTTTCCTATTTCTCACACAGGGAGGTGGAACTCGCCGGTTCGACCGTACAGGCGGCCCGGATCTCCTATGTGGGAGAAGCCGGCTGGGAACTCACCGTTCCCGCCAACCGCGCCGTTGCGGTTTGCGATGCGCTGTTTGCCCATGGCGCGGAACTTGGTCTCGTCCATGCCGGTGCCTACGCACAGACGGCCATGCGAGTTGAGAAAAAATATCTATCCATGGGCCATGACATGGGCCCGGATGACACACCATTCGAGGCCGGTGTGTCGTTTGCAGTCAAGTTCGACAAGGACATCGACTTCATCGGGCGGGATGCCTTACTGCGGAGACGTGATGACGGAGTTTCTCAGAACCTGGTGTCGATCACGCTTGAAGAGTCCGATGCGCAACCGCTGGGGCATGAGCCCATTCTGTGTGATGGAAAAGTCGTCGGCCAGGTAACGTCGGCGGCGTTCGGGTACCGCGTCGGCCGACCTGTTGTCCTTGGATATGTGCCGGTGTCGAGCGATGGATATTTTGACATCGATATCGCGGGCGACAGGTACACAGGACTGGCAAGCCTCGGTTGTGCCTTCGATCCGGATGGAAGCCGTATGAAGGCAGGTGGCTAGCTTCCCGGTTCTGTCATTCTTGGCCGAGCGTTTCGCGAGGACGAGAATCCACTGGCAGGGGTTTCAATCAGTTGCATTGGTGAGTGGATCTTCGCCTCCGCATACGCTCCGCCAAAGATGACATTGATGGAAACCACCACCTGACAGAAGACTCACCGCAAATCCGAAAGATAGTGGTAGCTCTCTGTCAGGCAGCGGGAAAGGCGCCATTCGACCGGGCTTTCATCCAGGGCATAGGCGGTTCTGTCAATCTGCAACAGCGGTGCGCCAGGCTCCGTCCCGAGGCAGGTAGCGTCCTCCGCCGTCGCCGCGACGGCCTTGAGCCGTTCTTCAGCACGGGCAACGCTGACGCCGAATGACGCGCCATAAAGCTGATAGACGTTGTTGGGAATGTCCGGTTGATCACCGAGACCAGGAAACCGATCCGCAGAAAGAATGATCCGCTCCCGGATGATGGGCAACCCTCCCATGGTCCGTACACGCTCTATGTGCCATACGGACGCCCTTGCCGCGAGCGCCAGCCGGATGCGTTCTGCCGGGCTTGCCTTTACTTTCTTCATCTCCACCAGTGTGCTCTCGGGCAGAGAGCGGGTGCCGTCATCGTTTGTGAGCATGAAATATTGGAACAGGACGCGGTCGTGATCGTGTTCGGCCACAAACGTACCGCGGCCCTGACGCCGGACAAGAAGATTCTCGGCGGTCAGATCGTCCAGGGCCTTGCGGACAGTACCCGGACTGACACCCAGCGTGACGGCAAGCTGTTGCTCACTGGGCAGAACTTCTCCCGGTTTCCACACCCCGTCGATCAACTGGCGGACCATACGTTCCCTGACCTGTTGATAAAGCGGCTTGAATCCGGGCAGGGGATCGGCCGGACCGTTGAGCGGCGCAGGTATGTCTTGGATGTTTGCCATGATGTGTTGACAATATCATCTATCTTATGTCTTATACAAGACTGAAAGTTCACGTGACATTGATGCGTCGGTGAATTTGACAGTTTTTCTCAAAACTAGGGAGGTTAAGGCCAGTGAGCATCCCTCAATTGCTGGTACATCACAAAGGCGACAACGTCGGCGTGGTTGTTGTGGAAGGTCTCAAGGCGGGCACGGAAATGCTGTGCGTCGTGACCGAAGACAATTCAGATTTTGCACTGACGGCGAATGCCGATGTGCCAATCGGACACAAGATCGCTCTCACGGATCTCAGTGCAGGCGACACGATCATCAAGTATGGCGAAGACATCGGCAAGATGGTCGGTAATGCCGAAAAAGGTGGACATGTGCACGTCCATAACCTGAAGACGAAACGCTGGTAAGGAGAAACACCCATGACAACTCAGACAATCCATGCCTACCGGCGCGAAAACGGCCGGGTCGGCGTCCGCAATCACGTGGTTATCCTGCCGGTTGACGACATCTCCAATGCGGCTTGCGAGGCCGTTGCCAACAACATCAAGGGCACGATGGCCCTGCCGCATGCCTATGGACGCCTGCAATTCGGTGAAGATCTGGACCTGCACTTCCGGACCATGATCGGTACCGGCGCCAACCCGAATGTCGCGGCTGTTGTCGTGATCGGCATCGAGCCCGGCTGGACCGACATCATCGTCGAAGGCATTGCCAAGACAGGCAAACCGGTCGCCGGCTTCTCTATTGAACAGAACGGCGACATCAACACGATCGCAACCGCGTCCCGCAAGGCCAAGGAATTTGTCCATTGGGCAAGTGAACTGCAGCGTGAAGAGTGCGACCTGTCGGAACTCTGGGTTTCTACAAAATGCGGTGAATCCGATACCACGACCGGGCTTGGTTCCTGCCCGACAGTCGGCAACATGTATGACAAGCTGCTGCCGAAGGGCATCTACGGCTGTTTTGGCGAAACCTCCGAAATCACCGGCGCCGAACACCTGTGCAAGGCACGGGCTGCAAATCCCGAAGCCGCAGAGAAATTCATGGCTACCTGGCAGGCCTACATGGATGACGTCATCGAACCCTTCAAGGTAGACGACCTGTCGGACAGCCAGCCAACCAAGGGCAATATCGAAGGCGGTCTGTCCACGATCGAAGAAAAAGCCATGGGCAATCTGGAAAAGATCGGCCGGACGTCGACCTACATCGACTGTCTCGAACCGGCTGAAGCGCCGGCCAAGGGTCCCGGGCTCTACTTCATGGATACGTCATCAGCAGCTGCTGAATGCGTTACCCTGATGGCAGCGGCCGGGTATGTGGTTCACACCTTTCCAACCGGCCAGGGCAACATTATCGGCAACCCGATCGTCCCGGTCATCAAGATCACAGCGAATCCACGTACAGTCCGCACCATGTCCGAGCATGTGGATGTTGATGTCTCCGGCATCCTGCGTCGTGACATGACGATCGACCAGGCGGGCGACGCCCTGATCGACATGATCGTGCGCACGTCAAACGGCCGGTCGACGGCTGCGGAAGCGCTTGGCCATCGTGAGTTTGTCATGACCAAGCTTTATCGCAGCGCCTGATCAGCGCCCCCAAGACCCTGGATACGGGCCGATTGAACCGGCCCGTATCCGGCATTTCCGGAAGTTTGCCATATGTCCGAGATCGTCATTTCGGAATTCATGGATGCCGCTGCAGTGTCAGACCTAACGGCCGCCTACACGGTTCGCCATGACGTCGATCTGTGGAAGAATCCGGACGTCCTCAAGCAAACTCTCCGAGACGCTCAGGCGCTGATTGTCCGTAACCGCACCCAGGTCGACCGGGAGGTCATCGAGGCCGCGCCATCGCTTCGCGCGGTTGGGCGGCTAGGTGTTGGGCTTGACAATATCGATCTTGACGCTTGTGCTGAACACGGCATTGCCGTGCTTCCGGCCACCGGCGCCAATGCCGATTCGGTTGCTGAATACGTCGTGGCAACGGCTCTGATGCTTTTGAGAAATGGCGCTTATTTCGCTAACGAAACAATGATCACCGGAGAATGGCCACGCGAAAAGCTGATCGGTGGTGAACTGGCAGGCCGGGTTCTGGGACTGCTCGGTTACGGATCAATCGGCCAGGTCGTCGCCGCCAAGGCGGCTGCTCTTGGCATGACTGTCATCGCATTTGATCCGGCCCTGCCGAACGGTCACGAAGCCTGGAACAACGCGACAAGCGTGACTTTCGCCTCCGTTATCGAATCGAGTGACGTGGTCAGTCTTCACTTACCCCTGGTCGATGACACGCGCAGGTTGGTGGATGCAGACGTCATGGCGCAGATGAAACCCGATGCCGTGCTGATCAATTCTGCCCGTGGCGGGATTGTTGACGAGGCAGCTTTGTGCGAGGCGTTGAAAACAAAGGCTATCGCAGGGGCGGCCCTTGACGTTTTCGAGCAGGAACCGCTGGATGCGCAGGCTGGTGCGAAGTTCTCGAACGTCCCTAACCTGATTCTGACGCCGCACATCGCCGGAGTGACGCACGACGCAAACCGGCGTGTCAGCCACGTCACCGCACAGAACGTTGTCCGGGTTCTCAAGGAACGATCATGACATCGACACATACCACAACACCAGATGAACTTGAGGCGCTGATCACTACAGCACTGAGTGCCAGCAATACTGCGCCAACGGTTGCCGCTTCGGTGGCCAAAGCCCTGACGGCGGCTGAGGTGGATGGCCACAAGGGCCATGGACTGTCGCGTGTTCCCAGCTATGCCGCCCAGTCGCGTAGCGGCAAGGTGGACGGGGCTGCAGTGCCTGCAATCGAACTGCCGAAGCCGGGTGTGATGAGTGTCGATGCCGGTCATGGATTTGCCTACCCGTCATTCGACCGAATCGTCGAGGATCTGCCGGGCCTTTGCAGCGCAAACGGTATTGCCGCCGCCAGCGTCTTTAGATCCCATCATTTTGGCGTTGCCGGCTGGCACATGGAGCGCCTTGCCGAACGTGGGATCGTGGCCATTGCCTTTGGCAATACACCGAAGGCAATCGCGCCCTGGGGTGGCCGGGACGCGGTCTTCGGGACCAATCCCATTGCCTTTGCGGCACCCCAGCTTGACCGCGAACCCATTGTTGTCGATCTGGCGACATCCCAGGTGGCCCGTGGCCTGATCCTGAAAGCTGCCCAGTCGGGCGAGCCGATTCCGGAGGGGTGGGCACTGGATGCGGACGGCAACCCGGTAACCGATGCAAAGGCAGCGCTTGGTGGCACCATGCAACCACTGGGCGGTGCCAAGGGTGCAGCCCTTGCCCTGATGGTGGAAGTTCTCGCCGCAAGCCTCACCGGTGCCAACTACGGTTTCGAAGCGACATCGTTTTTCGACGGCGAGGGGGATCCCCCAGGCGTCGGGCAACTGGTTATAGGTATCGATCCGGACGCGACCGGGGGAAGAGATCGGTTTCTCGCCAGAATGGCGGTCCTCGCAGAAGCCATTGAGCAACAGGACGGTGTCCGTCTGCCAGGCTCCCGGCGCCTTCAAAATCGCCAAAAGGTTCACCAGAACGGACTTGTTGTTGACATGAATGCTTGGGAACGTGCCCGTGAGGTTGCCGGTCTCGTCTGACGTGAGGGGTAGTTCACAGCAACAATCCGGTTGCCTGCGGGACAGAAATCAGCGAGGAAAGCGGCCAACTCTTTCTAGGGAGGGAACCAGCCATGCTGCGTGTCCTGCTTTTTGCTGCAACAATCATTGCCTCAGTCCTGGCGTCTGGTTTTGAACGCCCTGTCCTGGCGCAAACCGAATCCGAGACCGCTGCCGACAAAGCAGCGCAGGCTGCAGTGGATGCTCTGCGGTCGCTGATCCGCTCCCAGGCTGAAAAGCGGGAGCGGGTGGATGAACTCAAGAAATCCATCAAGCTTGCCACCGAGGAAGAAAAGAAAACCCTTGAAGCAAATCTGAAACAGCTCCGCGGTGAACTGGAGCAGTTGCAGACACAGTTCGATGCCCTGGCGACTGGCGGTGCGTCGGCCAAATTCAACGTCACCGATCAGACCAAGATAAACCTGCAGAAAGAACTCGAACAACTGATCCAGCCGCTCGTGGTCATGTTGAAGATGGCAACCGAAGAGTCCCGTCAGATCGAATTGCTGCGGCACAGCCGTTTCGTTGCGGAAACCCAGCTTGAAACCGCCGAAGAAGCGGTAGCCAGCCTTGAAGCCCTCGCCAAGGGAACGGGTGAAAAGGAACTGGATACACGACTCAATGCGTTGCTCGTCCGGTGGCGTGCACGGCAGAGCGATGCCGGCGACTACATCACGTCAATCGACCGCCAACTGGAGACCCGGCTCAGTGGCCGGGAAACGGCGGTAGGCCGGGCCGGGCAGGCATTCACGGGTTTCATTCGCGATCGTGGTTTCAATTTTCTGTTCGGCACCGGTGTGTTTGCGCTGGTCTTCATCGTCATGCAATTTGCCCGGCGCCTTGTCGGCCGCCACATTCCCCACCGCATCTCCGGAGGCCGCTCCTTCCGCGGCCGCCTGTTCGGGCTGTTTTATCAGGTCAGCACCATCATCATCGCCGTCGGATCCATGCTTTACGTCTTCAACGTGCGCAACGACTGGCTGCTCATGACATTGTCCATCATCTTCCTGCTGGCGGCAGGCTGGGTGATGATCAAGATGTTGCCCAACCTGATCGAGCAGATGGCGCTTTTGCTCAATCTGGGCGCCGTACAGGAAGCCGAACGGGTTGTGTTCAACGGCGTGCCCTGGCTGGTCACCGACCTCAGTTACTACACAACGCTGGAAAACCCGCTTCTCAGCGCCGGTACGGTCACCCTGCCGGTACGTGAGCTGATCGGGTTACACTCGCGCCCCCTTGCCCTGGACGAAGACTGGTTTCCCAGCAAGGAAGGCGAGTGGGTGAAACTGTCGGATGACCACATCGGCGAAGTGGTCTTTCAAAGCCCGGAGATGGTTCAGATCCGACTGTTTGGCGGCGCCGTGATTACTTACACGACCGAGAGTTTTCTGACCCTCAACCCGATTAACCTGTCGCGGGACTTCCGGGTCGAAATTGAGTTCGGTATCGATTATAGCCATCAGGCGATTGCCACCGGCGATGTGCCGAGAATCATGAAGGATGCCGTGTTCAAGGGCTTGTTGTCGCTGGTACCCGAGGGCGATCTTGTCGACGTCAACGTTGATTTCCTGAGAACTGGCGCCTCCTCGCTCGATTACGAACTGGAAGCCGACGTCAAGGGATCGTCGGCGCATCTGTGCGAGGATATCGAACGGCGTCTGGCCGCGCTGGTCGTGGACGTCTGCAACCAGAACGACTGGATCATACCGTTTCCGCAACTCACGATTCACAAAGCGGCGTAAACTCTCAAATTCCTGGCCGACGTTTGATCTGCATCAAAGATCGGATTCGATGCAGAGACTAGAAATTGCTCTAGCGTTGTCGTTTCGAATGTTGCTTGCGTAATGCCTCCCGCAATTCGTCAAGGAACCGAGACAGCGTCGCAACGCAAGACATCCTGCCTCGCAGGATTCGTATCGAGGGCGGTCGCTCCCATGCTGCCACCCGCAAGACAGCCCTCCCCAAGGGGGAGCGTCCGCACCTCGAATTTTTCCCTGATCCTGCGCCCTCTTGACATTACCCCATGCCAACCCTAGCTAAGGGATGGCTCCGGACGCCAGCCGCCCGCCTGCTTTCAGCAAAGGTGAAGTCCGGAATCTACCATTCAACCTGTTCTTATCGCATGCAGGATGTTGGCAACGCGGGCACCATCTCTGGGAAATTGCATGCCGACAAGTGCGAGGTTTTACAATGGTATCCGAACAAGCTCCCCATAATCGACCGCCCCAGACGGTGGCACAGCTAAAGCAACAGGCGAAACGGCTCCGGTCTTCCCTTGAGGTGGACGGTATTGCCGTCACGCATAGCAAGTCTCTTGAGTTGCTGGCCAGCCAACTGGGCTATCGTGACTGGAACACGGCCTACGCGGCGGCCGGCAATGCCGGGCCGGTGTGTCCGGTTTCTCTCGGGCAGACCGTGGAAGGCCGCTATCTGAGCCGGGCATTCAAAGGCGAAGTGATTGGTGTCAAGGCGATCGCGCCAGACCGGTTTCGAGTCACTTTCAGTTTTGACGAACCGGTGGATGTTGTGACATTCGACAGTTTTTCCGCCTTCAGGAAACGCGTCACCTGTACCGTCGATCGGTACGGCAAGACGGTTGAAAAAACGTCGGACGGTCGGCCTCACATGGAAATCCAGACGTCGCCGAACTAGACCTTTTTCAGGCCGGACACCACAACTCTCACGCCAGTTGGAAAGACATCAAACGGCGATCGAGTGACGTGCGGATCCGGCCTGGAAATAGGCGTCAAACCAGGAGCACACGGTCCTGACAAAAGGCCGACCAGCTTCCGTTACGACCAGGACATCGCCGTCAAGAACACACAAACCGTTGTCCACCGATCCGGCACGTTCGTATGTTTCGGAAATGATGTTCGCGCCTTGATCGCCAAACCTTGTCCTGATTTCATTCCTGCTGACTTCAAAGTCGCACATCAGACGTTCGATGACGGCCGCACGCACAACGTCGTCCTTGGAGAATTTGACACCTTTTGTGGTGGCCAGTTCATTTGACATGATACGGCGTTCATAACCGGCGATGGCGCTCTCGTTCTGCACATAGCCCTGGGGCAGCTTGCTTATGGACGAGGCTCCCAAGCCAATCAGGGTATTTGCGCCGTCCGCGGTGTAACCCTGAAAGTTCCTTTTCAAACGGCCCGACCTGGCAGCAAGGCTGAGACTGTCCTGCGGAGCCGCAAAATGGTCAAAACCGATGCGGTCGAGACCCGCGTCTTCGAGGCGATTTCCGGCATCACAGGCGTGTTCGAAACGCTCCTGCGGCCCGGCCATGACAGTTTCATCAATCAGGCGCTGATGCTTTTTCATCCACGGTACGTGGGCGTAACCGAACAGGGCGACGCGGTCCGGTGTGAGGGCCACGACCTTGTCGATGGTGTCCCGGAGTGCCGATAGTGTCTGATGCGGCAAACCATACATCGCATCGATGTTGACAGAAGAAACGCCCCTTGCGCGCAAAAGATCCACCACTTCGTTCGTTTGCTCAAATGACTGATGACGGTTTATGGCCGCCTGTACGGTTTCATTGAAATCCTGGACGCCGATACTGGCGCGCGTCATTCCGGCCCTGACCAAAGCGTCGGCCTTGGCAGCAGCCATGTCTCTGGGGTCTATTTCAACGGCAAACTCAACGTTGGTCGCAAAGTTGAAGCTCGATTTGAGGCGTTCTGCAAGATTCTGAATTTCGTCAGGCGTCAGAAGTGTGGGAGACCCGCCCCCCCAATGACAATGCGTGATCATGGATCCGGCAGGGAGCGTGGCCGCGACGATCGCTATTTCATGAAACAAGTGCTTCAGATATCGGCTGACCGGCGCATGTCGCTGTGTGATTTTGGTGTTGCAGCCGCAGAACCAGCATAGGGTATCGCAATAGGGGATGTGTACATAGAGGGATAGTTCGTCGCTAGCGGGAATGGCACGCAGCCATTCGGCGTGGACGGCTGGACCGACCGTGCTGTCGAAATGAGGCGCTGTCGGGTAGCTGGTGTAGCGCGGCACGGGAATGGCAAATTTGTCGATCAATTGACGGGTCATGCCAAGGGGTTACGCGCGCAGGAGAAGGTCGGCTTTGACCTGCATCAACTGTCCCCGGTTTCGTCAATTTGCCGCAATCTTGCAGACTGTGTAAGCTTGTCGATATTGAGTATGATGCCGGGAGAGCCTGTTTCTTTAGAACCTGGAATGACTGGAGGGTGCATTGTCGTCACCGAATCTAGAGACGATTCCCGATCTGGGACGCTGCGATCACTGTGCTGTGCGTCACCAAGCGGTTTGCGGCGCACTCACCGATCATGAACTGGCCCGTGTGAACCAGTTGGCCCGGCGACGGACGATCAGTGCCGGACAGGTCATCATGTCAGACGAAGACCCGGTCGAGTTCTTTGCCAACGTCGTGTCCGGTGTCATCAAGCTGACAAAAACGCTTGTCGACGGTCGGCAACAAATCGTCGGCCTGCTGTTTCCGCCGGACTTCCTGGGTCGTGCTTTCGCCACCAGCAATCCCTACTTTGCAGAAGCTGCAACGGATGTTGAAATTTGCTGTTTCGCCCATGATGGCTTTGAACGTCTTCTGAAGGAGTATCCAGGCCTGGAGCACCGTCTCTTCGAAAAGACGCTCAATGAACTCGACTCCGCCCGCGAATGGATGGTGCTCCTGGGACGAAAGACTGCTGAAGAAAAAGTTGCCAGTTTCCTGCTGCTTCTGGCACGCAGAGCCGCCGTCACCGGCTGCTCGCATTCAGTGGCTGAGTTGTTGCCCACATTTCAATTGCCACTGACCCGCAGCGACATTGCCGATTACCTGGGGCTGACGATCGAAACGGTCAGCCGTCAGATTACCAAGCTCAAGACTTCCGGCGTCATCAAGTTGCTCGACAACCGTCTGTTCGTGGTGCCTGACATAAAGACGCTGGCCGATATTGCCGGTCAGGAACTGCCACCTGTTCATTGATAGGATTTGTCCTAGATCAAGGCCAGATTATTCGCGGTAACCGATAACAAAGCCATATTCTGAACCTTCAAAAGGAACATCGGGTATGGCCTATCGCACGATACTTGTTCATTTTACCGGCGCCAAAAGGTCCGATGCGTTGTTGCAGGCCGCAACAGCCGTGGCCAAGCAAAACGACTCACATGTGATCGGACTTTATGTGGTGCCCCCGGTGGAAGTCTACATGGCCTTTGAAGTACCGATTGGTGCCGAAATAATCGATGCGCAAAAAGATGCGCTACGCGAAGAAGCCAAGCCAATCGAGGCGAAATTCGAAAAGGTCATGGCGGCCGAAGGCATCAGTGCTGAATGGAGAACGGTTGATTCCTGGGGCGTGACCGTTGTCGACGTGGTTCAATCCCATGGCCGTTGCTGCGACTTGATTGTCGCCGGCCAGAACAGCCTGGATAGTGATACGCCCGGTATGCAGAAAGTGGCAGAAGACGCCATGTTCGGCAGCGGTCGTCCCGTCCTGTTGATCCCGGCGGTCGGAAGTTATGGGACAATTGGCCAATACCCGACGGTCGCCTGGGACGGTGGCCGGGAAGCGGCGCGCGCTGCACATGACGCCCTGCCATTTCTGAAGGCTGCGAAGAAGGTCAATATTCTCAGCGTCAATCCTGAAGGCACCGAACTGCGGGGCGCCAATCTGCCTGGCACGGAGCTGGCGACCATGTTGGCGCGCCATGACGTGGTGTGCGAGGTCAATCAGTCCATCACCAAGGACCTGTCTATTGATGACGAGATCCTTTCCAGAGCGGCCGATTTTGGCAGCGATCTGTTGGTGATGGGTGGGTTCGGACATTCGCGCCTGAGGGAATTCGTCCTGGGCGGCGCCACACGCGGTGTTCTCAAGCAAATGACAGTGCCGGTGCTGATGTCGCACTGAAGCCAAATGACAATTACAGGATTTCCAAATGACAATTCAAAAAGTCAGGCTTGAGTTGGCCCGCGATCACGACTTTCCCTCTGGAAGTCGTATTCATGGATATGAATTCACAGCGCCTGTGGACGATGATGGCCACATCCTGCCGGAGGAGTGGCGCGGAAATCGTGACAGGTGCCGTGTCCGGCGCTTCTGGGGTGACGATCCCGATGAAGTCGGGCATCTGATCCGAAAGCCGGGCGGTGCCTGGGCCTTTCATTACGACATCAACGGCGATGAGGATGACGACGAAACCGGGTATCGGTTCGGCAACCATTCGTTTTTGCCCGGCGAGTATGTTTCCATCAAGGAACACGACGATGTTCTAAGGACATTTCGCGTGATTTCGGTGGCGCCGGTCGCCTGAACCCGATGTTTCAGTCCCGGTCAGTGCGGTAGAGGTGATTTTTTCCCGGCGGCAAGGGCGCGTTCACGGCGTGCCATGTCTTCCGGGGCGAACTGGTCTGATGGCGGTCCGGCGAGGTTGAAATGGCCGAATCTGTCATTGCCGTGCACCAGTGTTGCAGTGTTCCGTTCGCCTATTTCCTGCTTCATGCTGGTGGAAATGTATTGGCATGCTCAACAATGGTCTTGTGACTGCCTGCAACAAAATGCATGCAACCGCTTTCCTGTATGGCCGGGGACAGGGCAAGCCATCGGCGTGGTAGCGGACAACGTCATGCCTGGACAATCCTGTCGTCATTGTCGTTCTTCAGGTCGCGTTATCGGGCAGCGTCGTCTCGACCAGCTGCGTCCAGTAACTCACGCCATAGGCAATGACGTCATCGTTGAAGTCATAGGCCGGGTTGTGCAACATCACGCCGCCCTTGCCGCCGACGTCGCCATTGCCGATCCAGGCAAAACATCCGGGGCGTTTTTCGAGCATGAAGGAGAAGTCCTCCGACCCCATCTCCGGTGCGGCATTCGCATTGACACGGTCGGTCCCGACAATGGACGCGGCCACGTCTGCCGCGGTTCTGGTTTCCTCTGCAGCGTTGACCGTCGGGGGATAGAACCGATGGTAATCGACCTCGGCCGTTGCGCCCGCAGCCGCAGCAATGCTGGTTGAGATCCGTTTGACCTGTTCTTCAAGCGTATCACGGACAACAGCGGTGAGGCTTCGGGCGGTGCCTCGAAGGATGACCTGTTCGGGAATCACGTTGGAGGCATCTCCGGTTTCAAATACCGGTACGGCTATGAGACCGCTGTGCAGGGGATTGACGTTTTGACCAACTGCTGTGGCGAGGGCTGTGATGATCTGGGCGCCGGCCAGCACCGGGTTACAGGTCCTGTCGGGCATGGCGACGTGTCCGCCGCGGCCTTTGACGGTGATTGAAAACTCATCCGCCGCGGCCATGCACGGACCCGGACACATGGCAAAACTGCCAAGGGGCATCCCGGGCATGTTGTGGAGCGCAAATACCTGTTCGACAGGAAACCGTTCGAACAGGCCTTCCTCGACCATGACGCCGCCGCCACCGGCATTTTCTTCCGCGGGCTGAAATATCAGATAGACCGTTCCGTCGAAGTTCCGGTGTTCCGCGAGATAACGGGCCGCGCCCAGCAGCATCGTGGTGTGCCCGTCATGGCCGCAGGCATGCATCAGGCCGTCGTTGCGGGACTTGTGTTCAAACGAGTTTGTCTCCTGGATGGGCAAGGCATCCATGTCCGCGCGCAAACCGATTGCGCGATTGGAACCACCTGACCCGCGCAGGACGCCGACCACACCGGTCTTGGCAACGCCTGTGTGGACTTCATCGACACCAAATTCGGCAAGTTTTTCGGCGACCAGGGCCGATGTGCGTACTTCTTCGAATCCCAGTTCCGGATGGATGTGCAGGTCGTGGCGTATCGCCGTCAACTCATCAACGTACGGTGCAATGTCTGATATCTGTGGCATGAAGCACTTTCAATTTTCTGATCGAATCGAGCATACCAAAGACACGAAATTTGTCTTTGCAAAAACCACTGGCGTGATTCTGCCGGTTCCAAAACCCTAGCCCGCCAGATTGATGGCAACCGTTTTTGCGGTGTACCCTTCTACGGATTGATACTACTTGCCGCCAAAGGGAAAGAACCTGCTTATGCTGAATGAAAAACGCCTCACGGGCTGTGTCGGTGCCGAGATCGAAGGCGTCGATCTTTCCGGCCCGATTGCCGATGATCTGGCTTCGGCGCTGCGTGACGCTCTTGCGCGTCATCAGGTCATTTTTCTTCGAGACCAGCACCTGACGCTGGACCAACAAAAGGCGCTGACCGCCTGTTTTGGAACCATTATGCGTGTGCCCTATGTGGCGGGTCTCGACGGAGACCCCGACATCATCAGGGTTTTCAAGGCGGCCGACGAACCCGGCGGCGTGTTTGGCGGCGGTTGGCATACCGATTTCAGCTTCATTGAACGCCCACCCGCCGGTTCTGTCTTGTCGGCGGAAAAGACCCCGCCATTTGGCGGCGACACGGTGTGGGTCAGTCAGGCGGCGGCCTGGGATGCGCTCCCTGATCCTCTAAAGAGTCTGCTCATCGGCCGAGATGCAATCCATGTGGGGAAACCCTACGGCGTCAAGTGGTCGCCGCCGGTCAAGGAACGTGCCGGCGCCTCGATGAAGCTCGTGCGCGGCGATCCGGGCGCCGACGAAGAACGCGGACATCCGGCCGTCCTGCGCCATCCGATAACCGGCCGCCTGATGCTGTTTCTGAATCCGACCTACGTGTGCAGGCTCGACGGCATGACGGAGGAGGAGAGTCGGCCGGTTCTGGATGCCGTTCAGGCCCATGCGATCCGGCCCGAATTCTGTTGCCGCTTTCACTGGACCCCCGGGACGGTTGCGATCTGGGACAATCTCGCGACCCAGCACTATGCGGTCAATGACTACCATGGCTACGACCGGCTCATGTACAGAACAACTTTTGCAGGACCTACGCCTCGTGAAATTGCAGCAGACCTGGATGATATCCTTCCCGTACGCGAGACGGCGTGATCAGGACGGGTCCGCGTCGCTGTGCGGCGGGACCCAACCGGGCCGATTAAAGATGTATCCAATCGCCGTGCGCAGGTTTCTGGCACCGGCCACGTCGCGGACGATTTTCGAGAATTCCCGGATGTTGATAGTAATCGGATTGACCGAACCGACGGTGGGTTTGATGCCATAGATAACCGGTTCTTCTTCGCGCTGATAGGTGCCGAACAAACGATCCCAGACAATCAGAATGCCGCCATAGTTCCGGTCGAGGTAGCGCCTATTGCAACCGTGATGGACACGGTGAACTGATGGTGTGTTAAAGAGTCCGTCGAGCCAGCCCAGGCGTCCAATCTTTTCCGTGTGAATCCACGTCTGATAGGTAACAACTATCAAAAGGGCGAGTACCGTCTGGGCCGTGTCGAAGCCTATCAGGATCATGGGCACGAAAAAAATCCACTCGACGAATCCCTCGATCCAGGCAAGCCGCAAGGCGGTTGTCAGGTTAAACTCGGGCGAAGAGTGATGGACACTGTGATATGCCCAAAGGATTCGGACTTCGTGTTCGAAACGATGCATCCAGTAGTAGGTGAAGTCCGCAACCAGGACCGCAAGAGGCCAGGTCCACCAGGCGTCCGGCACCCGGGTAACGGAAAACGGCTCGGCAAGCAACAGGCCGAAGACAAATACAAAACCGAAAACAGACCGCTCCAGCAACTGATTGCCAACTGCGATCAGAAAGTTGGCAGCGGTTTCGCCAACACCGGTACGTTTCTTGCGGGCGAAATCCCACACGGTCTCCGACACGATGGCCAGCAGAAAAACAAGAGCGATAATCTCTATAACGGAAAAGGCGTTTGCAAGTTCGGCAAACCGTTGTTCAACGATATCGATCATTTCGTTTCCGGATTCACTAGTGTTTCGATCAGAGCGACGAGAGCGCGGCGTTCCGGCTTAGAAACTGCTTTTCCGGTCAGAAGTGGGCGCGTAGCAAGGCCTTCCAGCAGGTCGATGATTGATCCGGCCAGATCGTCCGGATCGATGAGTCGCCGGCGGTCCTTATCGGACGATCCGATACCCAGCGCCTGTTGGATAACACCGGCCAGGGCCGCGCGGTTTTGCGCGAACAAATTGGCCACCTGCCGGTTACGCCCGGCTTCCGCGGAGAGTTCGGCTGTCAGGACAGCACTATCAAGACTTCCGGCCTGGGAGAAATAGTGCTCGACAAGATCGGTGGCTGCACTGCCATTTTTGGAGCGTCCGTTTCCTCCAATGAGCCTTGAAAGCCTAATGACGTCTTCGGCTTCTTCCTGGGCAATGGCGACAATCATCGCTTCCTTGTTTTCGAAATGATTGTAGAGATTGCCGAGGCTGACGCCGGCAGCAGAACTGATGTCGCGCATGCTCGCCTGATGAAACCCCCTGGCGATGAAACACCCCATGGCCGCGTCCAAAATGCGGGCCCGTCGCCTGCCCGCGCTGCGAGAGCTTTCTGTCGTTTCCGATTTGCTGTTTGGCATCTTGACCTCCTGTTGAATCACAATATATGAACGAACGTTCGTTCATTCAAGGTAAATCGAAGAGGCACTTGTCATGCGCAAGCAGAAGTACTGGTGGTTGGGTTCCTGGGGATGATCGGGTTTTTCCATCGTCCCGACTTTGCGCGGGCCCTAAACGGAGACGTTCCGCTCTGGACGTTCACCTACACTCTCTGGTTTGGCTAGGTTTCCTGCTTCATCCCTGAGAGAATCGCAGCACGGAACATGCCAGAACAGTGACATGCCGACAGGGAAAGGCATGTCAGCACGGGTCAGCCGAGTCGGGCGCGAAGTTTCTTCGGGCCCCGGAAGGCGATGGTGCGAATGTATTCGGGCTCTTGGTCGTCAAGCAACGCCAGATTTGGGAACCGCGCCGTAACTTCTTCAAGAAGAACCGTCAGTTCGAGCCGTGCCAGCGGCGCACCGATGCAGAAGTGAGTGCCGCGGCCAAAGGAAAGATGTTCCTTGGCATTTGTTCTCGTGATGTCAAAGCGGTCCGGTTCGGGGAAAACATCCTCGTCGTAATTGGCTGAACCCAGGGCCAGGAGTATGTTTGACCCTGCGGGTATGGAAACGCCACAGACGTCAATATCGACGCGCGGGCGCCGGCGCCAGCACACGACCGAGGACGCGAAACGCAAGACCTCCTCGACGGCTGCCGGAATGACCGAGGGGTCGTCGCAAATGGCCTGCCAGCTATTTCTGTGAGTGAGCAATGCCAGTAGCGCATTGGCCGACAGGTTGGTGGTGGTCTCATGTCCTGCCAGCAACAAGCCGAAAACCAGTGACGTAATCTCGTTGTCGCTGAGGGCCGGTTCGGCCTCATCACGATGCTCGATCAGGAAACTCGCGTAGTCGTCCTGGGGGTTCTGGTTGCGATCACGCACCAGATCGACGCAATACTTCCAATAGGCAGCCATGTCCTCGGCACCGCGTATCTGTTCCTCAGGCGTCAAGTTGCCAAAGGTGATCAGCAGGCGGAAGTCAGCCCAGGTTTTGATTTTCAGGGCATCTTCGACGGGTATTCCCATCAAAAGGAACAGGACACGGGCCGGGAACTCGTAAACAAGGTCCGCGACCAGGTCGACTTCATCTCGACTGTCTCGAGTGCTTGATGCTTCCAGTTCGTCGAGGGCCTCGCGGGCCAGACGGCGAATGTCGGGTTCCAGTGAGGCATAACGTTTCATGTTGAGGAAACGTCCGGCGACGGCGCGGATTCTGGTGTGTTTCGGCGGATCGCAGTTGACCTGCGTCGGTTCCGCCGTCATGCCGGCTTTCAGGATGGCCGTCGCTTCCGGTGACAGCGGAGTGGCCGGTGCCAGAGCGATTTCCGCGGACATGCGGTCGGCATCCTGCAAGAGAGGCAGTATGTCTTCTCGACGGGTGACAACCCAATAATTGATTTCGGGACAGAAGAACACAGGCTCCGCCGTCCGGGCTCTGGCAAAAAAGTCATACATGCCGTGATGCTCGAACGGCCGGTACTCGCTGCCCAATCCATCAATGGCGCCCGATCCGGGTCCGGCGGTCGACTGCAAAGTGGTCATGATACTTTCGTCCCCCGACGAGCAGGTGTATTTC
>JAJFHC010000002.1 GCA_021775835.1 Hyphomicrobiales bacterium | reverse complement strand
TGGATCTATGGCATGTCCCAATTCGGTCTCGATCCCAGCGATCCCTTTCCACTAGGTTCTTGTCTGACCGATACCTGGGGGCCGGATGCCGGAGGCCTCGGTGCGTGATCAATACGTCGTTTGAAATCGAGATCACTCCAGGTCGCTGATAGCATACTCGGATTTCGCCAGCCATTCAGGGCTAATCTCGACGCCCCAACCCGGTTCACCTGTGACGGTGGCCTTGCCGTCGACGATGTCGTAGGGCGACTTGACGTAAAGGCCTTCCTGCCAGGGATAGTAGTCCGGCCCTTCGATTGAGAATTCCAGATACTTGCCCGCATTTGGGATGGCCCGCAGCACGTGCATGGTGAAAAGCGTTACGAGAGAATGGTTGGCGCAGTGAGGCGTGCAGGGCAGGCCGGCTTCTTCAGCCATTTTCGCCACCCGCATCAACCTGTTGATGCCACCGATATAACAAACGTCGGGCTGGATTATGTCGACCGCCCGCATCTCAATCATGCGTCGCCAGACCGTCAGATCACAGTCCTGTTCACCGCCGGTCACGTCGATGGAGAGCGCATCGGTTACCTGTTTGGTCTGCTCCAACTCCCAATAGGGGCAGGGCTCCTCGAAATGACCGATACCATTGTCTTCGAGCAGACGGCCGACTTCGATGGCGCGTTTCGGCGAGAAGCCGCTGTTGCCGTCAACCAGTTTCGCTACGTCGTCGCCCAAGGCTTTTGATACTGTTGGTACGATTTCCTCCGTGCGTCCAGGCCATTCGTCGATATCGTGACCACATTCTGCGGCGACCCGCCATTTGAAAGCGTCGAAGCCGAACCTGTCGCGCAACCTGACAAGGCGGTCGGCTTCGTCGGTCGCCGAGATATCGCGTTTCATGGAGGAGGCATAGGCTCTGATTGTCCCGGGCGTCCCTCCCAGAAGTTCACAGACGCTCTTGCCTTCAACCTTACCCCGGAGATCCCACAGCGCGGTGTCGAGACCACCCATGGCGCGGCGCAGGTAAGAGCCGGGAAACTTGTGCTCACGTTCGGGGACAACGTCCATCAGATGGTCAATATCATAAGCGTTTTCGCCCAGGGCCCAGGAGGCAACCTGGCGGTGCAGGACCGTCGCGGATATATCGGAATTGTACGTGGACACCTGACCCCAACCCTGTGATCCGTCATCGGATGTCACGCGGACAAAACCGACAAACTCGTTGGCGAATGTTTCGATCGACTTGATTTTCATGGGAGGTATCCGTGTGTGGTCGTTGAGCGATAGTCGTCAAAAACCGATCGGGGCACAACCCGGTATCTGCCAGGTTTGTTGTTTTTCGGAAAGCAGAACTGGCCTTTGAATTACCCAGGCAGGTTCTCGGGAGCCGGAGGCGGTTTCTTCAAGGTCATTTCGCGCCTGGCGATATAGAGACCGGCTGAGAAGATGATTCCGGCACCGACCCACGTCCATACATCCACCACTTCGCCAAAGAGCATGAAGCCCAGCAGCACGGCAAACGGCATCCGGGCAAAATCGAAGCTCATAACAACCGAGGCGTCGGCCGCGGAAAACGCGCGGGCGAGAGCCACGTGGCCAAATGTGGCGACAGGTCCAAACAGGGCAAGATAGAACCAGAGTTCAGGCTCCGGCCACTCCCACACAAACAGGGCCGGGATCAGGGTGACCGGCGTCATCAAGGCGGTCGAGATGAACACAACCTTCGTTGCATCGTCACCTCCCGTGAGCCGCTTGATGAACATGGTGGTCATGCCGATACCCACGGCGGCACCGATTGAGAGCCAGACACCGGTGGTAATTTCGATCATGCCCGGGCGTATGATGACCATGGCGCCAATGAAGCCGACAATCGTTGCCGCCCAACGGCGCATCCTGACAACTTCACCCAACAGGACCACCGCGAACACTGTTGCGAACAACGGGGCTAGAAAACTGATGGCTGTGACTTCGCCAAGCGGTGAATAAGATAACGCGATGAACATCAGGTACATGGCGCACAGGCCAATGGAAACGCGGATGAGATAGGTCTTGATCTGCTCCGTGCGGACAAGTTCCCTACCGCGCAGGGCAAACAGCGGCAGCATCGTCAGAAACGCGAAGGCCACTCTCAGAAAGACGATCTGAAGGGGAGGCATTCCCGATGTGGCGGCGTAACGCCCGATAGCGCCGATGCCCGCAATAAGGGCGCAAGAGGCCAGCATCCACAATGCGCCTGCGACCGGGTCGTTGCGCCGTTCGGAAAACACGGTCGATGACGGGGAAGACGGCACGTGTTCTGGGCTTTCGGGATATGACGCAAGCGCCGGGGAGGTCTGACTGTGAAGAAGTATCACAATTGTTGCCGCGGCAGCATCCTTTGATTGACTGGCTCTCATCATTGGGACGTACTGTCTGAAAGCCCAACATTTCATCTGCAGGGAGCTACCAGTCATGGGAGAAAATGGCAGTCGCACGGGGGCCATCGCCCGGGCCACACGCTATCTGGACGAGGGCGGGTTCGAGGCTGATTTGGGCCGGCGGGTTGCCTTCAGAACGGAAAGCCAGAAGCCGGAGGCGCCCGTCGACCTGGCGCGATATCTAGATGAGGAGATGGTTCCCTTGTTTCGGAAAATGGGGTTCGACTGCAAGGTCTATCCCAATCCGATTGCGCCTGGGTGTCCTGTTCTCCTGGCAAGCCGTGTCGAAGATCCCGATGCACTGACTGTCCTGGGATATGGCCATGGTGATGTTATCCTGGGGCTTGAAGACCGATGGAGCAAAGGAGCGGGTGCCTGGACCCTTGCCCGCGAAGGTGATCGCCTCTATGGCCGGGGTACTGCCGACAACAAGGGACAGCACACCATCAATCTGGCGGCGCTGAATTGTGTTCTCGAGGAACGCGGCAATCTCGGGTTCAACGCAAAGTTTCTGATTGAGATGGGCGAAGAGAACGGATCCCTTGGGCTGCGCGAGGTGATTGAGTCCAATCGATGCGATTTCGCGGCCGACGTCTTTATTGCATCCGACGGCCCCCGCGCTGATCCGGACCGGGTGACCGTATCGCTGGGCGCGCGGGGCGCTGAGAACTTCGACCTGGCCGTGGCGTTGCGTGACGGCGCCCATCACTCAGGGAACTGGGGTGGGCTCATCGCCGACCCGGCAACGATACTGGCCCATGCGATCGCCACCATAGTCGGACCAACGGGTCAGATACTGGTCGATGCCTGGTTGCCGCCAAAGACCAGCGACGCTGTAAAGGCTGCCCTTAACGGCCTGGAGATAAGGGCCGGGCCGGAGGCACCCGATATCGATCCGAACTGGGGCGAACCGGGTTTGACGCCCGCGGAGAAAGTCTATGGCTGGAACAGTTTTGCGGTCCTCGCCATGACGTCGGGCAACCCGGACAACCCGGTCAACGCGATTTCGCCTTCGGCAAGAGCCCACTGCCAGTTACGTTATTTCGCCGGAACCGATGCGCAGGAAATATTGCCGGCATTGCGCAGGCATCTTGACGCCAATGGCTTTGGCATGGTCGAAATCCGGCAACCACCGGCGGAGAATGCGGCGGGCTTCGGAGCGTCACGTACCGAGCCGGATGACCCCTGGGTGCTTGACGTACTGGCTTCAGTGACACGGACGACCAACGAGACACCGGCCGTCATTCCCAGCATGGGCGGATCAATCTGCAATGATCTGTTCACGGACCTCCTGGGGCTTCCTGCGATATGGCTGCCACATTCCTATGCCGGGTGCTCGCAGCACGCACCGGATGAACATTTGCTGATGCCCATCGTCCGTTCCGGACTGCAGGTCATGACCGGTCTCTATTGGGATCTTGGAGACAAAGAGTTGCCTGGAAAGCACTGACGGCGGAAATTAGTCGCTTGCGAGATTGGCTAGCGCTGCGCCAGCGAGCCGCATAGACCGCTTTTGTGGGCGGGTTTCGGCGCCCAGCCGTTCGTAGAAACGTTGTGCCTGATCGGTCTCCGTTGTCCAGTCGATCCGCTCAATCCGATGCTGCCGGCAAAATTGAGCCAGAAACTTCATGATCTGTTCCCCGACCCGCCGACTACGCCATTCTTCGGCGACGAATACATCTTTGAGGAACAGCATGCCCTTCAAGCCCGTGCCCGGATAAACCGCCGCGACGGAGGCGAAGCCCACCGGCTCATCTCCAACTAATGCGAGTGCAAACCGTGTGCCGCTGACGTCTCCTTGCAGCCAACCGGCGACAGCATTGCTGGTTTCGCCTTGCGGTTTCTCGGGATCGCCGTAATAGCGGTCCATTGCATCGATCATGGCGGCCAGGATGGTTTCGTCGCCGATGCGTGCAAATCGTGTGGTGATCTCGTCCATCCGGACTGGATATCCGATCAGATTGTTTCCGACAACATTTCATAGACAGCAACAGGGTCCCCAAGACTGTCGAAGTCCGGCTCCACCCCTAACCCGGGCGTATCGGGGGCGAACAACTTTCCGTCGTCGGTCCGAGGCCCGGGGTGCCCTGTATGGGCGGTATTGTAATTGTGCAGATCGGACGTGTTGTAGAGAAACTCCGGCGGTGTCGATGCCGCCAGGTGGGACAGCGCGGCCGTTGTGATCTCACCACCCCAGGTATCTTCTGAGACTACCGAGAGCCCGTGGGCAACAAGATAGTCTCGAACTCGCCGTGCCTTGGACAATCCTCCCAGGTTGGAAATCTTGAGGCACACGACCTCTGCCGCCCGGTCGGCCACGATGCGTTCCGCGACCGCCAGTTCGGTGACGACCTCGTCGAGTTTCATGGGAAGGTCGGTGCGGGCCCGCACGTGGAGGCATTGCTCGTAGGTTCGGCACGGCTGTTCGATCATGATGCCGGTGTCGCGAACGGCGTGAACCACCTTGACCGCATCGTTGACGGTCCAACCTCGGTTGGCGTCGGCGAAAGCAGATTCGCCTTCCTGTAAAAGGGATGCGGCGGCCTTGATGCTCTCGACGTCGGCTTTCCAGTCATTGCCGACCTTGATCTGGAACTGGCGGTAACCGGCCTTGCGGTGAGCCCCCATTTCCTTTGCGGCTTCTGCTCTTGGTTTCTGCGGGACCACCCGGTACATCGGGCAACCGTCGATCAGTTTGCCGCCCATCAACGTGTGGACGGGCAGGACTGACGCCTTGCCCAGGATATCCCAGCAGGCAGCGTCGAACGGTGCCTTGGAATATCCGTGGCCGTCCACCGTCTTGTCCATCAACCGTTCGATCCGGGACAGTTGGCGAGGGTCCTGTCCGAGAAGAACCGGTGCGAGGAGCCTGGCGGCCGCTTCGACGCCCTCGCTGTGGGCAATCATGTAGTTCTCGCCACAGGGGCAGAACTCACCACAACCGGAAATTCCGGCATCGGTGTCGATCGTGACGATCGTGGATTGCGCAATCGATATAACATTGCCCGCCCCCCACCGATATTCGCCACCAACGTAAGGCAGTTCGGTTCGGTAGACGGATATCCGTGTGATCTTCATGGACGTTCTCCGGAGACTAACGTTTCAACCTCAAGTTTTCAGGGTCGCGGACAGCTTCTGCCAGGACCTGTGCCTTGCACATTTCGCCGTGGACACAAACCTCGAGAGGCGTGCCGGAGGTGGCGGACGAAGGTTCTACAAAAGCAAAAGCAAGATGCTTGCCGGAGGTGGGACCGATCGCACAAGATGAGACCGACCCGACCAGACGACCATCGCGGTAGACGGCTTCACCGCCCAGAGCATCGCGACCGCCAGGTTCAATCTCAAGGTAGGCGATCATTGAACGCTCGCCGTTGGCCGCTCGTTTGGCCACGGCATCGCGGCCTACGAAATCCTTGTCGAGCTTGACGAAACGCATCTGATCCGTGTGGACGGGACTTGCGTCGTTGGCGAGTTCATGGCCGCCGCGATAGGCCTTCTCCATACGCATCATATCCAGGGCTATGGAGCCGAAGGGTTTGATGCCGTGTGGCTCGCCGGCCTGCCATAGGGCATCCCAGAGCGTGCCGAGATGTGCGTTGGGCGCGTGCAACTCCCAGGCAAGTTCTCCGGTGAAGGACAGACGCAAGGCGGTTACGTCGATGCCGGCAATTGCAATCTCGCGCGACTGCAGCCAGGGGAATGCGCTGTTGGAAAGATCCGACGATGTACAGCCGCCGAGAACAGCGCGGGATTTCGGACCGGCGATTGTGAGAATGCCGATCTCGTCGGAACGGTTGATGATGGACATATCCTCGGTGCCGCGTTGATGGACCGTCATCCAGTCCCAGACGCGCCGTTCCGATGGTCCACCGGTCACGAACCAGAACCGGTTCGGCCCCAGCCGGGCAATTGTCGCTTCGCCTTCGATCGTGCCTTGACGGTTGAGGAGGAGCGTCAGGCACGTGCCGCCGGAATTGCGCGGCATGCGGTTGGCGCATAGGCGGTTGAGATAGTTTTCAGCGTCAGGACCGGTTATCTCGAACTTTGCGAATGCGGAAAAGTCGCCGATGCCGACACTCTGGCTTACCCCGATTGCTTCTGCCGTCGCGAGTTCGTGGGACGGTGACCGTTGCCAGGTTCTGGGCTCGCGGCCCTGCCAATGTTGGGGACCATAGAGACGGGGACGTTCCCAGCCGCCGGCTTCTTCGTAGATTGCGCCCAGGCTTTGGGTGCGGTTACGTGCACCCGACGTCCGGATGTTGCGGTGGGTCTCATACTGATCCTGCGGGTAATGAAGCAACAGGCGGGTCATGTAGTCTTCACGTGACCGGTCATGGGCGTAGTCGATCGTGGCCCACTTGCCAAAACGGCGCGGATCGAAGCCGCGCATGGAGATGTCCGCGGTGCCGTGGATAATCCATTGCGCCAGGTACTTGCCCATTCCCGGACCCCAGGCAATGCCGACAGTGGCGCCACAGGCCAGCCAGTAGTTGCGCAACCCCGGAGCCGGACCAACCAAGGGTGCACCGTCGGGCGTGTAGGTTATGGCACCATTGACGATGCGCTTGAGGCCGAGGTTCTCAAGACCTGGAAAGCGATGGAAACACTTCTCGAGCCAGGGCGTGATGCGCTCATAATCAGGCTCGAAGAGTTCGTTTTCCGAGTCCCAGGGGCAGCCATCGCGCCATTTTGCCAGCGCATCGTGAGTGTCGTAGAGCCCGATCAGTGCGCCACTTTGTTCCCGTCGCAGATATCCGGTGAAGTAATCATCGCGGGTGACCGGGATCTCATGCTCCATGGCAGCGAACTCAGGCACTGTGTCGGTTATGGCGTAGTGGTGCTGCATCGGCACGATGGGAAGGTCTAGGCCACAGAAGGCGCCGATCTGGCGGGCGTGATAGCCGCCGGCGTTGACCACGTGTTCTGCAACAACGGTGCCGTGTTCGGTGACAACTTCCCATTCTCCGGAGGGGCGCTGGGTGACGTCGGTGACGCGGTTATGGCGAACGATTTCCGCCCCCAGTTGGCGCGCGCCTTTCGCCATAGCTTGGCATGTGCCGGAAGGATCCACATGGCCGTCGTCCGGTGTATGAATGGCGCCTGTGATGTCAGAGGTGTCCAGTAGCGGGTTGAGTTGCTTCACTTCTGCGGGGCCGATCCAGTGACATTCCTGTCCCCTGGCCATGACCCCGTCGCGGGTGTGCAGCAGCCAGTCACGGTGGTCAGCACTCGAAGCGACACGCATGGAACCGCAATTGTGCCAGCTGACGCTTTGACCGGTTTCTTCTTCCAGTCGCTTGTAAAGATCGACGGCATGGTCGTGGACACGGCCAAGCGACTGTGACCCCGTCATCCGGCTGACAAGACCGGCGGCATGCCATGTGGCGCCGGACGTCAGTTCCGCTTTTTCGACCAGCAGGCAGTCGGTCCAGCCGGCGTGGGCCAAATGATAGAGAACGGCGGCTCCCATGTTGCCGCCGCCGATTACGGCGACGCGGGCATGGCTTCGCATTCAGCTTCTCCCGAGGGTCAACATTGCTACCGCCTCAGCGTGACAGGCGTATTGGCCCAGACGATCGCGGCCACGGTTTCGCCGGGGTTGCGATAGGTGTGGGGAATGCTTGCCGGGAACGAAAAACTGTCACCGGCTTTGAGCAGGAATACGCTGACGTCGAGCACCAGTTCGATCTCCCCTTCAAGAATCAGTCCGGCTTCCTCCCCCTGGTGGGTGTAGAGGTCGTCGCCTGCAGTTCCGCCCGGTTGGTAGTGCGAAATGCCCATGGCAAGCTGACCGTCGAGGTTCGCCGATAGAAGATGGTCCTCGAAGCCCATGTAGTCTGTCGACGTCATGCTGGAATACGTCAGCCGCCGACGCCGGTTGGCGCGCACGATGTAGGGTTTCTCGTCCGCGGGCACGGGCCCGTCGGTCTGGAAGAACCAGCCGATTTGCACATTGAGCGCTTCGGCGATGTCCTGAAGTGCCGTAATCGACGGCCTTGCCTGACCACGCTCGATCTTGGACAGGAAACTGACGGATTTTCCTGATTTTTCGGCCAGTCCCTTGAGGGTCAGGCCATGGGCCTTGCGCAGGGAGCGCAGCTCTTCGCCGAGTTGCAGAGGTTGGTCCGGAGTATCTGTTTTCTTGTGTTTGTTGATTGTCATGAAAATTTTGATGACATAATTTTCATAAAGATGCAATCTTGGCGTTTGGAACCCGATGACGACGACAACGAATTGATGGACAGTCCCGCAACCGACTCCAATGCCCTTGCCAGGGTGAAGACACTCCTGGGCGAGGATGGCTATTCTCAGGCGTTTGCGCCAATCGAGGACGCTTCGGGGCTGCCCAACACCGCTTACTGGTCTCAGGACTGGCTAGCACTTGAACAGGAGCGGGTGTTCAGACGATCCTGGGTTTTTGCCGGTGCCGAGGCCGAGATCCCGGAGACCGGCGACATGAAGCCGATCGAGATCGGTGGCGCGCCGCTTGTGATCGTCCGGGGGCGCGAGGGCCAGGTGCACGGTCTCCACAATGTCTGCCGCCACAGGGGCACAAAACTCGTCACCCAGGCCTGCCGGAAATCATCGTTCACGTGTCCCTACCACGCCTGGAACTACGGGCTCGACGGCAAGCTGCGGTCACGACCGCATTTTTCAGGCCCCGACAAACTGGATCGTTTTGACAATGGCGGTGGCGATAAGCTCGACCTTTTGCCTGTGCGGGTGGAAATCTGGAATGGCTGCATCTTCGTGAATGTCTCGGGCGACGCGGAGCCGCTGGACGACTGGCTTGAGCCCCTGAGGCGGCGAACCAGCGCTTATGATTTTTCCACGATCCGCTGGGCCGGCAAGCTCGACTTCGAGGTGAAGGCCAACTGGAAACTGGTCTATGAAAACTACATGGAGGGCTACCACGTGTTTGCCGTCCATCCCCGTCTCCTGAAGTTTGCGCCGATGAACGTGAGGTGGTCTGGCGAGTGGGACGATCACGTTTTTTACAACGACTACGTCTTCCCTGAACTGGAGGAGGGCCGGGGCGATGGCCTGCCGCATTATCCGGGTCTTGAAGCCGACGACGCCAGTCGCGGACTGTGGTTCCTGTGCTTTCCCCATTTTGCCGCGGAGGTCTTTCCCGACCAGTTTTCACTGCTGGTGTCCTATCCGGTTGCCCCGGACCTGACGCGCGAGGAACTGCACATCTTCCTGATCGGCGATGCCGCGACGTCGGAGGAGTACCGGGAGCAGCGCCAGGCGGTTATGAAGATGTGGGACGACCTTAACCGCGAGGATTTGGGCATGCTCGAATTGCTGCAGCAGGGGCGTTTGTCGCCGGCGTATGATGGCGGTCGCCTGTCGCCTCACTGGGAAGGTCCGACACACCAGTTTGGCCGCCGGATCGTCGAAAAAATCATTTCTGCCTGAGGGCTCTTGCTATTACGGTTCAGGGCGTGGATATCGTAGCTGGAGAAGATCTTCCCGATGACTGATGTGACACCTGACCAATTGGTCCTTGATGACGACTGGAGCAATCTGAGCAAGTTCAAGGAGATGCCGGAAGTCGATCACGACCGTTTGCGCGGGTATCGCCTCGGCCGCATCAGGTCGGGCCTTGAAGAGACTGGAGCGGCGCTTTGCATTCTCGTCAACCCGATCAGCTTGCGGTATGCGGTCGACTACCGGACTTACGGCTTGTTTCAGTCGCACATTCCGTCGTCCTACCTGTTTGTGCCGCTCGACGGACCCGTCGTCATGTACAACGCTTATGGCCCGCCACCCGGTGCCGACGAGGCCCGGCCCGGGCGTCCGCTGGCCCATTTTGACGGCGCGCATGAGCTTTCCGAATGGGCACGGTTGCTGGCAGACGATGTGGTCAACTTTCTGGACGAAATCGGATCCGACAACCGGCGCGTGGCGGTCGAGTACGTCAATCCGAGTCTTACCCAGGCGCTGTTGCAGCGCGGACTGGAAGTGGTCGACGGCGTGATGGTGTCGGAGATGGCGCGAACGATTAAATCCGACGATGAGATCGCCTGCATGCGCTGGGCGATAGCCGTGGCTGAACTGGGGATTGCCAAACTCAAGGAGGCCCTCAGGCCCGGTGTCACCGAGCTTCAGTTGTGGGGGCTGTTGAATTACACCAACCTGGCCAACAACGGTGACTGGCATGATGGCCGGATGCTGGCGTCGGGTCCGCGGATCAATCCATGGGTTCAGGAAGCGTCCCCAAGACGGGTGGAAGCTGGGGATCTGGTCGGATTCGATACGGATATGGTTGGACCGTTCGGTTACTTTGCGGACATCTCACGGACATTCTTTTGCGGGCCCGGCAAACCCAGTCGGCGACAAAAGGAGCTGTACCGGCTGGCCTATGGTGAGATTGAACATAACCTGAAACTCGTCCGCCCGGGCATCACCTTCGTGGAGTTTCAGGAGCGTGCCATGACTGTGCCTGAAGAATATCGACAAAATGCCTATCCGTGCGTCATTCACGGTGTCGGCATGTGTGATGAATATCCGCGCGTCAATTACGGTTTTCGCGGGCCCAACCCTTACGACGGCACGCTTGAAGCGGGCATGGTTATTTGCGTCGAAAGCTATATGGGCGCGGTTGGTGAGCGGGACGGCGTCAAGCTTGAGCAACAGGTGTTGGTGACCGACGACGGCTACGAGTTGCTCAACACCTATCCTTTTGAAGAAGACCTGCTTGATTAATCCGGCTTGCACTCAATCTGATTCACCGTGCTTGTCCTTCGTCATTGCGGTGAAAACCGCAATCCATGGGCGACCATGCGAGATCTGGCGATAATTCCCCTGGACACCGGCTTTCGCCGGTGTGACGAGGAGACCCCGGCGCGGGGGCCGGGCAACGCATGGATGTGAATTTGATGGCGAGAAAGAACAACAACTGTCGATTTAATTGAAACTATCATGCTTGTTCTTCCCGATCATCGCCTTGCGGTCGTTACGTCGGTGGCGTGCCGGAACAATTGATATGAGGGACAGTGCCATGGCTCACGTTGAGGTTACGCGCGCAGGCGGAGTGCTTGAGGTCAAGCTCAACAAGCCGAAGGTCAATGCCATTGACATGGAGATGAGCCGCGACCTCGGTGCAGCGTTCGCTGAATTGCGCGACGATCCCGATCTTCGCGTGGCCATTCTGACCGGCGAAGGCGACCGTATCT
>JAJFHC010000001.1 GCA_021775835.1 Hyphomicrobiales bacterium | reverse complement strand
GAAGCGATCCGGTGGCAAGCGTTCATGGTCAGAGGATCGTTCCAGATAGGCTGCTATCTGAAAAGAACGACTATGACCTGTTGCTAATTCCCGGCGGCGATTCAGCATTGATCGAAAGCAAAGATGAAGAATTGATGGAGTGGATCCGCAAGACATCTGCAAACGCAGAACGGGTGATGGCTGTCTGCACTGGAACTGTGCTGTTGGGGATGACCGGCGTTCTGGATGGTCGGAAGGCAACAACCAACAAACTCGATTTCACGAAAACGGTTCATCTTGCTCCGCACGTCGAATGGGTGAAAGAGGCAAGATGGGTAGAAGACGGCAAGTTCTATACGTCTTCTGGTGTTTCAGCAGGAATGGATATGGCGCTGGCGGTCATGGCAGATTTGTTTGGGATGGACATGGCCAAGGAATTAGCCAAGAGCTGTGAGTACGAATGGCACAAGGACGCTAGCCGAGATCCATTCGCTAAATCAGCAGGTTTGATCTGATTAGAGCAGCCATTTGCTGCGTTACGGAATTTTGGCAAAGTGGGCTCGAAGCCGTCATTCGCTGCTAAGTATTCCAACGTCAACTGTGGCGCGTGACTGTCCAACACTTCAGGTTCGATTTGCCGCAGCGGGTCTTGGACAGGGATACCGGAGTTCCGCGACCAGGCAATCGGTTACCCTCAGCCCCCCAACGCTCACCGCGACTTGGTACCGTGAATTCTCAGCACCTGCACGTCGCCGGTTTCCAGGGTCTTGGCGCGGGCAAGCCAGACCTCGCCTTCCTTGATGACCTGGCTGACGAACTGGCGGTCGACCTTGCTGCTGTCGAGCGTTTTGACGAACTTGTGCCAGCCCTGGTGGATCTTTTCGAGGATGTTCTCAGATAGATCGTGGGTCGCGCGGATCTTGAAGCCTTCCTGCCGCAGTTTGTCCAGGTACTGCTCACTGGTCCAGGGAAAGATCTTGCTCGATTCGGCGGCCTTCCATGTTTGGAAGGATTCGCTTTCACAATTGGGATCCTTGAGCATGTAGTCGGTGATCAGAATCTGCCCGTTGGGTTTGAGGCCCATGGCGGCCTGTTTGATGATCCGCCCCTTTTGCGGATACGCGAACAGGCGTTCGCGCGAATAGATGATGTCGTATTTCGTGGCCGCCAGCCTGAAGGTCGAGTAGTCGACAATCTGCAGCGGCACCCGCCGGGTCAGCATGAACGACTTCGCAAGGTCGCGGGCCTTTTCCAGAAGTTCACGCTCGGGCTCCAGTGCCTCCATCCACAGGTTCAGCTCCTTGGCCAGGTGAAACGCCGTGCCGCCCAGGCCTGCGCTCAGGTCCAGGATGGTATGCGCCGGTTCGGCGGCAACCGGCCCCATGATCTTGCGCACGAGCGATGCGCTGCCGGGCTCGATAAAACTCTCGCCCCAGACCGCCTGTGCTGCCTTCATCTTGGTTGGCGACCAGGAAACGTTGGGATCCTGGATCCCGGTCCCTTCGTCCACCTGCAGGTCGTTTTCCTCCACACTGACTGGCTTGAGGCCTGGGTCCGTGCCATGCCACCAGGCCAGCATGCGTGTCTTCAGGGGCTTGTAGTTGTCTGAAGCCTGCGTGGCTTCTGATGCGGCCGGTTCGGGTTGTGACTCGGGCGCGGGCTCGGGCGGCTCAGGTGGCGCTTCGGATACCGTATCGTCGTCGGCGAACAATTCGTCATCGATGAATTCGGCTGCCGGTGCTGCCGGGTCGGCAGTCGGCATAAGCGGGGCCATTGACAGGAAAGCGGCGATCACGCCGGATTGTGCCTCGGTCAACGCGCGTTTGGTGTGCAGTTGCTTGATGGCGTCATGCGGCAGGGATTTCAGGGTCGTTACGAAAACGTCCGTTGAAACATCGCGCAGTTCGCTGTCCGACAGCTTTTCAAAGTCGACGACGGTCATAAAGTGCCCCGGTTTTTGCGCACCTGCGGACCCGTGTTCCCTCGTCCCGGTGTGCAAGTCCTCATATTCGCGAATATTGATTAAAATTGGATTACACGGACAGTCAGACGGGTTAACAGAACAAAGCGCAATTATTACGCGATGGTTTCCCTTCACGCGTCTCTTTGTCCGTTCATGTGTCGTTCCGGGAACCGGGGGTCGGCCTTGTCTTGTGTTCGTGTGATTCTGCCGGTATTCATCGACATTGTTCGGCGGCTAACAGGGCGCTGTGGGACGGCTGAAGCAGCTGGCTCCTTATCGCGACGGTTGGAATTGAGGCGAAGTAATCGTGTGGAACGTTGAACCAGTATCGCCCATGCCCTGTCTGGGCAACCGGACCACCGGCGTGGTTCGGGCAGGCGACACACGGCATAGCCGGGAAAACCGATCTGGTCCCCATCATGGATGACTTCTCACTCCGTCTGTTGTCTGAAGCGGCACGGACGCACGGCCCGTCAACGGCCGGACATGCCGACGCCCGGACGCATGCCCAGGCCGATGCCGCTGCCCGCCAGGCCGGCGGCGATCTCGAACACCGCATTCTGGCGCGGACCCGGGCCCGTCACGACTTTGCCGACTATTCGGAAGCCCTGGAGCGCGTCCGGCTTCTGTTTGCCGTCGGTCTCGGCCTGCTGGCCGGTCTGGCCGCACTGGCAGGGGCGGCCACCGTACAGGCAGCCCTTGCCCCAGACGAACATGGGCAGCTCAATTTTTTCACCCTGCTTTTTGCGCTCCTGGGGCTGCAGTTTCTGGCCCTGCTGGCCTGGCTGGCCCTGTTCGTGTTCTCGGGCGGCGCAAATGGTCTGTTGGGGTCGATAGCGCGCGAAGTTCTTCAGAAGTTCGTTCTCTGGGCCGGACGCTCGGGCATTCAGGTCGCTGTCCTGTCGGCCACGATCTCTGTCCTCTTCCGCTCTGCGCTCGGGCGCTGGACTGTGGGCGTGATCACCCACGGGCTCTGGTTGGCCTTCCTTGTGGCGGCTCTGGGACTGACGGTCTTTCAGTTGAGCACCAAGAGCTATGCGTTCGTGTGGGAAACCACCATTCTCTCCAGTTCCTTCTTCGTGCCTCTGACTGAATTTCTGTCCATTCTGCCTGGGCTCCTGGGATTTCCCGTGCCGAATGTTGCAGCCGTCATGGCGAGCGAGGCTACAGGAGCCAACCCCGGTGCTGTGGCCCACCGTGATGCCTGGGCGGGCCTGCTCTTCGGCGCGATCGCGGTCTACGGCCTGATCCCGCGATTTGTCCTGCTGGTCTTCTGCCTCGTCATGGGCAGGCGCGCGCGCCGCGGCCATCGTCTTGACACGGCAGCGCCGGGCTTTGCCGAACTGGCACCCCGCCTCATGCCCCATGCCAGCAAGGGCGGTTATGCCGACGCCGGTGCCGGTGCCATGCCGGCACATGGCGCTGGCCGTGCAGCGGTCTACGTCAACCGGATAACGGCAAACCCGGACGGTCCGGTCGCCGTGCTCGGTCTTGAAATCGAGCGCCCGGCCACGGGCTGGCCGCCGGACATCGGCGAGCCGGGATTGATCGATCTGGGGTGCATCGACTCCGGCCACGACCTGCGAAGCGTCCTCGATACTCTCAAGAGCCCGCAAGCGGTGCCGCGGCAGATCATCTTTGTGGGCTCGCTGCTCACCACGCCCGACCGCGGATTGCGTGCCCAGTTCGAGCAGGTCCTGGGCGGCATCGATGTGCCGGCGACGCTTGTGCTCACCGATGGCGGTGCCTTTCGTGAACGCTCTCATGCCAGCGATGTGGCGCTCAGGGTGTCCGACTGGCGGTCCATGGCCGCGGAATTTTTCCCTGAACCTGAAAACATTGTCGAGATCGATCTCGACCATCTGACCGAAGTGACACGGGCGCGGCTTGCGAGCCTGGCCAGTGGCGAAGGCAATGAGCAGGTCCAAGCATCCGGCAATCGCCTGCGCGCATGTTTTGACTTGATTCTCGAGGAGTACGCTGTCTGGCAGGACGGGCAGGTTGAGCCGGGCCATGTACAACAGGCCGAATTGCATCGCCGGATCGCGCAGCTCTACAGTGGCGAAGATGACGAAGATGGGAAGGAGGGCGGTTTCCTGTCTTTTGGAGAAAAGCTCGATATCGATGTATCAAGCCTTGGCACGCGGCTGCAGGCGGGTGCCGACATGATGACAGGGATATTGCCGGGCCGCCTTGTGGCCGATCCGCGATGGTTGCTGGCCGGCGCGCTGGCAGGCTCTCTTGGGTGCATAGCCGCCGCAACCCTGGCAAGCCCCATGGCGATTGCCGCCCTGCCGCTCTGGGCGGGGGCAGGGGCGGCCCTGAGCGCCGTGCTCCCCAGCCGCGAAGGCAAGGCGCCCGAGACCACCACGGCGCCTGCCTGGGGCACCGATGCCGTGCGGTCGGCCGTGCTGTTCTCGCTGGTCCTGGACGCGCAAGGCTACGATGAAGTGACGATTACCCGCCTGATCGACGATGCCATTGGTGACGATGAAGACAGCGGCGGCGATGACGGGGGATTCGCCACCTTGGCCGGGACGCAAGGTTGGCTGGACCGGGTCCACACCCGCTATCAGGCAGCGCAGAAACGCGAGGCGGGGCGATGAAGGACGGGGTGTTGCGCATCGCCGTGGTCGGCCACACGAACACCGGCAAGACGTCACTGATGCGCACGCTCATCCGCGATTCCGGTTTCGGCGAGGTCTCCAACCGCCCGGCCACGACCAGGCGTGTGGAGGGAGCGGCCCTGATGGTGGACGGGGAACCGCTGGTGGAACTGTTCGACACGCCGGGTCTGGAAGACTCCATCGGCCTGCTCGAAAAGCTCGACCGCATGCGCGGCAACCTCGGTCTCGACTGGACCGACACCCTGCGCCGGTTCGTCGACAGCGACGAAGCCGACGGCGCCTTCACCCAGGAGGCAAAAACCCTGTCCCACCTGCTGCAATGCGACGTGGGTCTCTATGTCATCGATGCGCGCGACCGCGTGCTGGGCAAGCACAGGGACGAACTGGAAGTCCTGGGACGGACCGCCATTCCGATCGTGCCGGTTCTAAATTTCGTGGCGTCCAACTTTGCCCGCACCGATGTCTGGCGTGAACAGCTTGCCCGGGCAAACATGCATGCGGTTGCCGAATTCGACACCATGGTCCTGGATTTTGACAGCGAACTCAGGCTGTTCGAAACCTTGAAGGTTCTGGCTGCCGCCTATAGGCCGACCATCGAACGGATCGTGGAGCATGTGTCGAGCCAGAGGACGGTCCGGATAAAGGCCTCCGCAAACCTGATTGCCGACCTGTTGATCGATGCGTCGGCGTGTACCGTCGTCACGCAAGCCGGCGCCGACGACCAGTCCACAGAGGTTCTGGAGGACCTGAAAGCCCGGGTGCGCCGCCGCGAGCAGGATTTCATTGCCCAGTTGCTGGCGCTTCACGAGTTCGACGATCACGATTTTTCCCACAACGCCCTGCCGCTGCGCAACGGTGCCTGGGGGTTCGATCCTTTCAGCCCCGAGGCGCTCAAGCAGTTCGGCCTCGGCACGGGATCGGCGGCGGCCGCAGGTGCAGCGGCGGGCCTTGCCGTTGACGTCCTGTCCGCCGGTGTGACGCTCGGGGTCGGCACGGCGACCGGTGCGGTCATCGGGGCGGCCATCGGTGCCGCGCGCGAGAAGGGCCGCGATGTTCTGGCGCGGCTCAGCGGCGAAACCCAGCTGCGTGTGGACGACGCCACCTTGCACCTGCTGATCATCCGCAACGCCCGTCTGGTCGAAGCTCTGTTCAGGCGCGGCCATGCCAGCCAGGACCCGCTCCGGCTGAACGATCGCACCGCCGACCGCCAGGGAGCGGAGACCTGGCAATCCCTCAAACCCGATATCCGGCGCATGCGCGCGCACCCGGAATGGTCAACCCTGGACGGTGCCTCTGAAGGACTACCGCGCTCCAGCGGCCGCACGTTGTTGCGCGATGAAGTGGCCGGTCGGATCAGCGAATTGTTGTTCGCTCTCCTGGACCATGACAAGGACTCCCAGGCCGGACGCCAATGACCGCATTCACCAACTGAGGAAATCACATGCTGCAGTCAACACAGAGCATCCGTGTCGAATGGTGTCATTGCGATCCCGCACAGATCATCTTCAATCCCCACTACTATGTGTGGATGGACAACGGCACGCACCATCTGCTCGAGGAGGCTGGTTTTCCGTTTGCCGAACTGGTGCGCACCTCGTCGTTCCGCGGCTGCGTGCTGGTGTCGAGCGGTGCCACCTTCAAGAAGCCCGCGTTCTTCGGAGACACGATCGAGCTGATCAGCGAGGTTGAGAAATTCGGCACGAAATCCTTCACCATGAAGCACGTCTTCCGGCGCGGCGCCGACGAATTGGCAACCGGCCAGGAAATCAGGGTCTGGGCCATGTCCGACCCTAACCGCCCCGACGGCATTGCCGCGGTTCCGGTTCCCGATCACGTCAGGACAGCCTTGTCGCAGGGGTAGGGGGCGGGTACGGACCCCCATGGGTCCGGGATTGGCTTGGGTCTGCAGTCGCCGGAACGTGCTCTCATGGATGCGGCCAAGCCAATGTACGCCTGTGAGCGTCCTGTTTTCATCCAACTTGAGACGTGTCGAAGTTGGCCATGGAACGGGGATTTTGTGCCATAAATCGCCGTACGCGTATTCTCGCCGCACGAACGAAAAGAGCTCATAGCTGAAATGCCGGTCGCGCTACAATCGCAATTCTAGCGAAAGAGAAACCCCCATGCACACAGGGGCCGATCGACGAGCAAACGACACCCGTCAATCGGACCTGTTGGTTAGTCAATTTGTTTCACGCGGACGTCGTCAATTGCGTGTTCGTGTCCAGCGACCCCAGCGCGGACTACTCGTCTTCAACCTCCACGATATCAGGTCTCAGACTTCCAATAATGGCCAAGAGTTCCTTGTGCTCTTTTTCAGGCACGTTGAACTTGTTGAGTGTATCGACGAGATGCTGGACAACGATGTTGAATTCGCTGGCCTTGATGCCGAGGCCGCCATGGGTCACTTTGGCCGAACGGCTGATCACTTTGCAGGGGCCGCCGGTGACCTTGCAGACGAGGTTCTTGTTCTTTTGCCGGAAGCCTTCACGGGAGTCATCGCTCATGCCGAAAAAGCGTTTGCCAACGTCCGGATCGACGAAAAGCTTCGCCGCGAAGTCGTCCACTACCGCTGAAACCGCGTCATAGCCGCCCAGTCGCTCGTAGAGTGACTTATCTGCAGCCAGGGCGGTTTGTGGCAGGGCGAGGGTGAACGCAAACAGTGCAATCAAGGCGAACAGAGCCAATGGGGAACGTGTCTTTGGAGTGTGCATGATGTTTCCTCCTTTGCAGGATTTGTAGGGGAAGTCCCGGCGTTGGGTCATTGAACGACCTTCAGCATGGCCTTCATCTTGGGATGAAACCGGCAGAAGTAGGCGCCGGGCGTGTCAGCGCCGACAACCATCTCCCATTCATCCTTTTTCTTCATGGTGTTCGAATCCCAGCTCTTGTCCGTCGCCGTGACTGTGTGGGGCACGAAATCCAGGTTGATCCACACAATCGTGTCGCCGGGGGAGACTTCCAGTTCTGCCGGAACAAACTTGAGCTTCTGGATCTCGACGACATGACGCTGCGGCGCGTTGTCCGCTGAGCCAGCGGAAACCAGTGAAGCTGCAATGGTCGAGGCAGCCAGAGCTGCCACAACCACTGCTGATCTGAGTGAAATCAGCATCGACGCTTACTGCTTCTGCGACTGGCGTTGCAGCAGTGATTTGACCATCATCGCCGCGTGCTCCTGATGAACCTTAAAGATGGCCAGTGCGTCTTCGAACAGGGCTCTCACTTCGGCGTTCTTGATGTTCGGGATGAAGGTCTTTTCAACCAGTTTGTTGACCGCGCCGTGATAGCCGAGCTCATTTTCGGCATAGCGTTTGTCGAACGCCGCTCCACTGAGCTTGCTCATCTCGGCAATCAGCTTGTCGGCATTCTCGTTCAGCTGCCGGCTGAAGAAATTGTCCTGCGGCTGAACATTGAGCTTCTTCACCAGCGCCAATGCCTGCTCATTCACCGCGCTATGGTCGCGGATCATTGTGCGGGCGAACTCGTGAATTTTCGGGTTAGTCGAGATCGCCAGTGCAAGATGGGCGTAGCGGATGTCGATAGTGTCCGCGGTGTAGGCCACATGAGCGATTTCGAGATCGTTGAGGTCGCCAGGTGAATCGGCCAGAGCAGCAGCCTGCATCATGACAAGTGCGGCGCCCGCTACGATAAGCGATTTCTTTAACATAGTACAATTCTCCTTGTGGTGGGACGGTCGGACCGCCG